>SLSZ01000091.1 GCA_007130125.1 Bacteroidales bacterium
ATGCATTTGTTTATAAAATTTGTAGCGATTACGATTTGTTTTGTCCTGTTTGACAAATGTAGCAATAAAACTTAAATTTGCATAAAAATAACTGCCGTTTCTTTACTTGTAATTATAATTGAAAGAAATAAACTACATGGTTTAAAAACATAGCTCATGTTGTTTTTGATTAATTTGTTTAATAAAAATTAAATTTAATACTAAAAATTTGTTTGTTTTTTGGTTTTTTATTAAAAAATTGTTTACTTTTGTACTACTTAACTCAGATTGGTTCTTGGTTAAGGTTAATTGGGTGCCCGGCTGGCCGAAAGGCTGGCCGGGCTTTTTTATATACGGGAGTTAGAAGGCATTTTTAGCCATTAATACCGTGAAATGTATTTTACTTGTTTTTATCTTTCCAATAAACACGCCAGACGCTTTATTAATAAAAATCACTATCGTCAGATTAAAGTAAATTATAGCCATGAAGACACCAGTTTGCTAAGGCCCGCAAAGCTGATAGTGTTGGTTTTCTAAACCTTTGAGCACACTGGTGTCTTAAGATCTTGTTGGTATAAAAGAAATGTATGTGTTACCAACGAAACAATCAATTTTAATAAAATTGTTATCAGTATTGATATTCATGCGTTTCAAAAGATTTTATTCGAACACCAGTGAATAAAAATACTTTTTCAGATGCACTTTGTTAAATAAAAATAATGGAAGCATTTGTAATGTTTAATATTTGTTATATTTTTGAGGCATATAATTTTGGTTTTCATATGTTGTTGCATTTTTATTGAGCTTGAATTATTATTTTTAATGTTTAAATAGGGATACAATGAGAATATTTTATTTTGCTGCTTTGATTGTGCTTATTATAGTGACAACTTCCTGTAAAAAGGAAGGAAAATTTGATATTCCAGTAGTTCACACCGGGGAGGTAACTAACATTACTCCAGGGGGAGCTGTGTTTCATGGGAGGGTCCTGGATTGGGAAAACAATGATATTATTGATCATGGGTTTGTTTGGGCTACCCACGAAAATCCTGTATTGACAAATGCAAATATCATTGCCCGTGGGAGGCCAAATGCCGATGATTTTAAAAGAGAAGTCAGGTATGATTTTAAAGAGAGTGAAGATTATTTTGTTAGAGCTTTTGTAAAAGAAAAAGAAACTGTTGTTTATGGCCGGGTAGTGTATTTTAGAGGCGTGAGTGATGAAAATTAAAGCATTATTGACCTGGAACATTTGCCTAAGCCGGGTTTATAAAGTATGTGAATAAGCATCGTTTAATTGTGATTGTTATTGACCTGTTTGTCAAAACTTTAAATTGATGTATAATAGATTACAAAACAAAAAGGATATATAAATGATATTAAAAGAGAACAATAAAATGGCCAAATATGTTTTTTTGGCGATACTGTGTTTGGCCTTTTTTACAGCATCAAATCTTAAAGCTCAGTTTATAGAAAACAAGGTTACTTTGCATGTGGATTTAATAGCAGGGAGTTTTTCAGGAGAGAGCATGGTTAAAGATAATGGTTTTATGATGCCATCGCTATTTTCCAATTATGCAGGTTCATATGGTTTTGTAATTGGGGGCACATACAGGTTTAATACCTATTTGAGTGCCGGTTTAAGTATGAGCAATCAATGGGCCGGCAGCTGGGAATATGCAAAATATTCGGAGTATTCCGAATCTAAAAACTACCAATTATTTGTTTCACCATTATTAAGACTGCATACTCCTGCTAAAGACCTGGGCCTGTTAAACCGTGTTCGGATTTTTTTGGAAGTTGCACCGGGGATAGGAATTTCAAGACTTACCCTTGAAGATCCTCTGCTTTTGGTTATACCCGGTGATGCTGTCTCTGAAGATCTTTTGAAAGAATCAAGCGTTTTTTATGGCGTAAAAGCTACAACAGGAGTAAAGTTCGTTATAAATCCCAGGACAGGTTTGCTTCTTGGTTATTCAATACAAACCAACGGTACAAATGATAATTTACTTTTTCCGGACAAAAAGTTTTCCGCTAACTATATAAAGCTTGGCGTCTTCTTTAGGTTTAATGAAGATAAAAGATTTTTCTACTAAAAACATTATAAAACATGAGATATATTGCCGGTTTTTGTTTAGTTTTATTTCAGTTTTTGCCAGTATCCTCCTTGTCCGGACAAGATTCAGCTTTTTATACGGACAGTAAGATTATTTATGATGTCTGCTTTTCACCTAATGGTGAAATCATTGCTATAGCAGATAAACACTCTGTAAAAATTTATGATTTTGATGAAAGAAAGTTGGTAAATGAATTTAAAGGAGGGCACACAGATCATGTCATGGCCGTTGAGATATCAGGCGACAGTACTATGCTTGTTAGTGGATCTAAAGATGGTATTGTCGTTGTTTGGGATTTAATATCCGGAGATATTCTAACTACCTTCAATAATCATAATGGTATTGTTACAAGTATCAGTATTTCATCAGACAGCCGATACATGTCATCAGGCGCTACTGATAATGTTGTGATTCTTTATGACTTGTCTAATTTGTCAGTCATAGAAGAGTTTCGTGCTCATGAAGATGACGTGATGGTGGTAAATTTCAGTCCTGACGGAAAGATGCTGGCATCAGGCGGTGGTGACTCAAACATATATATGTACGATGTAATTGATAGAGAGATTATAACCAAACTTAAAGACCATACAGACTGGGTGCGTGACCTGGCTTTTGACCCGGATACTGCTTTCCTTACTTCGGTAGGTGATGATGGTATTTACTTCTGGAGTATTGCCGATAGAGATAATATGTTTAAAAGACGTAAAACAGATAATCCGGGGCACTGGAAAACCAGTATAAGTTATATGGGGCAAAGCCGAACTTATGTAATTTCTACAATAAGGGGAATAATTTATGTTATCACCCCTCATAGCGTTTCCACTAAGGATCTGGAAATCCCCGTCAACAAAGTAATAAACCGTCCTGTTAAAAGTATCTTTTTTACAATTGTAGCAGCTACCAGGGGAAAAGGGGTGGTGGTAATTCCAGGAAAAGAATTTAATTAAACCAGATTGGTTCTGGGTTGAATTAAATTGGGCGCAGTGCCGGACGGCAGGAAGACCTTGATTTTTTTGTCCGGAATATGTTGAGTTTAAACCTATGGTTAAATAAAAAAACTATTAACGGGTTAATTAAAAAAAGTATCAGGTTCGGGTATTGCAGCGAGTTTATATTCATTTTTTAAACACAAAGATTGTGTTTTCCCAACTGATATGGTTTGTTTATTATTTCGCTTTGTTAAAACTTTTAACTTCTTTCTCCAAGAAGTAGCTTATTGCCGTTCTGATGGCTACAATACTGGCCAGGATTGCAATTTCTTCAAAAGTAGGATGTATGACTGTGGCAATAATATCAGCCGCAATTAGAAATTCCAGCGCAAGCAATAAATATGATGCGAACAGATGCCTGATCGATTCGCGTTCATGGTATACAGACTTCTTTTTAAATCTCTGTAATTCCAGTTTTAAAAGCCTGAAAACGGTTATTATTACACCCCAAACAATTACTACCACGCCAAAGCCGCCAATAGTAATATAGAGGATCTCATAGATCTCGGATAATTTAAGTTCCATAATATTGCCTTTTTAGTTGGTGGTAATCGCCATGATGAATGAATTATACGCATTATTGTTGATAAAAAAATGCCTTACCAGCATAATGATTATTTTAAAATTGCCTGCACTAAATTATGAAAAAATAATAATTAGAAGCTGCGATTATCAAAAAAACACTTTGATTTATGTTGGCCTCATAATTTTTGAAAATTTTTTTGTAGCTGTTTGCAGCTAATTATGAGATGGTTAATTATTTCAGATCACGCCAATCTATCTCATTATATTTTCTGCTTTCTGCAACAGCCTTTTTTTCAACTTCCAAAAGGTTTGTTGTTATTTTATTTTTCTTTAAGATGGATGCCATGAAAACAGAGTTTTCCACAAGTGTCCTCTTTGTGCGGTTGGTATATAAATGTTTGCTTCCTTCAGCGTCAAGGTATGATGGACCGGGGCCTGCCCAAGCAGCCTGGGATCTGTGTTATTATCCATCGAAACAGAGGCTTAATATGACTAATAGATATCTTTTGGGAATTTACCCGCTTATAACGTTTTCTCAGTTTTTTCAAATGGTTCAATTTAGGATTGTTCTTAATACCTGGTAGGTTGGAATTCTCAGGCTCCTTTGCCCCAGGCCAGGAATATCATCTCCATTGGCTTTTCAGAGTCTGTCCAGAATATATGATCCAGCCCCGGGGCTATATAATATGCTTCATTTTCTTTCACCCGGAGTGTGTCATTTCCTATCCTGGCAAAACCCATACCCTTTGTAATGATAAAATACTGGGGAAAAGTATTGGTGTCACCTGGTTCATTCACTTGTTGACCTTTATTAATTTGATACCAAGCGCTACGTACTCCTATCTCTTCAGTCTTTTGATAGAAGAGAGGAATAGCATGTCCTCCATGTACAATTCTTGAATTTCTCCTGGATAAAATAACTTTATCATTAGGAGAAGGATTGAAAAACCTTTGAACAAAAAACATTAAGTCATTCATAGGATTGTCAGTTACAGGCTCATGGAGCTCAAAGTCTAATGGCGTTTTATCAGACATGTTGGCTCTTCCCATAGATGTAAAACCTGTGATCTCTCCGCGGTAAATTTTATTATAATGTTCCAAAGATGACTTAAATGTAAAGTTTGCATCACCATGGAGCTTATCGTAAACCTGCAGCTGATTGTTTTGTATTATTATGTGAAGGGCAATATCTCGATCCGTAACAGTGAAATTTATAATTGCATGGTAGTTCTCATCAATCTTATTAACAAATATATTTCCAAGACAGGTAAGTATTGTATCCAGGCTTGCCACTTCATGCTTTGACTGAACGGATTGACTGTTTTGCTCATTGTTGCAACTGAAATTTGTAAAACATAATAATATAATGATCAATATTATAGCAGATAACTTAGATAGATTGTATTTGCTTCTATTCTTAATTAATACCTGATTCCTCAGGCTTGAAAGGAGATGATTGAAGTTGCAACTGAATTTGTTTTTCATTATTATTAAGTTAGGGTAGGAGTATAACATAATGATTTTTATTAATAATTTTTTCTACAACGCCTTTTTATGCATTTTATAAGAGGTTGTTTTGAAAACATAAACTTATTTTTTAGACTCGGATCCGGTTCTTTAATCTTAGTAAAATAAGTGTTAATATTTTGATAATACTAAACTTTTAAAGACTGTTTTTTCACCTGTAAAGGTCTTGTGTAGCAGAAATGGAAAGCAGGTAAATGATAAAAAGCAATACTGCCAGGAAAACCAAAATAAATATTGTCATTCTCAGTTCAATCCTAAGTTTTCTTATCAATGGAATACGCCCGGTAATGCTATCAATATTTTTTTTGAATTCCGAATGCCCATGATCCGGTTCATCAAGGTACCCACCTTTTTTAAGTATTTCTGTGGCCCGTATTACATCGCTTTGCCTTACTTGAAGTTTAACTCCTCCAATGGCATTAGAAATAAAATTGTGTACCTGTGCGGTAATTTCGTCCTTCACAAAGCATTCTATACCTTCCGATTCCAATCGCCCTCTTATAACAGCAACTTCTGAGGGGTATGTAAAAGTTGCTACGGTGACAAGTTTGTCCATAAATTATTTTTTTACAGGTTCTATCTCAAATGACAAGTGTTCCACTACATCATTGTATTTTTCAAGAAGTTCCTCCTGGCTTTGTCCACCCAGGTTGATGTAAGCCAATACATAACTGTAACTGTCAATGTGATGTTCTTCAATATCATTAAGATCCATTCCTTCTTTAACTGTAACTTTTATTTCTAATTCCGGGTATTTTTTTTTGACTTTCTCAATTTCTTTTTTGGCTGGGGCTTTTTTTACAATACCTGCTTTGAAAGTTCGGTGCATAAAATGTGCAGCCACTTCGAAGTCACCATCGTTTTCCAGAGGCCTGGGCCTTCGGTTAAGAGCAAGATTAAGCATAACATGATGATGTGATATGCCATGCACTTTTTCAAACATGTCGGCATGAGATTGAGACATGCGGGGGTTCACCTCTAAAAGATAGATTTTATTCTTTTCCTCATTGTAGAAATACTCAATATTAAATGCCGAATTCGTCAACCCGATCTGTTTAATCACTTTGCGCGACAAGTCTGACATACGGTATTGCACTTCATATGGCAGGTTTGAAGGGTATTGATACCGTACAAACGAAGGATATTTTTTATGGTTGACAGAGTCTACCAGGCCGTAGATCAACACATCTCCGTCAATAGTATATCCTTCCACAGTGCATTGACGCCCGGAAATAGGAGTTTCGGCAAACATCTTTTCTTTTGATTCAGATATTTTTTTGGGCATTCCAAATTCAGAAGCAATATAACTGAATGGCTCTACCATATAATCAATATTTTCACACACCTCTTTCATGCATTCATGAAACTGCTTTTGGTTTTTTATTTTATAAGCAAGGTAAGAGTGATATGATTTGACAGGTTTGATCCAGAATGGCGGTTTAAAGCCAATTTTGTCATAAGCTTTTTCATCAAATGGGTCAAAAGCTTTAAATTTTGGGATATTGTCTGGTATTACTTCACGTTGCTCCAGGCGGCTCCAGTATTTATGTTCACATTTCATAACACTTTCCAGGCTGGGGCCGGGTAGCTTGTATTTTTGCGCAATGATAGGGACCATTACCGAGCCGGGAAAATCCAGGTAAGAAACCACGGCATCTATCCCACCAGCTTCTTTAACCCTTTTTTCGGTTTTTTTCAGAAGTTCTTGTATGGAAAAATCATCAACACCCCGTATTTCAGAAAACTCAACGGCGGGAAGTATTTCACATTCCTTGCTTTCAGGAAGTTGTTTAATGAGTGATAGATTAAATTCGTCCAGCCCTACAACGAAAACTTTCTTCTTTTTAGCCATTTACTTATCGTTATTGATTTAAAAATAATACAAATAAAGTTACAAATTATTTTTTAAAGTTAATTCTTCACAATACCTTACCGGATTTTCATTTTAAATATTAAAGGTAAAGGAATTAATCGTGCAATCATATTTTTTAAGTATTTTCTTGCCGGGATAAAGTACGGTGAAAATATTGTCCAAAAAGTACCTTCCGGGCAGAAATGATATAAATCGATTGTGAAAACCTTTTTTCGTATCATTCATATTCTTTTTTAATGGTTTCTGATTAATTACACCATATCCCTGGGTATGCTTTCATCAAATGATCGGCTGAATACCCTTACATCCCCTTCGTAAGCGTCAAGCGTGGCCCGGATCACAAAATGGGTCGTGGTAGAGGTAAGGATGGTACGGGTAATGGTTTTAATCTTCCATCCCTCCCTTCGAAATTCACGAACCCCTTTTACCTGTCCTCTTAACGTTTCATACTTGTTGTTGCTGTATGAATAACTTTCAGCAGCATCTTTTCTTATTTCCAAATCTATATGATCCAAGCGGTACTGTGGATCGTTGTTTATTATTTTTTGGGTAACTTCATTGGTAGCCAGGTTTTGTTCCACGATCCATTCCCTTTTGGCAGGTACCAACAGGGTGGTTTCCAGTTCATCCAACGGGCCGGGTTTTTCCAGTGCTTTTTCAGAAGTATCTCTTTTGGCAATATTTCTTTTTGGCAGTACCAGGGAGCTTTCTGCCGGGTAAATGGTCAATGTGGCTGATTCCGGGGCAGGCCATGCCAGGGGCCAATAAGAAGTGGAAATGGATACCCTGATCTGGTTTCCGGCCGGGAAACGCTGGGCTATGTAGTTCATTGGTACGGCAACCTCGTATGTTTTTCCGGGCTTCAGTTCCTGTGGCTCCTCGTTACTATCCCGATGGGTTAGGTTGAGTAGTCCAAAGGTTACACGGGTTGCCCGGCCGTCAGGCCCGATATCCGATAATCGTACAGCAACCTGGGCTACGCGTTTGTCGGATTTCAACTTCAGTTTCAGGTAAGGCTTTCCCAGAATCTCATAATCCTCTTCCAATACGGGACTGTCAAATACCAGTGCACCACCGTCTTCCTCCCTTTGATCGCTGGGCAAGTCAGTCGACTCTGAATAAGAGCACCATTTTCCACCAAATAACCCCACATTTAAAGGGCTTTTTATTTTCAGGCTATCCGGTTCTGTTGAAGGGTTTACACGTGATCCCACCCGAAGGGAATGCAGCTTGTATTCCCTTTCCTCTACTTGCGGGGAGGGCCAGGATGCCTCATCTACCCAACGGCCTGGCCGATCGGATGTAAGGGGTGATACTGTATCTAGTACCCACAGACTGAGTATGGGCTCATCTTTAACCCCGTTGTCTATGCCTTTAAGCCATTGGTCCCACCAGCGCACAGATTTTTTTAGGAAGTCTATTGCAGGGCCCGGGCCTCCCATATGGGGATATTTATGTCCGAAGGCTCCAACAATTCCTTTTCGGGGTACTTTCAGGTTTTCCATCAGGCGAAATACGGTATTGGAATACCCGTCTGCCCAACCGCTTACTGCCATTACCGGGCATTTAATGGCGTTATAATCTTCACAAACGGAACCATGTTTCCAGTAATCGTCACGGCGCTGATGCTCCAGCCATTTTTTCAGCCAGAGCCCGCTTCCTTCCAAACGTTCTTTCCACATGTCCCTCCAATTTTCTCCAACAATTTTTGGGTCAGGTGGGCAACTGGTATGGGCAAACATTACCGAAGCCCATGAAAGGTTGTCGGAAAGCAGGCAACCCCCCATGTAATGTACATCATCAGCATACCTGTCGTCGGTGGAAGCTACGGTAATGACTGCTTTTAATTCCGGTGGCTGCAATGCGGCTATTTGCAGGCCGTTAAATCCTCCCCATGAAATGCCGATCATGCCCACATTGCCATCGCACCATGGTTGTGAAGCAATCCACTTGATCACTTCCACACCGTCATTTAGCTCCTGTTGCAAGTATTCATCCCGCAGAATACCTTCAGAATCCCCGCTGCCACGCAGGTCTACACGTATGCCCGCATATCCGCTCTTTGCAAAATACCCGTGCAGCTTATGATCGTTATAGGCAGTCAGATCTCGTTTACGATAAGGGATATATTCCAGAATCCCCGGCACCGGGTTCTTCTCGGCATTTTTCGGAAGCCAGATCTTGGCAGCCAGCTTGGTGCCGTCACTCATGGTTATCCATGTATTTTCTATTACCTGCATAAATAAAGTGTTTTTTGTGGATTTTGATATTCAGCATTTGTTTGTTGACACTTATACGGAAAGTGCCTCGTTTTCCGGTACCTATTGCCTTTTGAGCTGCTCTATGAGTTGCCGTGACAAAGCATAAAGAGGGATTGCAAAAGGTGAAAGTATAATTGGTATAAACCCAAAAGCCCAACTTTCTTTATAACAATTATGTGTAAAAAAAAGTTGAGCACTTCAAGTGTGAATTATAGCGTTTTTTGACCACTATAACACAAAAATAGTCATTTTGCTGATATTTTTCACCATTTTCTCCAATTCCTTAAACTCAATTCGTTTTCACTTCAAAGTGTAAAAAGCATGCAAAACTTCAGTTTTAAGAATTTAATAAAATGATTTATTCTGATATAATTTTTATTCAAAATTGCTTAACATTAATTATTTATTTTAAATTTACAAAGAAATACTAAAAATATTAATTAAACATGAAAAAAAATGAATAAAACTACTAAAAACATTGGTTTATTGTTATTGGGCTTTCTTTTTTTTATAAATTTATTACAAGCCCAGGAAGGCTGTTTTAATATCGGCCATATAAATGATAATAGTACTGGTAACAGTATAATTAAAACTGATGATGGGGGATTTTTTATAACCGGTTATACAAGTGATCCAGAGTTATCCGATAGTGCTACTGATCTTTATTGTGTTCGCCTGGATGATGAAGGGAAGTTGATATGGGCACGTTCGGTTGGAGGAGAATCATGGGATTATGGTTTTTCTGGCATTCAAACAAGTGACGGCGGTTTTTTGGCAGTTGGTGCTACACAATCGTATGGCACATTCGTTCATGATGTATATGTTGTGCGGTTTAATGCTGATGGTGACATTTTATGGACGCAAGTCATAGATGGTGCAGGTGATGATAGGAACGACAGGGCTCACTCTGTTGTGGAAACTTATGATGGTGGCTTTGCAATTGCCGGTTACTCTTATGTAGAAGGGGGCTGGTATCAAAATGCCTGGGTCATTAAGCTTGATAACTCTGGTAATATTGTTTGGACCCGAATGGTAGGTGGTAACTTAGGTGATGTAGCAGAAGACATCATAGAGACAAATGATCAAGGATTGTTAGTTGTTGGCGGTACAGCTTCATATGGTCCGGGAAGATCATCTGTGTATGTATTTAAGCTAGATGAATCCGGAGATTTATTATGGACACGTACTATTGGTGGTGAAAAAGATGATTATGCTTATGGCGTTGCAGAAACTCCTGATGGGGATTTTGTGGTAGTGGGCTTAACACATTCATACGGTGCAGGTCTTGCAGGAGACCTTGATGCATCAGACGCTTATATTATTAAATTTAACGCAGAGGGCGACAGCTTGTGGACACGAACTGTTGGAGGCTTTAATTATGAGAGACTTGATGATGTAATTATTACAAGTGATGGATATATCTTGGCCGCAGGGGAAACCATGACTTTTGGAGGTTCTAATATGGATGCGTATGTAATTAAGATGGATATGCAGGGTGATGTTTTGTGGACGTGTGCTTTGGGTAGTAACGGAGTTCACATGGCTTTCAGCCTGGTTGAAGTAGAGCCGGAAAAATATATAGTAACCGGCAGAACACACCATAGTTCCTATTCCAGGGATATATTTGTAGCGTGGTTTGATGACGAATGTATCTCGTGTTGTAAGGTTGGAAGTGGTGGCGAAATAAATAGCGGAGGTGTATTGGGTACTGGTGGTGCAGCCGGGTTAGGAGGTGAATCACTGGGAAGTGGTGGTGAGATAGACGCCTTCTTTTATCTAGACACTCTTTGCCTGAATACAACAACGGCAGCTTATATGCATGAACTTCAATCACTACTAAAAGTAACCCCCAATCCGACTGATGATATTTTATATATTGAATTTCCCGATTACAAAAATGCAAAAGCAGTAATATTTGATTCGGAAGGAAAAGTAGTGAAAAGCTTTTATTTACAGGGTATGATAACACAAACAAGCATTGGCCATTTGGCCGGCGGCTTCTATATTGTGAAAATAATTACCAATAATGGTATTGCCAGCAGGAAAATAATAAAACGATAATTGTTTAACTCTAATTTGCCTGGGTATTATTTTAACTTGAGATTAAAACCAAAAACAAAATCTGTAGTTTTTTGTTATACTTGTGTTAGTTTAATCGAAAAAATAATATTATGGCAAAAACAATCTTGTTATTGTTGCTTTTCAGTATAATTATTGTTGATAGTTTTTCCAGCCCGCCTCATAATATCGAAACTCTTGATTTTGAAGAGTTTGAAGAGAAGTGGCTGTATAATGATGACAATAATATTTATGTTATTAACTTCTGGGCTACATGGTGTGCGCCATGTATTCGAGAAATACCGGTTTTTGAAAAGATCTGGGAAATTTACAAAGACAATAACGTTAAAGTGTTGCTTGTAAGCCTTGATTTTCCAACCCAAATTGAAAGCCGTTTAATCCCTTTCATTGAAAATCATAATGTTGAATCAAAGGTTGTTTTGCTTGATGATCCTGATTCCAACAGATGGATACCTTTGGTGGATGATTCATGGAATGGTGCAATCCCGGCAACAGTTATTTATACTTCAGGATTCAGGGAATTTTACCGGAAAGAGTTCAAGTATGATGAGCTTGAATCTATAATAAAACCATTATTAAATTAAAAACTACTATTATGAAAAAAATTATTTTGATAGTTTCATTGGTGTTAGCCTATTCATCAAATGCTGTTTCGCAGGGATATGAGGTAGGTGACAAGGCTACAGATTTCAGATTGCTTAATGTTGACGGAAACTATTTGTCAATGGCAGATTTTCCTGACGCAAAGGGCTTTATTGTTATTTTTTCCTGTAATCACTGCCCATTTGTAGTTGCATACGAGGATAGAATGATTGATTTACACAACAAATATGAGCCTAAGGGGTTTCCTTTAATTGCAATAAACCCCAATGATACTATTGTGGAGCCGCGCGACTCATATACAAAGATGATTAAAAGAGCAGAAGAAAAAGGTTTTCCGTTTCCTTATGTAATTGATGCTGACCAGGAAATATACCCTCAATATGGAGCTACAAGAACTCCACACGTATATTTGCTGGAAAGAAGAGACGGGGATCTTTATGTTGCTTACATAGGAGCTATTGATGACAATGCACGTGATGCATCAAAAGTTAAGGAAAAATACCTTGAAAATGCCATTAATGCTTTATTGGCCGGAGAAAAGCCTGATCCGGATTTTACTACAGCGATAGGCTGCACAATAAAAACAAAGGAATAATATAAAATTTATTGTGTGCGCAAACGGGTTGGCCGTTTTGCCCTCTGCCGTCAACAATAACTAAAAACTTGTTTTTGTTGACGGCATATTTTTTTGGGTTTACAATATCATTTCTGTTTATTTATGCAAGAAAAGAAAAATGTACAAACAGTTGTTATAATAAACTCAGTAATGTTATGGGCTGTTTTGTGTAAAAATGATTTTTTATTGCTAAAATGAAGGGGTTTTTCTATGTCAAACGCCAAGGTATTCTTTGTATCTTTGTACCACAGATAGCTGTTAAATATTTTATACTGATTTTAATTACTTAAATTGCACAAATTACATGGGGAAATCGCAACAAACTCTCAATAAGAAAGAAAAAGAACAGGCACGTATAAAGAAAAGAAAGGAAAAACAAAAGAAAAAAGAAGAACGCAAAGCTAGCGCCAGCAGTAGTGCAGATGAGATGATCGCTTATGTTGATGAGCATGGAAACATCACTGATACACCCCCCGATCCCGGGAAAAGGAAAAAGATTAAAGCCGAAGATATTCCCCTGGGTACTCCTCCCCGTGAAGACGATGACGAAGGTAAAGATCGTACTGGCATTGTAACATATTTTGATACCTCTAAAGGATATGGTTTTATAAAGGACAGAGAAACCCAGGAAAGCTTTTTTACACATATCAACAGTCACCTGGATTCCATCGGTGAGCGAGATGAAGTAAGATACAGGCTTGAGCGGGGCTTAAAAGGGATGAATGCTGTGGATGTGAAGAAGGCTGTCTGACACAGATAAACCTTTTGTGTTCATCGGGATTTAGGCTGATTTTGAGATTATAGCTTGTGTTTTCTCCAGTTTTTAATTTTTATTCCGGGAATTCGACTAAAATGACTATCATTATTAGTCACCAAAGTCATTTCGAAAAAACTGCATGCATTGTTGCTATCTCTTTTACGGCAGTGATGGCTTTGTCAATATGTTCTTCGGTGTTGAACGGGCCTATGCCGAACCTTACTGTTCCTTTGATGTCGATAGTTCCCAGTTGTTCATGTACTTTTGGTGCACATTGCAAGCCTGTGCGGCAGGCTATATTATAGTCAACATCCAGCATCATGCCAACATCTCCGGCGGGTATGCCTTCGATATTAAAACTCAGTACGGGGTTTTGGTCTTTGGTATTTTCGGCGCAATAAGTGACAACCCTGTCAATACTTTGCAATTCTTTTCTCAGCTTATTCCACAATGCCAGCTCATGGTTATGTATGTTATCCATCCCTTTGTTATTTATCCATTTAACCCCTGCATTCAGCCCGGCAACACCTACCATGTTGAGTGTTCCCACTTCAAGCCTGTAGGGGAACTCTTCGAGGTGTGTAAGTTGTGCTGAGCGAACTCCGGTGCCTCCAAAGCGTGTGTATTTTACCGGAACGTTTTTCATCACATATGAGCCACCTATCCCTGTTGGTGCCATCAATGATTTATGACCTGTAAACACGTACACATCAATGCCCATAGCCTGCATATCAACTTCAATAACTCCGGCACCTTGTGCACCGTCAACTACGAACAGCACCCCGGCATCCTTGCATATTTTGCCTATCTCGGCGATTGGCTGTACCGTACCTATTATGTTTGAGCAGTGGTTTACCACAACCATTTTTGTGTTTGACTTTATTTCATTTTTGATATCGCCGGGGTCAACATAACCATGTTTGTCAAAAGGCACATGGGTTACTTCAGCAATACCTGCCAGCTCAAGGTGGTGCAGTGGCCTGAGAACGGAATTGTGTTCCAGATTGGTAGTTATGATGTGGTCGCCTTTTTCGGCGAGCCCTTGTATTATCAAGTTCAGTGAGTCGCTGGCGTTGTAACTGAATGTTAGCCTGTCGGGGTTTCCGTCGCCGTTAAACAGCTCCATCATCATGCTGCGGGTTTCTGCAACCAGCTCTTCCGCTTCAAGTGATGCATCGAAACCTGACCGCCCCGGGCTTACACCGTTGTTGCGGTAAAACTTGTCCATGAAGGTATAAACTTC
>SLSZ01000011.1 GCA_007130125.1 Bacteroidales bacterium
CAAAAAACTATGTTTGTATTTTTTAACTTTACTATTCAAAATTTTTTGTATCCTATTTGTTTATGTAAAATTTTAATTGCTTTTTGAAATTACTGGTTTATGTAATGCTTTGTTAGCAATTTTAAAAAAAACAAACAAATATTTAATTTAAGCTATCAATATAAAAGACTAAAAAAAACTAATTAACAAAAAATTTATTTGCACTTTTGTAAACAATTATTACATGTAATTTTTTTATTAATTAAAACCCAGTTTTATGAAAAACAAAAATCTCTACACTAAACTATTTACGATAGTTTTATTTTTCTTTTGCTGTACAGCTTTCTCACAAACTTTAGAACAGAGAGAGTTTTTAAGGACTATGTCGTATGAGCTAGGAGAAAAGTATATCGAAACAAAAGAGGAGGCAGTTAGGATAGCTGATTCTTTAGGTATACCTGTAAGGAAAGAATTTGAAGATGGAAGGGTTATTGAGATTCAACGTTTTGTTGACGGCACTCCTATATATTATACGACTTATAATCATGGTGGTGCTGATTTGATAAAAAGCAGTGAAGTATGGGAAGGAGGTAGTGCAGGTTTATCATTAAGTGGTGAAGGTCAGACTTTGGGTATGTGGGATGGTGGAGCTACAAGATTATCTCATCAGGAATTTCAGGACAGAGTTATCCAGGCTGACGATGCTACAAGTTTAAGTAATCACGCTACCCATGTAGCCGGTACAATGGTAGCCGGGGGGGTAGACAATGATGCCAAAGGGATGTCATACAAAGCAAATTTGGATGCATATGATTGGAATAATGATGCATCGCAAATGTCGTCAGCTGCTGCAGAAGGCCTAAAAGTTTCCCAGCACTCATATGGAACAGTTACAGGTTGGAGTTGGAATTTAAGAGGTGATGATAAATGGGCATGGTTGGGAGATGTCAGTATTAGTGCAACTGAAGATTATAGGTTTGGCTTTTATAACCAAACGGCAAGAAATTGGGATCAGATTGCCAATAACGCGCCTAATTATCTTATAGTAAAATCTGCCGGTAATGACAGGGGAAATGGCCCAAGTAATCAACCGGTTGAGCACTGGATTATTGAAAATGGCAATTGGGTTTTATCCGAAGATATTAGAGATCTCGATGGGGGTGAAGACGGTTATGATTGTATTTCAACTACCGGGAATGCTAAAAATATTATGTCAGTTGGTGCAGTTGCTCCCACTGGCAGCATGGCGTCATTCAGCAGTTGGGGCCCTACGGATGATGGAAGGGTAAAGCCTGATATTGTTGCAAAAGGTGTTAGCGTTTATTCCTCTACTGCTGGTAGTGATAATTCATATTCGTCGTATAGCGGTACTTCAATGTCAGGTCCTATGATTAGTGGTTCTATTGGTTTGTTGCTTGAGCACCAGAAAAATCTTCATGGTGAAGAAAATCCTTTACGTTCGGCGACAATGAAGGCCCTTATTTTACACACAGCTGATGAAATGGGTGATCATCCCGGGCCTGATTATATTTATGGCTGGGGATTAATGAACACAGAACGTGCTGCAGAAGTGATGAGTGAAAATGAATTAGCCGGAGGTGAATTTAATATCAGAGAGTTTACTTTAAATGATGGGCAGACTACTACAATTTCGGTTACTTCTGATGGGGTTTCTCCTTTAAAAGCTACAATAGCATGGAATGACCCGGCAGGAACACCTCCGAGCCCAGCTTTGAACCCGCCTGATCTTATGCTGGTCAATGACCTGGATATGAGAATAGAACATGATAACACAACTTATATGCCATGGATCCTCGATCCGGCAAACCCATCAAATGATGCTACTACCGGTGATAATTTCAGGGATAATATTGAACAGATTTTAATTGAAGAGCCCGTAGGCGGGGAAGTTTATACAATAACTATTACTCATAAAAATAGTTTGGAAAACGACCACCAGGATTTTTCATTAATTATTACTGGTATAACTGAGGATAATGTTATTAACCCTTTGAGTTTTTCAGCTACGCCATTAGATCATAGCGAAATTGAACTTTTATGGGAGAAAAATAATGATGGCCATGATGTTATGTTGGCATGGTCGCCCGATGGAGCTTTTGGATTACCCGAAGATGGAACAGTATATGATCCGGGAGAAACTATCCCGGGTGGTGGAGAAGTTTTGTACAGGGGAGCAAATGAATCATATAATCATACAGAACTGGAAGAGAACACAACATATTACTACAGGATATTCTCGTTTGATGAATCTTATGAATATTCATCTGGCAGAGACGCTAATGCAACTACGCTTGAAAGAAAATATGTTGTAGCATTTGATGTTAAAAACCAGTTTGATCTTCCTGTTGAAGGGGCAAAAATTACTGTTGTTGAAGATTTGTCTGAAATGCCAGATAAAACATCAAACAACAACCTGGAAGAAAATACAGGAATAAAAGAATCGCCAAGATTAGAATCATATTCTTTGGAGGAATCAAGGCTTGAAGTTTCAAGAGGCACATCACGTATACCTGCGCCTGCCGGTAAGAGCGATGATATTGGTAAATGGCTGCATTGGGATGATGGTGAAAATTATAATTCGATAGGACTGGGAGGAGGCGGTGTGTTTTCTGTTGCTTCCCGCTGGCCTGTTGATGATATAATAAATTATGATGGAGTTATAATTAACAGCATCAGGGTGTTTGTTAATGATCCGGTGAATAGTGCAACTATAAAAGTGTGGCAGGGCTCGAGTGCAACAGAGCTAACAGAGTATGTCAGCCAGTCGTTTACTGACCAGCAGCAAGATAGTGCCTGGGTAGAAGTAGTGTTAGATAATCCCTATACTGTTGATGGCAACCTTGAGTTATGGTTTGGTGTTGAATATGACGACCCTGGTGATGGTTATTTTCCTGCCGGTATTGATGAAACGACAGATCATGATGGTAAAGGAAATATGATAAGGTTAGGGGATGGTGCTTGGGAAGCACTTTCAGGTTATGGGCTTAATGGCGACTGGAATCTTCAGGCATATGTTTTGGCACCCGAAATTGTGAAACATACCGATGCTAACGGTAATGCCAGCTTTGACCTGTTGGCAGGACATTTCTTATATACCGTAGAAAAAGATAAACACCAAACCGTTGAAGGTGACTTTATAGTTGTTGAAGATGATAAAACAATCGATGTTCTTTTGGAAGTGGATACTCATACACTTACCTTGGAAACTGAGCCGGAAGAAGGCGGTTTGCTTGATGGTGCCGGCGAATATGCGGAAGGTATGACAGCAACTGTCACAGCAACACCTAATGCCGGTTATATTTTCGCACAATGGAAAAAGGGTGAAGTAGTCTTGAGCGGTAATGAAGAATTTGATTATACTATGCCCGGCGAAGATGTTACCCTGACAGCTAAATTTGTTGATGAGGAAACTACTTTATATAATGTGTCTATTGATATTCAACCCGAAGGAACCGGTACTACTGCCGGACAAGGAAATTATGAGGATGGTGATCCTGTGACCGTTGAGGCTTTTGGAAATGATGGATATGAGTTTGATAGATGGACTGATTATAACAGTCTTGATGTAACAGACAACCCATACTCATTTAATATTGATGGAAGCGATGTTAACTTGATTGCTAATTTCATTGCTATAGATTATGAACTTGCAGTTGAAGTTAATCCCTTAGATGCCGGTAGTATTAGTTTTGATCCCGACCAGGATTACTACAATGTGGGGGATGAGATCACGCTGACAGCCTCACCGGAAGACGGTTATGTGTTTGGCAGCTGGACTGATGAAGAAGGTACAGTTCTGGGTGAAAGTATTGAATTGGTATATACAATGCCGGCAAGAAATGTAACACTTAATGCTAATTTTGACCCAATTGATTATGTGTTTGCTGTTAACATAGAGCCTCTTAATACAGGGAATGTAATATTAGATCCTGACAAAGAATTCTATAATGTAGGGGATGTAATTACTCTGGAAGCAATCCCGGAGGAAGGATATCATTTTACGTTATGGACAGGGGATACAGAATATATTGAAGGTGATGATTTTGCATTAGAGACAATAACTGTTACAATGCCAGCCAAAAATATTGTTCTGGATGCCAACTTTTTAATTAATGAATATACTATTACTGTAGAATCCAATAATACGGAATTTGGTACAGTAGATGGTGGTGGCACATTCGAACATGGCCAGGAAGTTACAGTTACTGCTACGCCTACTTCTGATGATTACAGGTTTGTTGAATGGACTGAGGATGGCATTACTGTTAATAATGCCGGAGCAGAATATACTTTTACAGCAACGGCTGATAGAGATCTTATGGCAATCTTTGAGATAGATGATACATTTGTTGATGTTCATGAAGACTTGAAGCTGTCAATATTCCCTAATCCTGCCCGTGATAAGTTTACCATTGAATCAAATGATATGATAAAGCAGATAAGGCTGATAGATATCAGCGGACAGGTATTGAAAGATGTAACTGTTAATGAATATCACTCTGAGATTAACGTTCATAACTTGCGTGCTGGAGTTTACTTCTTGCAGGTCCATACTGTAAATAGTGTAGTAACTGAAAGAGTGCAAGTGGCCAGGTAATTTATTTCGGTTTTTTGTAGTAAGGTGAACGGTTTTTCCCCTTACTTCAGGTGATTGGAGTAAAGTTAAACTTGGTTATTGTTATTATTTTTATAATATCGAACAAGGAACATCGATTTTTGATTTTAGAAGTTTTAAAAATATGGTTTAATTACCATAATTCTAAAATCAAAAATCGGTGTTCCTTGTTCTTAAATATAGAGCCTGTTTTTTTATCCCCGATACGCATAATAAAAAATAATATAGCAAGCGAGCATAATCCTAATTGCTCTTGTATAAAAAAAGAAGCCCCCCTGTACAAAACAGGGAGGCTTCAAACCCAATTAACCTTAACCAAGAACCAAAAAACAATTAATTAATGCATTTATTAACTAAAACTTTTAATTATGAAAAAAGCACTAATTATGTTTTAATGTACTGCTAAAGTAGTGTGTTTTTAAAAGTGCTTTTTACGTGAAACACGTAATTTTATATTTAAATATTAAAACTTTAGCAGTGCTGTTAAATCATTTAAAATCAAGAGCTTATCAAGTATAATTAAACAATTTTTAATTCTTTCATACATCTTAATATCATTTCGTATGTACGTTCGATGTCGTTATCAAGTCCGATGGACAAACGAACTAGACCTTCTGACAGCCCCATATCTTTTTGTATTTCTTCAGGAACTTCGCTTGAAGTGCTTCTGCCGCTGTTGCTGAAAAGAGTTTTAAAATAGCCCAGACTTACAGCCAGATATCCTACACCTTCCATTTGCATTCTATTCATTAGCTTGCCGGCCTTTTCAGCAGTCCCAAAGTCGACGGCTATCATACCTCCAAAGCCGTATTCCTGAATCATGAGCTTTTTAAATAGCTCATGTTGCGGATGATTATTTAAACCAGGATAAATAACTTTCAGGTTTAATTCCCGGAACTTTTTGGCGAGGAGCATGGCATTATAACTATGTTGTTTCATCCTCAGATGCAATGTGTGCAGGTTTTTTAATATTGCCGACGACCGGAATGAATCTAATATCGGACCAAGGATCATAGCTGAACCGGTATTAACATCAATGATAGAATCAATAAATTCCTTATCAGCACAAATTGCACCTGCAACACAATCATTTTTACCGTTTATAAATTTTGTAAGGCTTGATACTACTATATGTGCTCCTAGTTTTGCCGGTGCAATTATCATTGGTGTGAAAGTATTGTCAACAACCAGCTTGATGTTATTGTCATCTGCTATTTTTGCCAAAGACGGAATATCAGAAATCTGAAGCAAGGGATTGGTCATGCTTTCGGTGTAGATCAACCTGGTGTTTGGCCTGACAGCAGATTTAACACTTTCTATATTTGTAATGTCCACAAAACTTACTTCAATATTGAATTTTTTTAAATAGTTGTGCAGAAAAGCGAATGTTCCGCCATAAGTTGTCATGCTTGAAACAATATGATCACCACTGTTGCATAATTGTAATATTGTGGTTGTTATTGCACCCATGCCTGAAGCAGTTACCCAACCGCTTTCCGTTCCCTCCATAGCTGCAAGCGCCTCAGCAAGGTATTTGTTTGAAGGGTTCCAGTGACGCGAATACAAAAAACAACCCTCTTGTTTGCCTTCAAAAGTTTCGGCCATGGTTGTTGCTTCCATGAATGTGTATGTTGCAGAATCAGTAACAGAGGGATTTACATCACCAAATTCTCCGAATTGTTTAAGGTCTTGAATATTAGAAGCCGGATCAAATTTCATAACAATTGTTTTAAAGT
Source organism: Bacteroidales bacterium (assembly GCA_007130125.1). Classification (GTDB taxonomy): domain Bacteria; phylum Bacteroidota; class Bacteroidia; order Bacteroidales; family UBA7960; genus PUKZ01. The sequence continues at coordinate 6,352 of SLSZ01000011.1, forward strand.
TATTAATGCAGCAAAATTATAAATAATTACAATAATGTCAAAATAAATATTAATATGACACGTAAAAATTAAAAATGATTACAATAATAAAACGTTATTGCTAATATGGTTAGAATATAACAATTGATGAACTTTGTAAAAACCTGAATCATAATTACAACTTTTTCAAAATAATTGTTTTTAATAAACTAATTTTGTACTTCTCAACGGATTTGGAAATGATCAGTTCCGTTTGTATTAATAAGAAATATTTGATGTTTAATTAATAAAAAGTAAAAAGTTATGTTTACCGGAATAGTTGAAACCACAGGAAAAGTGGTAAATATTGAAAAGGAAAGGGGTAATATTCACTATACTATCCAAACGGATATTGCCGATGAGTTAAAAGTAGATCAGAGCATTGCACATGATGGTGTATGTTTGACAACCGTTGACGTGGATAAATCGAAAAAGCAATATAAAATGACTGCCATCCAGGAGACTTTGGATAAAACCAACATGAGAACCTGGGATGTCGGGTATGAGGTAAACCTTGAGCGCTGTATGCGCATTGACGGCAGGCTCGACGGGCATATTGTGCAGGGGCATGTTGACCAAACAGCGGTTTGTACAAAAATCGAAGAGTTTGATGGTAGCTGGAAGTATTATTTTGAATATGACAGGGGCCCGAAAAATATTACTGTTGAAAAGGGATCAATCTCAGTTAACGGTGTAAGTTTTACTGTTGTGGACTCTGAACCCGGAATGTTTTCGGTAGCAGTAATACCATATACCTATGAAGTAACTAATTTCAGAAACTTTAAAAAGGGTACAGTTGTTAATCTGGAGTTTGATGTCATTGGAAAGTATGTTGCAAGACTGTTGGAGGAGCATTTTGAAGCGAAGAAATAATAACTGGTTGAAAGTGGTATTTAATGTGCTAATGTGCCAATGAGTCAATGTGGCAATATGGTTTATGGATTAGAGCATTGGGAATGGTTTAGGATTAAAAAGTGTAAAATTGATTAAAGAGTTAATCCATAGTGCCTGGATTTTATTATCGCTCAATAGGTAATCGGCAACTGTATGGAAAACAAATATTGAATTTGAATTGTGATAATATCTTTATAAAAAATAAAGGGCGAAGTTTTTCTTCGCCCTTTGTTTTTCTTTATAAGTTTATAAAAGTTATTAATCTATCAATCCTCTTTGCCTGAGCAGAGGTTCAATTTCAGGTTCTTTTCCCCTGAAGTTAATATACATGTCCATTGCTTCTTTTGTACCACCTGTTTCAAGAATATTTTCTCTGAAAGACTGTGCTGTTGGTTGGTGGAAAAAGTCACCTGTTTCTCTGAAAGCTTCAAAGGCGTCAGCGTCAAGCAGTCCGGACCAAATATAGCTGTAATATCCTGCCGAATATCCACCTGAAAAAATATGATTAAAGTATGTGCTTCTGTACCTGAAAACGATTTCGGGTATTAATCCGATGCGTTCTATACACTCTTCTTCAAATTCGTGAATATTCAGGTCTTTATCTTCTTCAATTGTATGGTAGTCCATGTCAAGAAATGAAGCAGCAAGATATTCAACAGTTGCAAACCCTTCATTAAAGTGCGAGCTGAGGATCATTCTGTCGATAAGTTCATCTGGTATAGGTTCGCCTGTTTCATAATGTTTTGCAACCATCTGCATAACTTCAGGTTCGTTTATCCAGTTTTCCATGATTTGAGAAGGCAGTTCGACAAAATCGCGGGGGACTGAAGTGCCTGCCAGGCTTGGATATTTTACATCTGACAATAATCCATGGAGTGCGTGGCCAAATTCATGGAAGAATGTTTCAGTTTCCCTGAAAGTTAATAGTGCCGGTTTGTCACCTGTAGGCCTTGAGAAATTGCAAACAATCGTGATTATGGGATGAACAAAGTTACCATCTTTGTCGATATGCTGTGAGCGGTAGCTGCTCATCCATGCTCCGCCTCTTTTGCTAGCCCGGGGATGAAAGTCCATATACAACAATCCGATATGTGAGCCATCTTTATCAAACACTTCATAAACGGTAGCTTCTTCATGATAAACAGGAACATCGTCACGCTGTTCAAAGGTTAAGCCCCAAAGTTTTTCAGTGATCATGAAGATACCATCACGGACATTGTCAAGCTCAAAATAGGGACGAATTTCTTCTTCATCAAGATCATACTTCTCCTTTCTTACTTTTTCAGCATAATATCTCCAGTCCCATGGTTCAAGCGGGAAGCTTTCATCCTCTGTTTTATCTATCATAGCCTGTAATTGTTCTCTTTCTTTTTTAGCCATAGGTAAAGCTGCGTCCCACAATTCCCAAAGAAAATCGTATACATTTTCGGGTGTTTGTGCCATATTATCTTCAAGAACAAATTGGGCATGGTTGTCATACTCCAATAAATTAGCTCTTTCATTCCTTAAGCTAACAATTTCTTTGATGATTTCCTTATTATCATACTCATTGTTGTTATCACCACGCATGATGTAACCAAGCTTCATTTCCATACGTTTTGCGCGATTGTCAGCGTAAGTCAGGAATGGTTTTACGCTTGGGTTGTGTAATGTGAATACCCAACCTTCTTCATAGCCTCTTTCTTTAGCTTCATCGGCAGCAGCTTCAATAAGAGAAGACGGTAATCCGGAAAGATCATCCTCATCGGTAATATGAAGTTCAAAGTTATTGGTCTCTGCCAATACATTTTGACCAAACTCTAATGTTAAAGAAGAAAGCTTTTCATTTATTTCACGGAACCTTTCCCTTTGTTCTACCACAGGAATAGTAGCTCCGTTACGGATAAATCTTTTATAAGTTCGTTCCAATAGCATTTCCTGCTCAGCATTAAGGTCAAGCTCATCTTTTTGAGTGTAAACCTCGTTTACTCTTTCAAAAAGTTTGAGGTCAAGGTAAATGTTGTTTGAATGTTCCGAAAGTTTTGGTGAGATCTCTTTTGCCAAATCTTGTATTTCATCGGATATATTGGCAGAGTTGTAATTGAAAAACACCCTCGTTACTCTTGTAAGCAGGTCTCCGCTGTATTCAAGAGCTTCAATAGTGTTCTCAAAAGTTGGGTCTTCAGGATTTGCGATTATTTCTTTAATTTCAGCATCCTGTTCTTCTATGCCTTTTTCAATTGCAGGCATGAAATGTTGGTTTTCGATCTCATCAAACGGAGGTACTCCAAAAGGAGTATCATATTCGCTGAAAAATGGATTTTCAACAGGCCTCTCGCATGATAAGGCTACAAATACTAATAATACTAAATAAATTAAAATTTTCTTCATGTCTAAAATGTTTATAGTTTTGGTTTTAAAAATGTTGTTACGTGTTTAGCCTTGCAAAATACAAAAACAACATGATTTAACAAAAGATATTGTATTTTTTATTTTCTTCTTGAAATACAGGTTATTTCAACCATTTTTCCAACCATGCATACGCTAACCTGGTCTTCTGCTGTTCTGTATTTGAAATATATCTCAAGATTATCAGCCGGCTCGAAGTCAAGTAAGTGCAAGTTTACCGGTTCGAGTTTTTCGCCTGATTCCAGTTCAATAATCCAACTGCATCCGCTCAGGCCTGTGTAGTCATGTAATGTGCCTTTCACTCCATCTTTGCAGTTTTCATCCTCGGGGCATGCAGTGGTTGTTAGCATTAAAAGCATAATTGCAGTGATTCTTATAAATAGAGATGTTTTCATGATTTAAGGTTTTTATGTATTGAGTATAGTATATTGATTTGATTTCAGACTTCTGTCCAAATGATTCAATATCTCACACAGAGTTTTACTATCACTGCAAAAGCATCAGATAATACGAAAAAACATCCGTTATTTAACATCAACATTAAACACCTCAACGACTCAACGACTAAACATATATTATTCCAGAAGCAATGAATTAAACAAAAGCTTATATGTAACCGGTGTTGAAGCTCTGAATTGCGGATTAAAGGTAAAAAGCACCAATTGTCCTTTGCCTTTTGCAAGCCACACGGCAGCCGTTTGTTCAGCAAGCAGTTCTTCTTTTTCGGCATATCCGCTCATAAGAATGTTATCTTTTGCAAAATTAGCAATAACCCGCCTGTCCATGTCAAAATATGGGATTGATGTTGCGAATACCGGGCTTCCGCGGTGAAACACCCCTATTTCTTCGGGCATACCAAAAGTTACAGGATGATCTTTTCTTATTTCGGTACGTAATAGTGAGCCGGGTATGTACAGGCCGTTACGTTCCAGGCCATTCGATATATCCCTTACAGGCAGCTGAAATTCTTGCTTTTCATCATCCTTTCCAATACTTAATGCACCGAAAAACATCTCTGATGCACGTCGCCATGCAACTACTTTTCCGCCGTTATCAATAAAAGCCAGAATATTTTCAAGCCCTTCATTGCCCATGCCTTTTGCGTATTGGGGGGGGTACCTGGAAATGACCGGACTGCCGTTTCTTTCATACTTTCCTGACAATAGAACCGACTTGTTTTCATCTGAGAAAATTATAACATCAAAATTACGGGTCAGATTAGCTTCTTTGACATCTTCAGGTCTTAGAACCTCATAAGGAATATTGTAAGTATCAAAAAGGTATCTTGTCCAGCCTCCGTCCATATCATGAAACCAGCTTTCAATCAGGGCGATACGTGGCATTGTAATTTGTTGCTCATCAAAGTTTTTATCCTGCCCAATGAATACCGGGCTGGTTTTCAGATTATTCAAAACATTGTCAAGCTTTCTGTGTTTTTCAATTATAAAACTTCCTGCGGGATATACATTATTATCATATTCAATTTCTTCTACAGTGCGATAGACATTCAGGCCTTCCTGCATAGCAAGGAAAGCACCTTTAAAGCTCTCATTGTTTGTTGAAGAAAGCAGTACTTTACTGTATTCCCCGGGTTTTTCTGTTTGCAGGGAATAAGGCATAATGATTTCTTCTATTGCTGCTTCGAGATCAATATTTCGGGTATTTATTTCATCAGCTTTCACGCCTTTATGTAGTGGCAGCGACCATGTTGTAATGTCATAGGGCCTTATTAATTCGCCGCCGGGTGTATAATGGCGAGCCGGGAATTTTTGCTCTTCCATTATTTCCTTGATAAAAGCCCGGAATGGCTGTGCCAGAGGTACAACCAAATCGCCGGTTTTATACATATTATTTTCAACCAGAAGATCTTCTTTGAGCCGGTAGGTTTTTATTCCATGTTTGTTCAGCAGGTTTACCAGTTCAACGAGTTCGCTTTGGTCGTGTTGTTTTTCAGGCATAATGTAATAAAAAGGTGGCTTGGTCTTACCCCTGTTTATTTCCCTTTTGCAATATTCGTTTCTGAATTTGAGTATTTCTTCACGATGTATTGCTGCAGTGTGCAGGTAGGAAAAAGTGTTTTGTTTTTCATACTCTAGAATATCTGCAAGTCGCCACCAGCCACCCGGCCATGGTTTTGGAAAATTTATGCTTATTGCATATTCGCCGAGGCCCTTGCCTATGGTGCGTAGCTCACTGGGTTCTACATATATAGGAGATGCGGTATTGACACCGGCTGCTTCCGAAAGCATTCCGATAACTCCTTTCCAGATGCTTGTAGTAGTAGCTCCGGGCCAGTAATCGTCAAACAAGTAGTTTACCGATATTCCTGTAAGGCCGGCTTCTGTCATTTCTGTCAAAGATCTTGAACCAAACACCCGCATCCAGTTCCATATGCCTGCATCTACATTTTCGGCAATAGGGTCGTGGGGTGGTGATACAAAATATCTTGGCCCGGTAGAGCCCATTTGGTGTTTTTCCACCATTACCTGGGGAAACCATTCAGTGTTGTAGAGTCCTGCTACTGCCTGGTTTTCCGATTGTGTCAGAGTGATAAAATCACGGTTTATGTTATGCCCCACATACTTGTGATATACTCCCGGCATGCTGCTGCCTTCGTAAGGGGTGTCTTTGTATTTATTATAATGTTCAATTATCATGTTCATACCATCGGGGTTATGGCTGGGAACTATCATGCAAACGGTGTTTTCAAGTATTTTTTGAGTGTTTGGATGTCCGGATGTGATAAGTTCGTAAACAATGTCAGGTGTTACCTGTGCAGGCCCAACTTCAGTAGCATGCATTGACATGGCAAGCAGTACAAAAACTCTGCCTTGGTTTATCAGTGAATCTTGACGCTCAGGCGTCAGGTTACCGTTGAGTGCAAGTTCACGGTTTATGCTTTTAAGATCCTCGAGTTTTGAGATATTTTCTGAAGAAGATACAAATACCGAATACATCGGCCTGCCCATCTCAGAATAGCCGATTTTTTCAATTGCTACTTTTTCTGATGTTGACTCCAGCTTTTTAAGATACTCTATCATTGGCTCGTATTTAAAAAGCTTATAATCTTCTCCGGGCTTAAACCCAAAATGTGATTGCGGAGTTGGAATTTCTGCTGTTGTAAAATTCGATATAAGTAACAGTATAAAAAGAAATAAAGCAGATCTGATGTTTAATAAGACACGAATGTTTTTTGATATAACTCTCATAGATGAAGTGGTTTTTAAATTATTAGAAAGTAAAAGTAACAATTTTGCTGAAAATTTAAATAATTGTGGAAATTTTTTGGGAAGGTGATTTGTTTTTACCTGGGGAGATTGTGGCTTCATTGTGTAATGGCATACAAAAAAAGGAAAGACCTTGCCGGTCTTTCCTTTTTTTGTGCGTGCCCGGGGCCGGACTCGAACCGGCACGGCCGCGATGGCCACAGGATTTTAAGTCCTGCGTGTCTACCAATTCCACCACCTGGGCAAAAGTTTACAAAAAAACCTCAATTATGAGGCTTTTAGGAGGCTTAGAGCGGAAAACGGGACTCGAACCCGCGACCCCGACCTTGGCAAGGTCGTGCTCTACCAGCTGAGCTATTTCCGCGTAGCAGTTTGAATTGCGACTGCAAATATACGGATTTTTTAAAATCACAAAACTTTTTTCTGAATAATTTTGAAAGTTATTGAAAATACTATTCAGCAAGTTTATAATAGTAGCCCGGCAAAGATTTGATTACCGAGTTGAGTTCCAATTCCAGAAGTGTTGTAGTGACTTTTGAAAAGGTCATTTTTGAATTGGCAACAATTAGGTCAATATTTGCCGGCTGGTTTTCTTTTAAAATATTGACAATAGTTTGCTGGTCGTTTGTAAGATCAGTAAATAATACTTGTTGGACAGGTTTCTTTTTAATGGATTTTTCCCAACGCATTATATATTTAATGTCATTAGCAGATTCTGCAAGGTGTGCTTTTTGTGTTTTGACAAGGTGGTTGCAACCCCTTGAATAAGTATCGGTTGTTTTCCCCGGTATTGCAAATACATCCCTGTTGTAATCATTAGCAAAGTAGGCAGTAATAAGAGCACCACCTTTATCTGCTGCTTCAACCACCAGCACTGCATCCGATAATCCTGCAATAATCCTGTTTCTGCGCGGGAAGTTTTCGCGGTCAGGTTTAGTATTACTAAAAAACTCAGAAATTAATACCCCTGAGCTTACTATCTTTTCTGCCAGTTGACGGTGTAATGGAGGATAAATACGATCAAGGCCATGCCCTAAAACGGCTGCCGTATAAAGCTTGTTGTCGAGCGCTGATTTGTGTGCCGCAGCATCTACGCCATAAGCTAGCCCGCTTATGATTAATGGGTTGATGTCAGCCAGTTCTTTAACAAACTCCTTGCATTTGTCTTTTCCGTAACGTGTTACGCTGCGGGTTCCAACAATACTGATAACGTGAGGGTGATTAAGGTTACAGTTGCCTTTTGTAAATAACATAACCGGGCTGTCATCAAGAGGTTTTAAACGTGATGGATAGTTGCTGTCAAGATAAAAACAGGTTTTGATTTTGTATTTGGAAATAAATTCAAGCTCCAGGTCAACTTGGTTGAAAATATCTTTGCTGGTTAATGACTGTGCTGTCAATCTTCCAATACCGGGTATTTTAAGAAGATTTTGCTTCTTTTCCTTAAAGACAGCTTCGGCACCACCGCAATAAGCAATAAGCTTTTTAGCAGTAATTGGTCCGACACCGGGAAAAAGGCAAATGGCTAATTGGTATTTTAGTTCCTGGTTCATTGCAGGCAAAAATAAAATATTTTTTTATATAAAATAATA
>SLSZ01000020.1 GCA_007130125.1 Bacteroidales bacterium
ATACAGGGCCAATTGCGTAGAATACAGTACGCATATCAAGTTGCTCATTATCCCAGCCATGTCCTCCACCCGTGTAATAAGAACCTGAGGGTTCACCCCAGCCAACACTCCAGGCTGAATCTGCCAACACAACCATATCCATTACCCTGGGATTGCTACCGTAATTAAATCGTTCAGGAATTTCCTCTCTTCGCCAAACACTTATATTATCAACCGTTTTCAAAATATTGTAAATAGTATCTGCGTACTCCTCCTTTGGTTGTAAATTCAGCAATGGATTGCCTCCATGAGTCCTTTCAAACCAGTCCCTGTCAACATATTGTGTCATATCAACATACCTTTCCGGAGTAATTTCCGTCATGCCATGGTCTGAAGTAACGATCAAATTTATCTCATACTCAGCAGGAAAATCTTTGAGTTTTGCAGTCAGATCACCGACAAGGCTATCGAGGTATAGCACAACATTGTCAATTTCAGGATCTTCCGGCCCGTATCTGTGTCCGCTCCTGTCGGGTTCATTGAAGTAAAGTGTTATCAGTTGAGGCCTTTCCTCAATTGGTAGCTGCAGCCAATGGACAACAGTATCAATCCTGTCTTCAAATGGTATGGAGAAATCATATTCCTTCCAGTATTGAGGTTGAATACCCTGCACTGCTGCTTCTGAGCCTACCCAAAAGTATGATGCTGCTGTCATGTCTTGTTTCTCTGCCGTCACCCATATCGGCTCACCGGCATAAAACCTGCCATCCATTACCGACTCACTGTCGCCCAATCTATAAACAGCATCAAGCTCAGGACAATAAAAATTATTATCAACTATACCATGATTATCAGGGTATAAACCGGTAGTCATTGTGTAGTGATTTGGAAATGTCTTAGAAGGAAAAACCGGGTAAATATATTCGGCTTTTACTCCGTTGGCAGCTATATAATCCAGGTTTGGTGTTTCAACACGATCAGCATAATCCCACCTAAAACCATCCATTGACAACATAACCACGTAAGGGTCGCCTGAAACATCAGTAACATCCTTTGTTGAACAGGAATTTGAAAAAAATGCCAACAACAAACCAATTGACAAAATATGCAATCTATTTAACATGTTTATCTTTTTAAAGTTCATATTTGAAAATTATATACTAAAAAAATCTTCTAATATTAACCTGCAAGTATAACAATAATTATTGTAAAAATGTTGCATATTAGCTTCAAACAATAATTTTTTTAAGTTGCAATGATTATGATCTATTGTTTATTTTTGCTTTATAAAGAGATTAAAAAAATGGATGAATACTTAAACCGAACAAATTCAAGTTTGAATCAGAAACTACATTGTAATTACTTTCCTAAACATACATGATTTATGCATAAAACTCCATTCAGGTTAACAATATTAGGCAGTTCCGGCGCAATGCCAACATCAAAAAGGCTTACTTCTGCCCAACTGCTTAAACACAGTAACCGTCTTTTTTTGCTTGACTGCTCTGAAGGTACTCAGATACTTATGAAACGACTGAAAATACCTTTAATGAAAATTAATCACATTTTCATCAGCCACCTTCATGGGGATCATTATCTTGGACTACCCGGGTTGTTGTTCACAATGCACCTGCTGGGCCGGAATAACGAGTTAAATATTTATTCTCCTCCGGGATTAAAAAAAATAATAGAAATACAGTTTGATATTTGCAATCTTAAAACATCGTACGAGATTACATTTCATGAAATAGAACAGGGAGGGTCTGTTATTTACAATGATCCAACAATAAAAATAGAAACTATTGAAATGTCACATAGTATCCCTACATACGGATTTCTCTTTTCAGAAAAACCTTTGGAACGGAACATCAAAAAGAAATATGTCGACAAATACGATATTCCGGTTGATCAAATTCTGCAAATAAAAGCAGGCAGCTCTTATACTACGCCCAAAGGAGAAGTATTGGCAAATGAAGAACTGACAATAACACCTCCCCAACCAAGAAGTTATGCTTTTTGTTCCGACACAAGTTATACCGAAAAGTTTATTGATCAAATAAATGGCGTTGATATGATCTATCATGAAGCTACTTTTATGAAAGATTTTGCGGAAACCGCCAAAGAAAAACATCATTCTACCACAACTGAGGCAGCTACAATCGCATTGAAGGCTGGTGCAAAAAAACTTCTTGTAGGGCATTATTCAGCCAGATATGATAATAACACCCTAAAACATTACCTTAAAGAAGCTCGTGATATATTCCCAAACACCCTCCTTGCAGAAGAAGGCAAAGTGTTTGAAGTAAAATAAAACAGGCTGCTATCCTTAAAAGACAACAGCCTGCTTTTAAATTTATAATTATAGAAATCTACTACTTCTTCTTTTTTGGATTTGCTTTAGCTTTATTTTCAATTTTTCTTACCATCAAGTCATACGCAACAGGTGTTGCATTAAACATTGATGAATAAGTACCAATAGCAACACCAAGCATCAGGGCAAATGCAAACCCCCTGATAACTTCACCGCCAAATAAGAAAATAATTAACAACACTACTATTGTTGTGCCTGATGTATTAAGTGTTCTGGACAGCACGCTGTTTAGTGCTCCATTGATATTGGTTTTCAGGTCTCGTTTGGGATAGAGATTTGTGTATTCCCGCACCCTGTCAAAAATAATAACGGTATCGTTTATTGAATAACCAATGATAGTGAGTATGGCGGCAATAAATGCCTGGTCAATTTCCATACTGAAAGGCACAACGTTATACAACAGCGAGTACACTGAAACCACTATTATTGAGTCGTGGAATAGTGTAACCATACCCCCTACTCCAAACTGCCATCTCTTAAATCTAACAGCGATATAGAAAAATATGATAATCAAAGCTATAGCAATAGCTATCACAGCATTTTCCCTGATATCTCTGGCCACTGTGGGTCCGACCTTTTGAGAACTTAATATGCCCAGCACCTTATCATCATCATCTGATGTGAATTCATCAAATGTCATAGGTGCCTCAAAGTAATCCTTTACACCTTCATATATAGTTCTGTTGGAAATAGAATCAGCCTCCGGTGTTTCATCATCAATTAAAAAGTTTGTAGTGATTTTCACCTGGGTTGACGGGCCGAACGTTTTAACTTCAGGAGCATCCTCAAGAACTGTCATTAAGGAGTTCCTCATTTCTACGGTATTAATATCCTGGTCGAAACGTACAATGTAAGACCTTCCACCTGAAAAATCAACTCCATAACTTAAACCTCTGGCAAATAATGACCCTATACCAAGAATAATTACCAAAGCTGAAATAACATAAAAACGTTTTCTAACACCTATAAAGTCGAAATTGACTTTCGTCAGCACATTTTTAGTTATCCTATTATCGAACTTTATTCTGACGTTATGATCAATCCAATATGTAAATACCAGCCTTGCAAGGAATATAGCTGTGAACAATGAGCAAATTATACCTATTATCAGGGTTGTGGCAAAGCCTTGTACCGGGCCGGATCCAAAGATATAAAGAACGATACCGGTAAGAAGTGTAGTAACGTTACCATCAATAATAGCCGAGTAGGCATTTTTATAACCATCGCTAATAGCCAGTCTTTGCCCCTTACCTGACCTAAGCTCTTCAAGTATACGTTCAAATATGATAACATTAGCATCGACAGCAATACCAAGTGTAAGTACAATACCTGCTATACCCGGTAGGGTCAACACTGCGCCAAGAGAGGCAAGCACCCCGAACATAAAAAACATATTAGTTATCAGTGCAAGGTCTGACACCCATCCGGCCCTGTTATAATAAAATGCCATGTAGATAAGCACAATAACAAATGCAATAACAAATGATGTTAATCCACTTGCTACGGCTTCTTTTCCGAGTGAAGGTCCAACTACGGCTTCTTCAACTATTCTTGC
>SLSZ01000081.1 GCA_007130125.1 Bacteroidales bacterium
AGTATTCGGGTTAAATTCAGTAATACCTGTTGTTGGTAAAGTTGCAAAATCAAGGGAGTAAAGCTCAGAAATAGCTTTTGTCTCATTGTCCATTACAAGGTAAAAAGAGTAGCCTGTATTCGGGTTGAGGCTGGATAGTAAGATGTTTTTTCCTGAACTTGTAATGTGAACATTATCACTTATTATAGGGGATTCACCTCCACTTCCTGTTCCACCAATAACTTCATTTATTGTTGGAGGTTCAGAAGTAATCGGCAGCAATACATAATGTGCTACTACAGGTTCGCTAGGAACTACTTTTGCTACCGCAGATGTTTGTGTGATGTTAATTATGTCAAACTCAGTAACCGACGGAGGACTGGCAAGGTTTCGGAAGTACTTAAAGAAACCAAAGTAATCTCCGCTAACAATGTCATAATCACCATCATTATCAAGGTCAACCAACTTTATAGAAGAAAATAACCCTAACTCAACTCCTTCGAATGGATTGTCTGAGGCGATTTCAAATTCCGGATTTTGACTATCACCAATATTTTTTAAATATACAATATAATTGTCATAGTAGTCAAACAATGCTACTGCTAAATCAAGGTCGCCGTCACCATCAAAGTCAACAATATCAAAACCTGATATTGTATATGGGAATATTATTCCGTCAAAAGGATTATCATCGCCTGTTTGAACTTCAAATACAGGATCTTCGTTTGTGCCTGTATTTTTGAAGAAAATTAGCTCTGGGCCATAAACTCCAATAGCATCAATGTTGCTATCGCCATCAAGGTCGGCAAAAACCAGCTTAGATGGGAAGTAGCTATAACTATAAAGGATCTCAAAAGCACTTCCTTCCTGCAGCTCAAATTGAGGTGAGTCTGGAGTCCCTGTATTTTTGTAATATTGAACTTGGTATGAGTATGAGTAATAATCCTCAAACGAAACAATTAGGTCATAGTTGCCATTACCATCAAAGTCTATTAAGGTTGGGTTTAGTATATAACCTGTTTGTAAGTCGGGCAGATTATAAAATGGATTATCATCATCAAACCTTTCTTCAAAAACAGGATTTTCAGCAGTTCCAACATTTTCAAAATAGCGTAATCCGCCAAATGCCTGCCCTAAAACCATGTCTAAATCGCCATCACCATCTAGGTCAATAAATTCAGCGTTTGCCAAATAATTAACCTTTATTGGCCCATTAATAGTAAACTCGCCTTCTTCAGGTGTGCCGGTATTTTCAAGGAAAAATATCGGGTCAATCCCATAATAAGATAGGTATGGGCTAAATGCACCTGTAAGCATATCATAATCACCATCATTATCAATGTCTGCCAAAGACAAATACATAAAATAACCGTATACATTAAAATCCGGCATAGGGTCGTTTTCATCTGTTTGTAACTCAAAAACAGGATTTTCAGCGGTTCCGGTATTTTTGTAATATAATATCTGGTCTGTTCCTACAAATAAGTCCAGATTTCCATCATTGTCAAAATCAACAAATTCGAGGCGATTAAGGAAGAATGAGGGAATTCCTTCAAAAGGTGATTCTGCAGGAGGTATTAACTCAAAATCATATTGACCCGGTTCTTCAGCATTATTTTTATAGTATAAAATACTGCCGTAATAATGGCTAAACAAAAGGTCTAAGTTGCCATTGCCATCAATATCTACAAGGGTAGGAGTGCCAAAATCATCAAATTCTAAATCATGAAATGGATTATGTATGCCGGTAAATTTAGCAAACTGTGGGCTTTCAGGAGTTCCTATGTTTTTGAAATAGCTTATCCCGGTGTTATATCCTTCTGTTAATTCATTATAAATAAAGTCAAGATTCCCGTCTCCGTCAACATCTGCAAACATTATGTTAGTGTATACAACATTACCCAAATCAATGCCATAAAAGGGATTGTCTAAATCCTTGCGTTGAACAAAAATAGCTTCTTCAGGTGTGCCAATATTTTCATAATACTCAATAGTAACCTGCCATTCTCTGGTTTCTCTTAGTTCTCTATTAAATGGTGTTTTTTGAGAGCTATTTTTGCCAAAATTTCTTTCACCAATTGTAAGCCTTTGTTTGGGGCCGGAGGAGTCTAGGGTGTTTCTTATAACCACCAGATCATAATCTCCATCATTGTCAAGGTCAACTAATTGAAAAAGAGGGAGGTCTATCTGGTATGCGCTTGATAATTCAATCAAGTTTGAAAAGGGATTATATCCAATTACGAGCGGATTTTCGTTTCCGGTAACGGGAACAAATGGCTGAGCATTGGCCGCATTTGATACAAAAGCGAATGCCATAGTAAGTCCTGCAACTTTCAGCCCGTTTCTTAAGCTAAGACGGTCAAGCTTGCTATAGAGCTTGTTAAACAAAGAAAGCATTGATAGTTTTTCACTTTGTTTCAATTCAAAGAAAAACCCGCCGGTAATCAGTCTGTATAGCTTCCTGAAAAGCTTGCGGAATCTTTTTAATGCTTTGTAAAACTTTTGGTTGTGGTAAATTGGCCTTCTCATAGCTTATATAGTTTTAAAATTTATTAAAACACAAAAACTAAGGTATTCGAATTAATGAAAAACCTAAAAAGAACGTAATACTTAAAGATTGAGTCTTTATTAAAAATCAGTCAAACAAATATTCAAAAACACTATGGTTGATTAGTATTGCAGATAACATGTATTTCTATAAACAGACAATAACTAACACACGAAAGTAATAAAAATTCAAATACAATGTTTAAATTAATTATTTTTTTCTTTAATTTTTCCCCAATAAGTTGAGTTTTCAAGGTGCAGAGCTTGCTTGTGTAATTCTTTGTCCTGATTTAAAATGTTTGGTCTTACACAGCCCGGAAGTACCTTTACTTCATAAATTTCTTCTACTGAAGTTTCGTACTTTATTTGTCCTACTATTGCTTTCATGGGCAAGTGAATAACTATAACGCCGGCAAATGATGTTTTTGCTATTGGCAGATCCCTGAATGCTGAAGAGTTGTGCCTAAGCTTTGAAACACCAACAAAGAGATAGTCGCCAAACTTGTCCATTCCCCTGGCAAAAGCGCCGAGTTTACTAATTAGTTCCGTGTTGCCCGTAGATCTGTCAACTGCCAATAGTTCGCCCATAGCGGAGTTTAGCAAGTAAAGCTTATCATCATATACTCTTGGTGAGTGCGGCATTGCAAGATTATCTGTCAGAATACTGTTTTTTTCAACGTCCATTAATATTCCACCATTCATTTTGTTTTCTCTCCATCCTGCCGGGAGATTAGAATTTCCAAGAGCAGTAACATACTCTACCTTATTGTTATTTACTGCAATACCGTTGAGGTGACAGCGATCCTCAGGTGCAAGTTCGGTAATAAAATGGGGTTTCCAAAATGGTTTAAAACTGTACTCATCATCAATATGAGAAAGGCAAGAGAACATTGTGTTGGTTGCGATAAGCTTATTGTTTACCCAGGCCATATCGTGCCATGCCAGTTCTCCTGTAAAGTATGAGGCCCTGGGCAGATACATTGCATCATAAACGTTTGGCTTTTCAGGGTAGGTATATGCCAGCTGTTTTGAGTTTGATAGCACCGTGATTTCGGAATTAGCTGCAATTGCCATTCGATCATTATCCACGGTAATGCCCATTGCATTTGGATAGGTACGCGGCAGCTGCATTAGCTTGTCTCTGACCGGTGCGCTTAATAAAACGATTTTCCCTGCCTGATATGTGCTTAACACAAGCGAGATCCTCAAGTCATGTAGCAACTCGGGAATATTAGGCGAGCAGGAAACTGAAAATGGTGGTAATGGTTGTTGCATATTTTGTTTTTTTCAAAAATAGTTTTTTTATCAGTTCAGAAAACGATTTTTTATAACTACATGAAAAAAATCTTATAAAAGAA
>SLSZ01000099.1 GCA_007130125.1 Bacteroidales bacterium
AGGGTAAGAAATACCAGGATAAGCGGTGGAGACAGGTTCTGGAGAACCACTGACCGTATGGAGTATTATATGGACTTTGACAGTCGCAGTATGGCATTGTATAACATTTTTATTGATGACTACTACTACGGGCTGAGGGAAAAAATAGCACAAAGCAATATCAGTTCCGTTTTTGATGGCAGCACAAATGTACCGGCAAGGCTTGTTTCCGACAGGCACGAGAGCTACACTGCATGGCACCTTGAAAATGAACCTGTAATAATACGAGGCATGCCTTATAAAACTGCAAATATGATGACTCTCGATAAAAGGCTTATAGGAAATGATATCTATAAATATAATCAGCAATACCGCCTGACCATGTCGTTTGATTTTCTGGGGCCTCATGTGCCTATGCAAAGGCTCAGAGACAGGCTGATTGACGAGATGAATGATGAAATGCCGCTGGGATATAAAGCAGGGCTGAGAAAATGGGAATGGGCTCCGCAGGAAAAAGAACAGTATTACCTGATATTGCTGGTAATTGTTATAATATACTTTGTTTGCGCAATCCTGCTTGAATCATTAATGCAGCCATTGGCAGTTATTGGATTGATCCCGATTTCATTCATAGGATTGTTTCTGACGTTCTACCTGTTTGACATCAATTTTGACCAGGGAGGACTGGCTTCATTTATATTGCTTAGCGGGCTTGTTGTAAATGCAGGCTTGTATATCCTTAACGACTTTAATAATTTCAGAAAACGTGACAGTAAACTAAGCTTATTGAGAATATACGTTAAGGCGTTCAATAACAAAATAATCCCTGTAATGCTTACAATAAGCTCAACAGTGCTGGGGTTGATACCATTTGTTACGGGAAAGAAAGAAGCATTCTGGTTTGCCTTTGCTTCGGGAGCCATGGGAGGATTGGTATTTTCACTGGTGGCGATCTTTGTTTTTTTTCCGTTGTTTTTGAAAATGGGGAATGGGAGGTAATTTTCAGTCGGCAGTCGGCAGTAGAGACAAGGCATGCCTTGTCTCTACAAGCTGACAATTGACAACCCGTTACCCGTTACCCGTTACACGTTACTAAATAGTAAACTATTAGATGTAAAACCGATAAATACATTTTATACTAATGAAAAAAAGGACATTATCACTGTTATTAGGTTGTGGCTTTTTAATGCTTTTTGCATGTGATTTGTATTCGAACCCGAAAAGCAGAGACACCCTGGCACTTACGCTTGAAGAAGCTATAGAGCTTGCGGTTGACAGTTCTTTGAATGCTTTTATTGCCGAGAACCTCTATTTAGCATCATACTGGGAGTACAATACTTTTCGTGCTCAGCGGTTGCCTTTTCTTGAGCTGCACACCAATCCGGCTAACTTCAGGCGAGCTATGACCCAGGAGTATAATTACCAGGAAGGCAGGTATGAATATGTTGAACAACAAACGTTGTATTCGAACCTCAACCTTTCTATCAATCAAAACATCACACTCACCGGAGGGCAGGTTTTTGTGGATTCCGATCTGGGACGGCTTGAAAACTATGGTGATATTTCATCACTTCAGTACACATCTGTTCCTTTACGGGTTGGAATAAGGCAGCCCTTGTTTGGCTATAACAGGTTTAAGTGGGAAAAAAAAATCGAGCCTGTCAAATATGAAAGGGCAAAGCGAGAGGTTGTTGAAACAATGGAAGAAATAGCAGTAGAGACTGTAAAGTTGTTTTTTGATCTGGCTGTGGCACAAGTTAACCTGCAAATAGCGGAAAATCAAAAAGCCAACGCCGACACTTTGTTGAAAATCGGGCAGAAACGCTTTGAAATAGCATCAATATCGCGTAACGATCTTTATATGCTCCAACTCGAACAAATCAATGCAGGCAACAACCTAGAGAAAGCAAAATCTCAGCTTAAAAGAGCTCAAATGTATCTTAGCTCTTTCCTGAGATTAGATGCAGACAATCATATAGGAATTATTTTACCTGAAGAAATACCTGTTTTGCAAATTGACGGTTCTCAAAGTCTCGAACTGGCTATGTCGAACAATCCAAAGATGCTTGAGTTGAAACAGCAAATATTGGAATCGGAAAGTGATGTAGACCGTACTCGTCGCGAGAGCCGATTAAATGCAAACCTAAATATGAGCTTCGGCCTGAACCAGGTTACCAACAATTTCAAAGAAGTTTATCAGGACCCAATGGATCAACAAATTGTACAGCTCGGTATTTCAATCCCATTGCTTGATTGGGGTACAGCTAAGGGGAAACACAATCTGGCAAAACACAATCACAGTGTCATAACAGCACATGCTGATCAAGCTGAGATCGACTTCATGCAAAACATTATACTTACCACTGAAGAATTCAATCGCCAGCAAAAATTAGTAAAAGGATCTGCAACAGCAGACTCAATAGCTCACGAAGCTTATCATCATACTATCGAGCGCTTTATTGCAGGCCAGGCAGACATTCTTAGACTGTCAAACTCTCAACAATCAAGCATTTCAGCCCGCATATCATATATCAATTCTCTGAGAGATTATTGGTATTACTTTTATAGTATCCGTAAAATAACACTTTATGATTTTGAAAGAAATGAAAGCTTGTTAGAGGAATTTGATATGGAATTTGAATATACCCACTTTTGAAAGGATAATATTCAAACCGGACATAAGTTAATTTATCACCTCAACAATATAAAACAAGCCACACATCGTCTGACATGCAGCTTGTTTTACTATTGTTAGATTAAATTAGTTTTTAATCTTTATTATTTATTTTTCTGGCTTCCGCCTTTATCTTCGGTTTTCCCTTTCTGAGATTCTACGGATTTTCCGCTAATACTATCTCGCATGGATGTATCCGACTTGATATTTTCCAGTCTGTAGTAATCCATTACGCCAAGATTTCCTTCTCTGAATGCCTGGGAAATTGCTTTTGGGATTTCTGCTTCTGCCTGGATAACGTTTGCTCTTGCTTCCTGTGCTTTGGCTTTCATTTCCTGCTCTTCTGCAACAGCCATAGCTCTTCTCTTTTCGGCTTTAGCCTGTGCGATGTTCTTGTCGGCATTAGCCTGGTCCATTTGCAGCATCGCACCGATGTTTTTACCAACATCTATGTCTGCGATATCTATTGAAAGTATTTCATATGCCGTACCGCTATCAAGGCCTTTGGAAAGCACTACTCTTGAAATTGAGTCAGGATTTTCAAGCACTTCTTTATGATCTGAAGCAGAGCCTATAGAAGTAACAATACCTTCCCCTACCCTTGCCAGGATGGTTTCCTCACCGGCACCACCTACCAGTTGCTTGATATTAGCCCTGAGTGTAACCCTGGCTTTGGCTATCAGCTGTATACCGTCTTTAGCAACAGCAGCAACGGGAGGTGTATTAATAACTTTGGGCTTAACAGACATTTGAACAGCTTCCAAAACATCACGCCCCGCAAGGTCAATAGCTGTTGCCGTTTTAAAATCCAGCGAGATATTTGCTTTATCAGCACTAATCAAAGCATTGGTCACCGCTTTCACCCTTCCTCCGGCCAGATAATGTGCTTCCAGGTCATTCCTGAGCAATGTTAAACCGGCCTTTGTAGCAGATATCAAATTATTGACAATAATTGCCGGCGGAATTTTACGCCAACGCATCAATACAAGTTGTAACAAGCTGATTCTAACACCTGAAACAAGAGCTGAGAACCATAGCCCTACCGGTATAAAGTAGAATATGATCCATAAACCCAAAATAGAAGCCACCGCAATGGCAATAATTACACCAATTTCCATAATATTTTATTTTTTTTGTTTAACAATAATTTTATTTCCGTCAACCTTATCTACCACTATGGGTGTATTTTCATTTACAAAATAATCTTTTGATGTCACCTCGTAATATTCATCATTTATAAGGGCTTTTCCCATCGGGTTAAGCCTTGAAATAGTAATACCCTCGTCTCCTTTTCTTACAATATCCTGTTCAACAACATTCACCTTGCTTTTAATATCTTCATTAAGCATTATCTTTTTCCATGTTCCGGACTTCAGCGCTATACCAATACTTACAATAATAAAGATCATAGTAGAAGCAAGAGTGATGTGCCCAATTGTTGCATCATAATGATGATATGACAAATAAACCCCTCCAATCATCATTCCTACTCCCACCAAACCAACAACTGTAGCTCCGGGCACAACCAAAATTTCAAGCAACAGGAAAGCCATTCCTACCAGTATCAAACTTATAATAACCAACCACATCATTAAACAATAGTGTTAAAAGATTTATCAACTTGTTATTATATAAGTAATCACAATTTGTTCATATAAAAAAAAGCAGCTAAACAGGGCTTTTGAATTATTCAACTTTAGCTGTAATATCACGTTCTCGAATCTTTTCACTTAAAACTTCCAATGACTCTTTACAACCTGATTTCACCGCACACTTACCTCTGTGGTGAATTATCATTGTACACTGCTCAGCCTGCAACTGATCATGTTTACAAACATCAATTAATGTTTCAATCACGTGGTCAAACGTATTAACATCATCGTTATATACTACAAGACTTGATGCATTTGATGAATCCTGGCCATTTTCCGGCTCGGGTCTGGCTCTTTCTTTTACCATTTTAAATCAATTGATTAAACCTTAACAAAGGTAAGTATTTTGAATAATTTTTAATATAAATTTTTATAAAGTGATTTTTTAAAGCTTTAATCAGAATGTTTTTAGAACAACACTTTCCTCTCTTTTCCTTTTAATAGCCTTTGAATATTCTTTCTGTGTGCGAGTACCAATATGGCTGCTGTAAGGACTGAAAAAACTATTTTTGATACCAGCTCAACTTTAAAAACAAAAATTACAAAAACAGGAAAAGCTATGGCTGAGATAATAGAGCCAAGCGAAACATATCTTGTGGGCAGAAAAACAGATACAAATATGCCCAGGCAGATAAGGAAAACCTCAGGGAAAAGTGCTAAAACAATACCTGCAAGGGTTGCAACACCCTTTCCACCATTAAAGCCGGCAAAGACCGGAAACAAATGGCCTACAAGTGTTAATACAGCGATCATCAGCTGGTAGATAACAAAATGTTCATTAACGGTAAAAAAACTTTTAAAAACAACGGAAAGAGCTATTACTCCAACACCTTTCAGCATATCGATAGCCAATACAATAACACCCGCCTTAACCCCAAGCACTCTAAGTGTATTTGTAGCCCCGGCATTACCGCTTCCATGCTCACGAACATCCGTACCGTAAAAATACTGGCCAAACCATACAGAAGTAGGGATAGAGCCTATTAAATAGGCCACTATAATACCAAACAAGAGAGGAAACTCAAACTGCATAAAATACTTTTCTGCAAAAATAGTGAATTGAATCTAATATATAAAACCTTTACGAAAAAAGTTTCTATCACAATTCAATTAAACAACTCAACGGCTCAACGACTAAACGATCTAAAATACTGCTACTACTCCATCTCAACTGCCGGCTTCATCCTGTCAAAAAAGCTAAAGGGCCTGTAGTCCGGCGAAAGATTGTAGATATATGGTGTTTCTCCTCTTTCAACATCAAGACGCCGGCGCTGTGTTCTTATATCTCTGATAGTTGCATTATACTCTCTCACAGATGATATTGTTTGCATAACCCCTCGATTATATCTGAAGTAAAACCAGGGCACTCCGGGGCTGTTACCAAGTTCTGCTGCAGGTTCAAAATAAAAAGTCAGTATATCCCCGCCACGTTGCTTATGATATTCAAAAAAGCCATTTACATACTTATTGTAGATAGTTCTGTTCATATTTCCTAATCCTATAGGCCCTTTGGATATAAACGATTTCATGTCCTGATCCCATTTTAGTCTTATATCAGCAAAAAAGAAATTGTGATTAAGCTTGTCAGGAAATCTTCTCAAATCGCCTGTTAATTCGAGTTCCGTCATCATAAGGGATGAATTATCTTCACCAAAAAGATCACGCATGGCCTTAATATATTTCTGACGATTTAAGTTGATATCATAGAGCTGGTCTGATGCTTTCTTAATGCTGTCTTTAATTATATCAAGGCAATTATCAGCAATGAAGAAATCCAATGACATGACAATATCAAGCTCCAGCTCATTTTCCTTTAAGTTATATATCACATTTCCATATGACCTTATATCAACTTGCCCCATATCCGTATGAAACTCTACTTCACCCTCCCCTCGAATCTCACATGTGTTTGGATTAATTCTAATAAGATTATCAGGCAGGTTACGGTTTGAATGCTTTTCTTTCGTAGTCAACACATATTGCCTGATAGATCTGTCATAGGATAAATATCCTGAAGCTGAGATAATTTCCTGGTCCAGATAATGATTTCTCCTGGAAAAGATTGCCGGATAAATATGTAAAGAATCTCCGGCAAGCATAACGGCTGTTCTCAGATCAGTGTAATTGGCACTTCTCAAGTTCTCTTCAATAGGTATCATGACACTATCCGGCGCCAAAACAGCTTCAAACCTAAACCATACGGGCTCCAACAAACCACATTCATCAGCCAGGATCCTTGTAGCTCCTTCATAGTTAAAATGCTGTTCAGTTGATAGCATGTTTATATCACCCTTGAATGGGAATTGAGTAGTGACATAAAACTCATTCTCCTTGTATACCTTACTTAGCCCGAAGGTTCGCCCTTGATCATTAACCGATAATTTTTCAAAAAACAATTCATGCACATCACCTGTTTCATTTTTATAATCGTACCATGCTTTGCCTTCAAAATATTTCCTTGAAGAGATGTCAATTTCGGCATTATACATTTCATGGTACCTTTTACTTGTATCTGCAATTAGCGATGCTTTCTTTAATTTTTTGATTTCAGCCTCCGGCAGAATAAAAACTTCATCATTATCAGGGAAAATAGCAGCATCAGCTACTTTTATGATATTCACTCCACGCGCATGGATCTGGCTATTCTGTTGATCAAAAACAGCATTGTCAACATAAAACCTTAAAGAGTCCTGCCGCCTGTGTGTTGATATAAATTCATATCCTTCAAAATCAGTATCAATTAGCTCATCCTTGGTAATACCTTCAAGATCAAAATTATTTCTGCCTCTTTGATTATACATCAAAAGCTGCTGTTCATTATGATCCCAATCCAGCTCATCCATAAATGATATATATTGGTTTACAGGCAATTCAACATGAGATGTAACATCAGAAGCTTTGAAGTTACCTTTTCGGTTATCAACATCAACGAGCGCTTCATATTCGTTTAAACTGAGATTGACCTTTTCTTTGTCGGGTGTTCTGAACTCAACCGTTGTATTAAAAGCTTCAAGCTCATTATGCCTGAATGAATAATTTTCAGAAACCATTTTACCCTCAAAGATCCCGACACTGCCAAAGCCATCAAGCCCCCCAGGGGTAACCGTAACTCCTCCTTCAACCATTGCCAGTCCATCATAGATATCAATGGGTTCATCAATAGAATTTATTGCAAGTTCATCTTCAAACGGCAGATAAAGCATATCGACATCACTGGCAGATACCGAGGGGAAATCTATTGGTTTATCTTGTTTCCGGAGTGTAAAAGTATTCACTTCAGCCCTGGCCGAGTCAAGAAACATAAGCATTTTATCAGCTTCTACGGTAGCATTGAGATATTCAAGCTTTCCATTTGCTGTTAATCCTTCATAACTCATGTCTATAGGCCCATGATACCGGGCTTTGCCATCATATATTGGATATCCTTCCTCCGGTGTATGAGTATTAAAACCAAGTGAATAATCAGGCTGAACGGTAAGATAATCGTAAAATTCGGGAAAGATGCCTGTTGAAATAAAAACCCCGTCAAAGGCTATATTTTCAGTTGTGGCATGGTCAAGGCTATCGATAGAAAATGGTATTATTCTGAAATAAACATCTTCACGCCTGTATGCTCCGCTATGAATGAATTCGCGGTCATAATAAACATAAGACTCATTATCACTATTAAATATCGGATACCGCGGATAAGGCAGGTTCCCAGATTTATTATCAGGATGATCCACAAGCAACTCCCCGTTAATCCCTTCCAAAACAGTTCTTACCCTGACATATGAATACTGCCCGCGGGAATCAGGTTCAAAAGACCTCACCCTGAAGCTCATGGAGTCGGTATTAATAAGATCTATTTTAAATTCATCATAGTCAAAGAAAAATTCCCTGCCGTAAAAATCGAACAGCCCTGACTCTATTCTGCCATGGAAATATATATCACGATTTTTTTGCATAGTAACCGTTTGGCCATAAGGGTGTATTATAACGTTTTTGGCATCACTCAAAGGAATCCTTTCAACACCATTAATTTTAAGGTCAAAATTGTGGAGGTTTGCTACAGCATTAACATGGGCTTTGGAAGTCAAATTCATAACATCATAGTCATTTCTTCCTGACAGGGCGCCAATATAATGATACAATCTGTCATTCAGCACAACTGTTTCCTCATCCACGTCAATAGACACAAACCCGAAATATGAAAGATTTATTAGTTGCAATAAGACTGAATTAGGATCAATTCTGATATGACGGGCATAGTCTTTAACAGAAAACTCCTTAGAATCGATTTCTCTTGAGTATCTGCTTAGCCTGACCAACGGATGTATATTGTCAAGCCCCTGCAGACGTACATATCGTATTTCACTAAAAAAGTCATTTGATTCAAAGACCGCTTCACCTCTTTCACTAAAACCTCTTGACATCCTGAATTCAATTTTCGGTTCCTTGATATTCCAATACACAGCCTCACAATACATATCCAGCTTATGGTAGGTATTATGAAAAGGAGCTCTTGAAAAGCCTCTTTCATCCCTTATGAGAGAAAATTCTGTATTATCATGCAGGTAACGCATATTAATTCCGGGATGATAAACTGAATCCCCGGCCATATAAATACTTACTGCAGCCCTCTCGGAAATTATACGATCACCTCTTATGCTGAACACGTCGGCACGCGCCGTAACAAATAATGAATCATTGCGATAGATATTTATAACAGCGCTTTGATTTTCCGCAGAAGTTCCTAGCACCCGTTGTCCGGATAAAGTAAACCCACCCACATAATCAATATTTGGGAAAAGGTCTTCAATATCAAGAACAGCCTGATATGATGTAAAACGGGGATATCTGGCATTCTCCGGACGGATGCCCGAAACTATCCTCTCCTGAAGCTGGCCTTTTAAAGGTTCTGAAAAAAAATCGGAATTTGTAAACCTGACAGAATCAATATTAAACCGCGCCCTTGTCAAATCAATATCATAACTGTCAAACTCAGCATATATGCTATCCGGGCTTAAGTTAACCCTTTCCCAGGTGTATTTCCCGGATCCCCCGACCCATCTCTGATCATCAAGATACAACACTCCACTGGTCTGCCTGATAGCAATACTATCACCCATCGAATAACAAATCAAATCACCGGTTTTATCGAAACGAGCTTTCAGAACAGAGTCAAACTCAAAATGGTAATCCTGATTACTGAATCGCCACTCCACTACATTTGACTTGAAAAGCAAATCATCCTTGAAAAGCACTAGTGACCTCTCCAGGTAGGACAAAAACCGACGCTGGTTTCTCAAATCAAGTAAGCCTTCAAACCCTTCATGCAAAGCTTCAAAGTTTTGTTCGGAATTGACAGTATTAATAACTCCAATCAAGTTTTCTATATACAGGCTTTTGTTGGGCCATGGACGTAACCGCATTCCTTCAAAGCTGCTGAAAGTATTATTTATGACCTCTTTTTGCGCATTGGTAAACTCATCATTCATCCATAAAGTTTCGAAGCTGTCAATTAAAGCAATAGCGTCATCACGAAATTGACGATTGACTTCACTAAACTCTTCCCGTAAATCGATCAATAGTGAATCTTTGGGTTTGTCATTGAGGGTTTCCGCTTTGGAATAAATATTGCTCCCGAAACAAAACATAAACAACACCAAAACATATATTATGGGCGATTTACAGATAAAGAAAATATGTCTCGATAATGCTATCAACATATTAGTTTTTTTTCATTTTTAATGCAGCCCAGCTGCTGTCTTCTTTCTGCCCTTCCAAGGTTAATCCAAGTATTTTTGCCTTATTTATCATATCGTCAATATCTTCTTCGAAAAAGCCGCTTAGAAAAAGCAATCCATTACTGTTTAATACGGCTTCATATTTGTCCATATCTTCAAGCAAAATGTTTTTTGTAATATTGGCAATAATAATATCGTACGTTTCTTCACCAAGCAAACTACTGTCACCGTGCAGAACTTTAAGCTCCACATTATTGTTTTCTGCATTTTCTATTGTATTCTCATAAGCATACAAGTGATTATCAATGGCAGTTACTTTGCCGGCACCAAGCCTTTTTGAAACAATTGCAAGAACCCCTGTACCACAACCCATATCAAGCACCGTTTTGTTTTTTATGTCAGTTTCAAGTAAAAACTCAACTATCAGAGAAGTGGTTTTATGATGACCGGTGCCGAACGACATTTTGGGTTCAATAATTATTTCCATCGGTACTTCAGGTTTTGGTTGATGAAAAGGTGCTCTGATATAGCATTTTTCAGCAATCAAAACCGGCTCATAATTTTTTTCCCACTCTTCGTTCCAGTTAATATTTTCTACTTCGCGCGACACGAAGCTCACTTGTATTTTTTGCCCAAACATTGAGTTTAAATCAATATTATGAAGTTTTTGTTCGTCAAATAATTCTTTTTCAATATAAGCTTTACATCCTGTATCGGTTTCTTCAAAACTGTCATATCCCATATTTGACAATATGGTAACTAGCACGTCGCACCAAGGGTCACGTGGTTCAAGGGTAAACTCCACCTCTTTATATTCCATTTAATTTATTTTCAAAAAGACTGAATAATTTTAAAAAAATCTCCGGCTTTCAGCGATGCACCACCAACAAGTCCACCATCAACATCTTCCTGTTGAAAAAGCTGATTTGCATTTTTTGGATTACAACTACCACCATAGAGAATTGTAGTATCCTGGGCAATTTGGTTCCCATATTTCTCGTTTACCAAATCCCTTATAAAAGCATGCATTTCCTGTGCCTGCTCGGGACTGGCAGTAACCCCGGTACCTATTGCCCATACGGGCTCATAAGCTATTACAGCATTAGAGAAAGATTTATTGTCCATCCAAAACAACCCTTCCCTAAGTTGATTGCGAACTACATCGAAGTGCCTGCTGTTCTCTCTTTCTTCTAAGGTTTCTCCACAACAAAACACAACATTCAGGCCATTTTCGACCGCAACGGATGCTTTTGCTGCAAGCATTTTGTTGTTTTCATTGAATAAAGACCTTCTTTCCGAATGACCAACCAAAACATGTCCGGCACCGGTTGATTTTATCATGGATGCCGACACCTCGCCGGTAAAAGCCCCTGAAGGTTTGCTGTAACAGTTCTGTGCGCCAACACCCACACCATCCAATCCTTCTATTATTTTTGAAACATCAACAAGATGAATAAAAGGGGTGAAAAAAATTACATCCGGACTCCCGTTTATGGCCTTGAGAGGCTTCTTACGAATCATCCCGGAAACTTCTTCAGCTAACTTTTTACCCTCATCAAGGTTCATGTTCATCTTCCAGTTACCTGCAACTATATTTTTTTTCATAATTTGTATAAAATTTTATATTTTAAAATTTATGCTGTTTATAAAAGATCTCTGTTTGGCAAAATGAAAAATCTCTTTATTCAATACCACAAAGAAAGTAAATGATTTGATTGAAATTAACGTAAAAATACCAAAACAAATCCAATCTTAAAACAATTTTCACTAATTCTGTTCATTAAAAGAAATGAAAAATATTTAAAGACCCTGAGATAATAAAATAAAGGGAAAGACTTAATTGAGTTTATATTAAGCTTATGTGAAAAAGGCTATACTATTGTTATTCTGTTTCACCTTCCAGTTCAAGTTTAATCAAGGCAAATACAGCATAATTTATTATATCATAAAGATTAGCATCTATACCTTCTGAGATTGATGTTTTTCCCTTATTGTTTTCAATTTGTTTAATTCTTAACAACTTCATCAGGATTATATCGGTAAGAGAAGATACTCGCATTTTTCGCCAGGCCTCACCATAATCATGATTTTTGTTTTGCATAAGTTCATAAGCCTTCTCATAATATTTGTTGTAGTGTTTTACAACTTGTTCTTCTGATAAATCAGGCTTATCGCTATGTCCCAACTCAATCTGAATTATAGCCATTAAACAATAATTAACTATACCAATAAATTCCGGCTTAATCCCTTCATCAATTTTTTGTGTACCTTTGTCCTGCAGTGAGCGAATACGTTGTGCCTTAATATAAATTTGGTCTGTCAGTGAGGGGGGGCGTAATATTCGCCATGCGCTTCCGTAATCTTTCATTTTGGCAAGAAAGACTTTCATACATAATTCTTTGATCAGATTATATTGCTCACTGGTATTTGTTTGTACGTTTTTACTCATTATTAATTTTTAAAATTAAGTAATTAAGGTTGTGAAAGATAATCATTTTAATACAAAATTAACTTTAAATTGCCGTGGTAAAATTATAAATTTATCTTCACCCGTGGTAATGGGTATAATAAATTTGACACCAGATTCATTTTATGATGGTGGCAAATACAAGAGCAACTGGGAAGTTATAAAACAAGCTGAAAAGCTTTTTTATGAAGGTGCAACTATCCTCGACCTTGGAGCAGCATCGACACGTCCGGGATCAAGCTTAATTTCACCTGAAGAAGAGCAAAAACGCTTATTCCCGGCTATGGAAAAAATCCTGGAAAAATTCCCTTCAGCAATTATTTCCGTTGACACATATAATTCATCTACTGCTGGCCTTGCAATAGAAAATGGAGCCCACATAATAAATGACATTTCGGCGGGAAGCTTTGATCATAATATGTTCAAAACCATTGCCCAACAAAACGTTCCATACATTATGATGCACATCAAGGGTACACCTGAAAATATGCAAAAAAATCCCGTTTATGATGATTTGGTTGAAGAGATAATGAATTATTTTTCAGAAAGAATAAATAAATTGAAAAACTTAGGTGTAAATGACATTATAATAGATCCGGGATTTGGCTTTGGGAAAACCCTGGAGCATAATTATGAACTGCTCAACAAGCTTGATTATTTCAAAATATTTGAGTTACCTATATTGGCAGGATTATCCAGAAAATCAATGATAAACAAAGTACTTGAAGTATCTCCTGAAAATGCTTTGAACGGTACCACTGTGCTTAACACCATTGCTTTGACCAAAGGTGCTGATATCTTAAGGGTACATGATGCAAAACAAGCATCTGAAGCTATAAAGCTGATTAAAAAATACAGTGAAGTGCAATAATTGTTTTATTTTTACATTTGCAAAATATTGAAAACCGATCATAAATACAATAACAAGTAAATGACACTTTTCGCATTGATACCAGCATTTATTAATATCCGGTTTTTGGACATAATAGATATTTTGCTTGTTGCTTTTATTCTTTACCGGTTATATTACTTAATTCGGGGTACAGGAGCTATTTATATATTTCTCGGAATATTATCTATTTACCTGTTTTGGTGGATAGTACGTGTTTTTGAGATGGAATTGCTCAGCGAAATACTGGGGCAATTTATGAGTGTCGGTGTATTGGCTCTTATAATTGTTTTTCAACCAGAAATAAGAAAGTTCTTGCTAATGATTGGAACAAGGTCATTTATCAACAAAAGTTCCAAAAGTTTTTTTAGAAAATTCTGGCAGTTTGATGACCAGTTTTCTTTAAACATTTCACCTATAGTAAACGCATGCGAAAAACTATCTCAAACAAAAACCGGAGCGCTAATTGTCATTACAAAAGAAAATAACCTTGAATATTATTTGGAGACAGGTGAGATCATAGATGCGAAAGTCTCCAAAGACCTTCTTGAGAGCATATTTTATAAGAACAGCCCCTTACATGATGGAGCGGTAATTATCACAAACAACAAAATAGTAGCGGCCAGATGCGTTCTGCCGGTTTCAGAAAGCCCTATGTTCCCTGCCTACCTTGGACTGAGGCACAGAGCTGCTCTGGGAATCACAGAGCATTCCGATGCAATAGCTATAGTTGTAAGTGAGCAAACCGGCGTGATCTCCTGGTTTAAAGACAGCAATATGAAGAAAAACATAAAGCCTGTTCAATTGAAAGAACATCTTGCTAAGGAGTTTATGGGTAATTAAAAACGAAAGATAATGCAACTTATAGCTGACAGCGGAAGTACAAAAACAGACTGGGTGCTTTTTAATAATAACAAACCTGAAAAACGCTTTCATACCCCGGGAATAAATCCATATTTTAAGTCAAG
>SLSZ01000090.1 GCA_007130125.1 Bacteroidales bacterium
AATACTCCTCTGAAAGCTATACCCAGAGGCATATCGTCTTCAAGATCGCCTCTCTGTCCAAGAGATCTTCCATAAACCATAGTTTTAAACCCTATAGTAGAAGGAAAATACTCATAAGCAATCCCAATACGCCTTGAATCAGTGATAATATTGCTAGGCGATGAACGCTCAATGAATGTAATTGAATTAGAACTGGTAAGTTCGTTAAGGCCTTGTGGCACCTTAAACTGTCCAAGCCATAACCTGCCACCATGACCAAACGAACGGCGAAAGCGGAAGTCATTAGGAGATACACCGCCATCTGCAAAATCTACCTCAATTCGGCCATCCCAGTTGTCGTTGATTTTTCCACCCATACCCATACGGGCACGACGGTTGTTGAAACCATTACTGAATTGATCAGCGTCTTTAATCCCATAAAAAGCATCCATATGAAGACGCCCGCGAATGTTAAATTCCTGTGCATTAGCAGGAATTACAAAACACGTAAAACACAACAGCGAAAATATCACTGCACGTAAGACCATTTTGTTGATTGTTTTCATTTTTTGATTTTTAGATTAGTAATTGATAATTAATAGTCTTGAATTTCAGTGCAATGATATTTCAATGAAATTACAGTGCTGTTTCATAAAGCTTACAATAATGTTACATTTTCAAGAGAAAAGAAAAAATAGTTAAGGATTATTATACTTCAAATTGGTTTAGTGTTTAATTGAAGCCACTTAAGGTATTTATCGTTGAATGCATTAGTGTTTAAGACTTAGGAAAATAAATATCAGATATTCTTTAAAAAATTAAACATATTATAAAATTGGTTTTATATTTGTTGTATAATGGGACTTTTTATATGCATAAGCTATTCTCACATTATACTCTATTGACAGCTACTTTATTGGTTTGTTTGCACGCAAACAGCAATTTATATGCAAGTTCAATATCTGCCGAACCTGAGATTTTAGTTATCACAAACAGGGAAAGTGCTTCTTCTGATGATGTTTATCCTTTCTTAAATAATGTTGACAACAATAGCACCCTAAAATTTCTTCATGTAAAAGAGATACCTGATCAGGGGTTAAATGTTTTACAAATTGATTCAGTTAAGTTTTTTAATGATGTTGTAACTAAACCTAATAACTGGGTTTTATTTGTTCATGGCGATGCAAAAACATTTGAGCAGGCTGTAAAAAGGGGTTTTAAAATCCAAAATTTGCACAATGTTAACGTGATAGTTTTTTCATGGTCATCAAAAGATCCGGAGATAAATGGCTTAAGAAATCTTTACACATCTCAGGCCAATGTTATTGAGTCCATGGCACATTTTAACTCTCTGATCTGCTCTATGAAACAATTACGTAGAGACTATCCTGAGTTTTGGCAGAATCACAACCTTACTTTATTTCTTCACAGCCTGGGTAACTATTATTTAGAAAAAATGGTTGAACTTAATTGGCTCCCGGCACGGCCCTTCATAATTTTTGACAACATAATTATTAATGCCGCTGCGGTTAATCAAAAAAAGCATAAAAAGTGGGTAGAAGAATTAAAGTGTGCAAAGAATATTTATGTAATCAGCAACCGGCATGACGTAAATTTAAAAGGTGCCAGGATATTTACACCGGCAGGCCGCCAGTTAGGAGAAGACGTAAGGCTACCTCTGGCAGGTAATGCTGACTATATTAATTTTTCCCGGTCCGTAGGATTTCGCTTCCCAACGCATGATACGCATACATACTTTATAAACAGCATACCACAAAAAAGTAATAACATCCGTGACTTTTATACGGAAATATTAAACGGTTTAAACCCTGACCTTGATAATTTATCGCGTTTTGTGGAAAGAAATGATGGCCTTGGATATGATATTATATTTTAAAAATTTTAAAAATTAACCAAAATGAAAAACAAACTAAAAAAAACAACCTTAATTTCTTTAATAATTTCATGCTGGCTTTTATCTTCATGCGTTTCTTTTGACAATGGATGGAATCACCTGGTTGAAAAAGAAAGCACTGAAAATGTGGAAGAACTATTGAATGAAGCATTGGAACTTGAAAAAAGCGCTTCAACAAAGGAAGATGTCAAAAAAATAATTTCTCTGTATGCAAGGGTTGAAAAAGCGGACCCTGAGAATTATTTTGCCCTATGGAAAATCGGTAATTACAACTTATTGCTTGGAGCTGCACATGCAGAAAGCAGGAAAGACAAAAAACATAATTATCGAGAAGCCATTAAATATTGCGAAAAGGCAATGTTTACCAATGAAGATTTTAAAGCTGCAGTAACTGAAGGTAAAAGCATACCAGATGCAGCAAAAACCTTAACTATTGACGAAGTAGATGCAATGGGGTATTGGTACACAGCGCGTTTTTATTACTTCAAAGAAAGTATGTCTTCTATGCGAAGGGCTTTTAATACAAAAATTGTGTTTGAAAACAATGATATCATTGCTTTAATAGATGAATTGAACCCTGACTGGGCAGGAGGTGGGAATTACTTTTCACGTGCATTATATTATATTGCTGTTCCGGAAAGATTTGGAGGAAGCAAGGAAAAAGCTGCCGAAGAGTTTGATAAAGCAATAGAGGTCGGCCCTGATTATTATGTAAACAAATGGGGAAGGGCAAAATATCTTTATAGTCTCACAGGCAACAAAGAAGGGTTTGTTTCAGATTTAAAATGGGTTATCCAACAAGACCCTGAAAAAGGAGGAAACCCACACGCATGGAATGTATACTTTCAAAATGATGCCAAAAATGAACTTGAAAAAGAAGGTATATCAATGGATTAAAAACCCACATTTGAAAGTTTCTTTATTATTTCATGTTTTCAAAATTATATATAAATAGCTAACATGTTCTGCAGCAAGTATATGAGTTTACACTCTTAATATGCCAAATCATATTAATTTTCTACTTGTTTTAGTATTTTTTCCGACACGAGAAACACTGCAGGCTTTTTTGAAACGGGGTTTTGTTTGACCACCACAACGGTTTTATAAACATCTTCGATATCCTTGTAATTAAGTACGTCTTCGGGTGTGCCTTTTTTGTGTACTTCTCCATCATTTAGCATTACAAGGTAATCGCAATACTCACCGGCAAGATTAAGATCGTGAATTATCATCAATACCGAGAGATTCATTTCATGGTTAAGTTTTTGAATAAGGTTGAGTATCTGCACCTGGTGTGTAATATCAAGGTGTGATGTGGGTTCATCAAGGAGCAACAGCTCGGGTTGCTGAGCCAGAGCCCTGGCAATATTGGTAAGCTGTTGTTCACCACCACTTATCTTCGACATGAATTTGTCCTTCAAATGATATACATTGGTAAGCTTCATATATTCATAAGCAATGCGGTAATCTTCAGAAGTTTCAAAAAACTGAAATTTCTTTCTGTGAGGCAAACGGCCCATCAACACATAATCCTCTACCGTAATATCTGTAGCAGTTATATGCTGTGAAACCACAGCAAGGTGCTTTGCTTTTTCCTTAAAACTCATAGACTGCAAGGACTTTCCATTAAGGTCAACCGATCCCTCTTTAGCTTCCAGCTCTCCGGTTATTCCTCTGAAAAGTGTAGTTTTGCCTGAGCCGTTGGGGCCAACTATACCTGTCAGTTCACCACGTTCCATTTCAAAGTTAATGCCCTTCAGAACGAACTTATCGTAGCCACATGAAAAATCCTTTATTTTTAAGAAAGCCGGCATAGTTTAGCTCATTTTAAAATTTGATTTGGACCTGCTGAGTATCACAATAAACATAATTCCACCTGCTATGCCTGTTATCACACCAATAGGCAGCTCGTTGGGTGAAATGATAGTACGGGCAATAGTATCACAAATTATAAGAAATATAC
>SLSZ01000167.1 GCA_007130125.1 Bacteroidales bacterium
ATACAGGCAGATATTGTTAAACAAAAAATGCCTGAAACAAATGGAGGCTTTAAAGACCTCAAATTTGGAAAAACACATGAGAAAGTATACAGCGAACTGACCAGCGAACACCCTATAGACCTGTGCCGCTACCAGGTGGTAAATTGCTACATGGGACGTGTAGGGCTTATCAATTCAGGTGGAGCTTCTTCAGGTGCTTCAGACCTCGCTGATGCTGTTACTACTGCCGTTATTAACAAAAGAGCCGGAGGAACAGGGCTGATATCAGGAAGAAAAGCTTTTCAAAGACCAATGAATGAGGGTGTTAAGCTCCTAAATGCTATTCAGGATGTTTATCTCGACAGTGAAGTAACCCTGGCATAATTAATTACAGACAAAATAAAGTCTGTTTAAATAATGATAAATCAAAAAATTGTAAACCTTTTTTTAACTAAGTTAACTTTTTAAACAGCGGGGAAAAAACATGAATATACCGGACGAACATTTAGGTGTTACTGCATATGGTGTAAAAACCGGAATAATAACATTTGATGACAATATAGTTGAAGTTTTAAAAAAAACTATTAATAAAAATCCTGCGTTAATAAAAGATGGTGACATTGTTTGTATAACCGAAGCAGTAGTTGCAATAACGCAGCACAACGTTGTGAACTTAAATGATGTTGCCAGGGAATTAACTTCAATATTAAAGCTGAAAAACGATTCAACAATAGGGTTAATACATCCTATTCTTTCAAGAAATCGCTTTTCAATGATTTTAAAAGCAATCGCAAGGACAGTTCCTGAAGGTAAAGTGATCATTCAATTAAAATTCCCAAATGATGAGCAGGGTAATCCTGCCATAGCAAAGGAAGCTGTTAAGAAGCTCAACAAGGGTTATAATGATATGATCACCCTGGATGAAATTGAAAATGACAGGTTGCTGCACCCGGAAACAGGTATGGATTATATTGATTTTTATGAGTCCCTGATCGAAGAGGCCGGCTGTGAGGCTGAGATATACCTTGCCAACACAATCGAACACATGATTAACAAAAATCCGGATGCTATAATTGTCAGCAATGTTCATGCAAGGAAAGAGTTTCTGGAAGAGGTTAAAAATGCCGGGTTTGAAAACGCAATCACCTTGCAGGATGTTTATTCAGACACGGAGAAAGAGATTTATTCGGATTTCGGCCTCTTAGGTTCAAATGTATTGGACCCCGTTAAAGAACAATTAAAGCTGTGCCCCAAAAAACCGGATGAAGTATGTGAAGAGATCAAAAAAATGATAAACGCCGAATTTAGCAAAGATGTTGAGGTAATCATTAATGGTGATGGTGCATATAAAGATCCTGAAACCGGCATATATGAACTTGCCGACCCTGTCTCCTGCTTTGGCTGTACATCAGGAATAAAAAACAAAAACAGGATTGGTGTTAAGACCAAATATCTAATGCAAAAACTCTATAATGAAGGCAAAACAAGAGAAGAAATAGCAAAAATCATTGAAGAAGAGAAAAATAAATTTATTAAGAAACAGGAAAAACAAGGCTTTAGCGCACAAGGTACTACACCACGAAAGATACAGAACCTTGTTTCATCACTTGCTGACCTGATTTCGGGAAGCGGTGACTCTAATACTCCCGTTATAGTAGTAAGGGGGTTTGCATGAAAAACTATGCTTTAGCTGAATTCAAAATATCATGTAAGGCAATACATTTGTTAATACGCATAATTAAATATTAAAAATCGTACCTTTACATTAACTAACTAAACTCAATGAAAGGTTTTCTTATCATACCAAACCCCTATGGCTATCACGGCATGGGCCTTTACTCTTGCTGGATTTGCTGAGTTCCTTATTATCCCCTTTTCTTAAACTTATAATTGTTTAATTGTAAAGTCTGCTGTCTGTATTTTAACCTTATTAAGTAATACAGCTAACTGTTTTGATATTCGTATTTTTTTACTCTGTGTAACTCTGTGCATAACTCCGTAAAACTCTGTGGTTAAAAAGCTTTTAAATACCATGAAGAAAACATATAAAGCCCTTATATTCGACATACAAAGCTTTTCCATCCAGGATGGCCCCGGCATCAGGATAACCGTTTTCCTGAAAGGATGCCCTTTACAATGCTCATGGTGCCACAACCCTGAAGGTATAAGATTTGAACAGCAACAATGGGTCAGAGAACAAAAAACCGGAAAGCATATTGCATTAAAGCCTTTACCAGTTGGTAAACATATGACAACAGAAGAGGTTATGGAAGAAATTAACAAAGAAGTTCCGTTCTTTGATGAGTCCGGTGGAGGTGTTACTGTTTCTGGAGGTGAACCTCTGTCACACGAAGAGTTCACATTCGAACTTTTAAAAAAATGTAAAGAGCAGTATATCCATACCTGCGTTGACACATCAGGATATGCCCGGTGGAAGGTTTTTGAAAAGTTGTTGCCCGTTACAGATATGTTTTTGTATGACCTGAAAATTGCTGACCCTAAAGAGCATCTAAAACATACAGGAAAAGATAACACCGAAATCCTGAAAAACCTCTACAAGCTTAATAAAACAGGTAAAGAAATGACTGTCAGAATCCCTTTGGTAGTAACTATTACAGATACACAAAAAAATATTGAGGGGTTAATAAACATACTTGATAAACTTGAAAAGCCGGCACCAATAGAGTTGTTGCCTTTTCATAATATCGCAAAAAAGAAATATAAAAACCTGAATAAAGAATACATGTTTGATAACGCAAACAATTTCCCGGTTAAAAAAGCACATGAGATTCAGCAAGTTTTTTTAAACCATTTTGAAAATGTAAGTGTTAGAGACTAATAAAACAGAACACGGATGACACTGATGTTGCTTATTTTCGCGGATTATACGTTCGTAATAGATTCTTGCGACAGCTTTAATTATTATTACGTATCCGCGATTATCAGTAAAATCCGCGTCATCTGTGTTCCATTAAAATTTTAAAAAATGAACAGCCGCATAAAAAAATTAAGAGCCCACAGCCTTGAAACCAAGCCCTTCATCTCTCCAGAGAGAGCGTTGCTGGTAACCGAATTTTATAAACAACATCAGAATGCTGGATTACCTGCTCCTGTATTAAGGGCTAAAGCCTTTGAACACATTCTGAAAAACAAAGAAATATACATCGGCCAGGATGAACTTATAGTAGGTGAAAGAGGCCCAAGGCCATTAGCCACACCTACTTATCCTGAAATTTGCCTCCATACCATTGATGATCTTGAAACGCTTCACTCCCGCCCCAAAGTGTCATTCAACGTAGATGAGCAAACACGTAAAGCCTACAACGAAGTAATTATCCCTTTCTGGCAAGGCAAAACCCAACGCGAGAATATTTTTTCATCTGTTACCGAAGACTGGAAGCAGGCTTATAGCGCAGGCATTTTCACCGAATTTCAGGAGCAAAGAGCCCCCGGCCATACAGTTGCCGGGAAAAGAGTGTTTCAAAAAGGCATGTATGATATTGTTGAAGAAATTGAAGAGACAATTAACATTACCAGGAAAGGCATTTCAAATAGCTATGACGAAAACAAGCTTGCTGAGCTTGAAGCCATGAAAATCTCTGCCCTGGCTATTGTCGAATATGCCGGTCGTCATGCCGAAGCCGTTGAGCAACAGCTTCAAAAGCCCGAAAATAAAAACAACCACGAACTTATAAACATTGCAAACATCTGCCGTAAAGTGCCGGCACAGGCACCGGAAACCTTTTATGAAGCATTGCAGCACTATTGGTTTATCCATCTTGGAGTTATTACCGAATTAAACCCGTGGGACTCATTCAGCCCGGGAAGGCTCGACCAGCACCTCTACCCATTTTACAAAAAAGAAATTGATA
>SLSZ01000234.1 GCA_007130125.1 Bacteroidales bacterium
GACAGGTCGGTTGCGGAGTTTTTGCAGGATTACCTGGAGTAAGTGTTTTTACATATTCGGTAATTGGTCATTGGTAATCGGTGAAATAGCATGGGGCATAGGAGAGCGAAGGAGCGTGAGAGAACTAAGAATAAAAGTTAAAAACTAAAAACTAAAAGTGAAAAGTAATAGATAATACAGTTGGCAGGCTACAGGGCATGGAGCATGGGGCATGGAGTAATCAGTATTCGCAAGAAAGGTTTGGGCTTAGAGTGATAAGAGAACTAAGAGGAAAAGTTAAAAGTTAAAAACTAAAAACTAAAAGTTTTAAGTAATCGGTAATATTTGTAATTCGATACAATAAAACTCCCGGCAATGAACAACATTACATACACTCCCATTGGTATTATTTATTCCCCCTTCAAAGAGCCTAAGGGTATGCCAATACAGCCCAAAGGCGCGAAAGATATAGAGGGAAGTGTTGAAATATTTGAAAAATATATTAAAGGCCTTCAAAACCTTGACGGTTTTTCCCATATAATACTTTTGTACCATTTCCACCTTTCTAAAGAATACTCACTTACCGTTAAGCCATATCTTGACAATAACTCAAGGGGCGTTTTCGCCACCAGGGCGCCAAGCAGGCCAAATGCCATAGGTTTATCCGTAGTAAAACTCGAAAAAATTGAAAAAAATATTATTCATATAAAAAATGTTGATATTGTTGATGGTACACCGGTTTTAGATATTAAACCATATGTGCCACAATTTAACCCCGATGA
The DNA here is from genome assembly GCA_007130125.1 of Bacteroidales bacterium. Classification (GTDB taxonomy): domain Bacteria; phylum Bacteroidota; class Bacteroidia; order Bacteroidales; family UBA7960; genus PUKZ01. Next base: position 762 of record SLSZ01000234.1, read on the forward strand.
AGAATTTAAAATAGGTTGGCTGAAAGAAAACATAAGTAAACTAAATCAAACAAAAGGTGATGACAGATTTAATAATTAAAGGTTTCTTTCTGCCAAATAATTTTGTATCTTCGCAATCCGCCTCCGTAAACATTCAGCACATAACTCTGTGCAACTCTGTGAAAAACTCTGTGCAACTCTGTGGCAATATTTTCTAATATGTTCAACAAAAAAGGTTGTCCATTTCAATGTTTCAACAAATTGCGAATTTTTATCGCAAAACAAAAACATAACAACAAGTAACAAATTACAAACAAATTATAATTATGAGTACTATATATGATAAAATAAATACCCTGGCTGAACAATACAAAGATTATACTGCAGAAAACTTATCCAAACTGGTAAAGATAAAATCCCTCAGCTTGCAGGAATGGGATGTTCAGAATGAACTAAAACGACAAATGGAAGAAGCGGGTTTTGATGAGGTACGTATTGACAAGCTGGGTAATGTTATAGGACGTATAGGTGCCGGCAAAAAAGTCCTGGCCATAGATGCACATATGGATACAGTTGACTTTGGACAAATAAGTAATTGGGATTTTGATCCTTTAAGTGGTGAAATCAAAGACGGGTATGTACATGGTCGTGGCTCCGTTGATCAGAAAGGCGGAGCAGCAGCTTTTGTCACTGCCGGGAAAATACTCAAAGACCTTAGTTTTGACAAGGACTTAACCATTTACTTTGTTGGCAGCGTTATAGAGGAAGATTGCGACGGACTTTGCTGGAAATACCTTATCGAAGAAGAAAAGTTAAACCCCGATATTGCAATAAGCACTGAGCCAACCAACCTGGGTATTTATCGCGGACAAAGAGGGCGAATGGAAATGAAAGTTCATTTTTATGGCGTCTCGTCGCACGGCTCGGCTCCCGAGCGTGGTAAAAACGCAATTTATATGGCCTCAAGGTTTGCTCTTGAAGTTGAAAAGTTAAATGAAAGGCTTAAATACGACGAGTTTCTTGGTAAAGGCACAATCACCATATCAGAGTTTGTCTCAGGAAGCCCTTCACTGTGCGCTGTTGCTGACTACGCCGGGCTACACCTCGACAGAAGACTAACATGGGGCGAAACTAAAGAAACAGCAATTGCGGAAATAGAAGAACTTATAAAAAACGATAATGCAAAAGTAGAAATGTTGCATTACGAAGAAACATCTTGTACCGGACTAAAATATGGCATGGAGAAATATTACCCCACCTGGAAAATAGACGAAAACCATCCATCTATATCAACAGGTGTAGATGCTTTTGAAAAACTGTTTGGTAAAACTCCAAGAATTGACAAATGGACATTCTCTACAAACGGTGTAACAATAAACGGAATTTATGGCATTCCTGTCATAGGTTTTGGGCCGGGCAATGAAGTTTTGGCTCATGCACCAAATGAAAAAGTACCCGTTAGCGATCTTGTCGCTGCGTCAGCGTTTTATGCAGCATACGCATACGAGCTTGCAAATCAGAAGTAATATCTTTATATTTTTAAAATTAACAAAGAATTTTATGTGGTAATAAGTTTGAGTAAACGTTAATATTTTTGCACCCGTTACTCGTTACCCGTCACCAAAAAAATAAAAACATGAACATAGAAAAACAAATAAAAGCTATCTCAAAAATCAGATCATCTTTATATCAACAAGATTTTCTATTAACATGGGATAAAACTGACAATGATATTTTGGCAATATTAAAAATTGCCGACATCATGAAGCACTTAAGAAACAACAACTATTCACTTAAAGCTTTTGATTCGGGACTTGCTGTTTCATTGTTCAGAGACAAATCAACACGAACAAGATTTTCTTTTGCTTCAGCCTGTAACTTATTGGGGTTAGCTGTTCAGGATCTTGATGAGGAAAAAACCCAGGTTTCACATGGTGAGACCGTAAGAGAGACTGCTCAAATGATATCATTTTTAACTGATGCAATTGGTATTCGCGATGACATGTATCTTGGTGAAGGCAATAAGTTTATGCGTGAGGTTGCAGAATCTTTAGATGAAGGATATCACAAGCAAGTTTTGCCGGTCAGGCCCGGTATAGTTAACCTTCAATGTGATATGGACCACCCAACCCAGTCAATGGCTGACTTATTGCATCTAAAAAACCATTTTGGCACATTGGAAAATTTAAAAGGCAAGAAAATGGTAATGAGCTGGGCCTACTCACCAAGCTATGGCAAGCCTTTGTCTGTGCCGCAAGGCATTATCGCTCTTATGTCAAGGTTCGGGATGGATATAGAGCTGGCCTACCCTAAAGGTTATGAACTAATACCGGGCATTGTAGACAAAGCATCGGAAAATGCCCAGAAAAGCGGTGGCAGTTTTAAAATCAGCCACTCTATGGAAGAAGCCATGAAAGACGCCGACATAGTATATCCTAAAAGCTGGGCACCTTACCAGGTTATGCAACAAAGAACAGAACTTCTAAAATCAGCTGACAAACAAGGACTGAAAGATCTTGAGCAAGAATGCCTGGTTCACAATTCAAAGCACAAAGACTGGGAATATAATGATAGTAAAATGCAATTGACAAACAATGGTTGTGCCCTGTATATGCATTGTCTGCCTGCTGATATATCGGGTGTTTCATGCAACGAAGGGGAAGTCAGCAAAGATGTTTTCGAAAAACACCGTATACAAACATACCAGGAAGCAGGTTATAAACCCTATATAATAGCTGCAATAATGCTTGCACAAAGGTTTGAAAATCCGGCCAAAACGTTACAAACGATCCTGGAACGTGAAAGGAAAAGAATAATAATTTAAAAAACTGCTTTTGAGTGTTTTGTTATCGAATTTGATAACAAAACACTCAAATCAGGTAAGCCTTTATTTATTTGATAAGCTATCTTTTATGTAAGGAAGCTTAACAATATTCCCGCAGCAATTGCCGATCCAATCACACCTGAAACATTGGCTGCCATAGCATGCATCAGAAGGTGGTTGGATTTGTCGTATTCTAACCCAACATGCTGTGATACTCTTGCACTATCAGGAACAGCGGAAACCCCTGAGTTTCCTATCAGCGGATTTATCTTGTCACCTTCTTTTGAGAAAAAGTTCATTACTTTGGCAAAAATAACTCCACTGAAAGTGGCAATTATAAAAGATGCCGCCCCCAATGCAAAAATCATCAAAGACTCATTAGTCAGAAACACCGTTGCCTGTGTTGATGCCCCAACTGTAAGTCCTAAAAATATTGTGACAATATCAACTAACGAAGTGCGTGCAGTATTGGCCAGACGATCGGTAACCCCACTCTCTTTTAACAAGTTGCCGAAAAACAGCATACCCAAAAGAGGCAATGATGTTGGCATAATAAATGTCGTAAGCAATATTCCAATAATAGGGAAGATAATTTTCTCCTGTTTAGGTACAGCCCTGGGGGGTTTCATACGTATTACCCTTTCTTTTTTAGTAGTGAGCAAACGCATAACCGGTGGTTGCAAAACTGGAACCAGAGCCATGTAGGAATATGCTGCAATGGCAATTGGCCCGATAAACTCAGGTGCAAGTTGTGAAGAAAGGAATATAGCTGTGGGACCATCAGCACCACCTATGATAGCTATAGCTCCAGCCTCCTGTGGAGAAAAGCCAAGCAACAACGAAGAGGCATAGGCTGCAAAAATCCCAAACTGAGCCGCAGCTCCAAGTAATACGAGCTTAGGTTTGGAAAGTAATGATGAAAAATCTGTCATTGCTCCAATCCCCAAAAAAATCAGGGGCGGATACAGACCCTTCTGAACACCAAAATAGAGCTGATTGAAAACACTACCCTCTTCATATATACCAATATTTAAACCAACACCCTCTGCAAATGGAATATTACCGATAATAATTCCAAAACCGATAGGTATTAACAATAGTGGCTCATAATGCTTTGTGATGGCTAGATTGATAAAAAACAACCCCACACAAATCATTACTATATGCCCTAAAGTAACATTGGCAAATGCTGTATATCCAACAAACTCACTTAATTGTTGAGAAACAAAATCATATAAACCTGCAAATTCCATAATTTAATCTCCTATTTCAATCAAAACATCACCTTCCATAACCGATTGGCCGGGACGAACCTTAACCGATACTACCTTCCCGTCCTTATCAGAGTCCAGGCTATTCTCCATTTTCATAGCTTCCAGTGTTATAAGCTTCTGCCCAACTTTCACACTATCACCCTCATTAACATGTATTTTTATTACAGTGCCAGGAAGAGGAGAGGTCACCGCCCCGATACCTTTACCTGTACTTTTCGTACCTGTACCTGTTGACGGAGTAGTATCTGTTGACGGTACGGCTTTAGGCCTGACAAGCTTGGGAGTTTTTACAGGCTGGATAGCTTTGTCAACCTCAACCTCAAAATTAGAGCCATTTACTTCCAGCTCAATAATGTTTTCTTCCACATTTACTATAGTAACATCATATTTATTACCATGTATAGTGAATTGATATTTCTTCATCTCAATTAATGTTTAAATTGTTCCTTAAGCCATAAATCTTTGAACTCCACGGAGAATAAGTCCTTGAAACTTTCTTGATGGTTAACACGGTATCTTCATAATCGTGCAACTCCGACCTGTACAAATGTATTGCTGCCGCAATTGCTGCGTTAACCTCTCCCGATAATTCTTCCTCTGGGGTTTTTTCTTTAGTAATTTCTTCGTCTTCTGTCTTCTCTGCTTTAACTTTTTTAAATTTTAACACACTTTTAACCTTTTCCTTAAATCCTTTCGTAAAAAGCACGGGTGTATTTGTAAATATGACAAACAACAATATCAGGGCAGAAAAAACTATCCCCATCCCAATAATAGCCATCATAACTCCATAAGGGTCACTTTCTGCAAAAACACAGCTGCCGTTATTATTTGCGTTATTAATATTTTGAGTAACACTGGCTAATGTAAAAAACATGTTTTCAGTCATTTAAATATTATTACAAAGGAAGATTTGAATGTTTTTTTGGTGGATTTAATTCTTTTTTAGTAGCTAATGATTGCAAAGCTCTGATAACACGGAAACGTGTATTTCTTGGCTCAATAACATCATCAATATAGCCATATTTTGCTGCATTATATGGTGTAGCAAATTTTTCCACATAATCTTTTTCCTGTTCGACGATAAACTTCTCCCTTTCTTCTTCGTTATCAATATTTTTGAGTTCTTTGCTTTGCAGCACCTCTATTGCACCTTTTGGACCCATAACAGCAATTTCAGCCGTAGGCCATGCATAATTGAGGTCTCCCCTGAGATGTTTTGAACTCATCACACAATAAGCACCACCATAAGCCTTACGAAGTATTATAGTAACTTTTGGCACAGTAGCTTCTCCATAAGCATATAGAAGTTTAGCTCCCTGAATAATTATGCCACCATATTCCTGTGTTGTTCCCGGCAAAAACCCTGGAACATCAACCAATGTAACCAATGGAATATTGAAAGCATCACAAAACCTGACAAACCTCGCTGCTTTTCTTGACGCATTAATATCAAGTACGCCGGCAAGATAATTTGGTTGATTAGCGACTATTCCAACCGACGTTCCGTTAAAATGAGCAAGCCCGACTACAATGTTTGGTGCATAGTTTTGGTGTACTTCAAGAAATTCGCCATAATCAACAACCGAATGTATTATATCCTTAACATCATAAGGTTTATTTGGATTATCGGGAATAAATACATTAAGGTTATCATCAAGCCTGTCAATGGGATCATCACATGGAGCCGGTGGCGGCTCTTCAAGATTGTTTTGCGGCAAAAAGCTTATTATTTTTCTAATAAGCATAATACCTTCTTCTTCATTATCAGAAACAAAATGAGTAACTCCCGACTTTGAACTATGGGATTTTGCTCCTCCAAGTTCTTGTTCGGTAACGACCTCTCCGGTAACTGTTTTAACAACCTTGGGGCCGGTAACAAACATATAACTGTTCTCTTTCGACATTATAGTAAAGTCGGTAAGTGCTGGAGAATAAACTGCTCCACCTGCGCATGGCCCGAAAATACCACTTATCTGAGGTATTACTCCTGAGGCCATAATGTTCCGCTGAAAGATCTCCGCATATCCTGCCAGGCTGTTAACACCTTCCTGTATTCTTGCTCCCCCACTATCATTAAGGCCTATAACAGGAGCTCCCATTTTCATGGCTTTATCCATTACTTTGCATATCTTTTCAGCATAAGCCATTGATAATGAACCGCCAAAGACGGTAAAATCCTGTGAAAAAACATATACGAGCCTCCCGTCAATAGTGCCATATCCTGTAACAACACCGTCCGAGTAAGGCTGCTTTTTTTCCAGGCCAAAATCCGTACAACGATGTGTAACAAACATGTCAAACTCTTCAAAACTCCCCTCGTCAAGCAATAAATCTATACGCTCACGTGCAGTAAGTTTCCCTTTTTTATGCTGAGCATCAATACGTTTTTGGCCTCCACCTAGCTTGGCTAACTCACGTTTTCCCAACAACTCCTTAATTTTATCTTCAAAAGCCATGTTGTTTGTTTTTAAATATTAATAGCTTTGTTTAAAACTTTTCCTTATTTGAAACTATTTTGTTTTATCCTCACACAATTCGGTAAGCACGCCTCCCGTGGACTTTGGATGCAAAAATGCAATATCAAGGCCCTCAGCTCCCTTGCGCGGTTGCTTGTCAATAAGCTGTATGCCCTTGCCTTCAAGTTCCTGAAGAGTGTTCTCAAGATCTTCAGTAGCAAAAGCCAAATGATGTACGCCCTGACCCCGCTTTTCAACAAATTTACCTATCGGACCCTCAGGATCTGTTGATTCCAAAAGCTCTATTTTAACCTGGCCAACTTGAAAAAAGGCAGTCCTGACTTTTTGCTCCTTAACCTCTTCTACACCATAACACTCCAAACCTAGTATGTCTTCATAATATTTTATCGACTCTTCAAGATTTTTTACCGCGATACCAATGTGCTCAATATGAGATATTTTCATTATGTTTTTCTTTTGTGAATTAAATAACAACTTGGAAATTTTGCCGCAAATATACGGTTTTTTATGGTTATGGTATTAATTGTTTTGCTGTTTTTTTATAAAATATGCTAATGAGACAATGTGTCAATGTGCCAATGTGCCAATAGGTTAATGAGTTGAGAGGTTAAACTGAAGACCGCTAAATGCTGACTGGAGACTGGAGACTGCCGACTGTTGACTGAAGGCTGCCGGCTATTCAACACCCCACACTACCTCATGCTCCCAGTTTTGCCTTACTACAATCTTTTCACCCATAATATAAACCGGGTCAGGCTGCATGCCCCTGAGGTAGTTACCGGGATCCCATTCACCACTATTTCTTTTGTCTTCAATAACTTTAAAGCGGTAATCTCCGGGAGAAAGATGATGAAAAAAGTACTCCCCACTATTGTTGATAAACTTTTCTTTTAGAACTTTATCCTGTCCGTCCATAAGTTGGAGAATGTAATAATTATCTTCTTCAGGTAAAGTTAAATTAAGCATTATCATTCCATAACTTTCTATAGTAGAAGTGGTAAAAGAAACCCTTATAGTATCGGCATTTGTCAGGCCAAAAATATCGGTGACGGTACTATCAGGTATAACAAATCCATATTTGACATCTTGTTCAAACTCTTTGTCAAACATCAACCTTCTACCGGTCCTGCCAAAAATTTCCCAAGATTTTTCAACAGGTAGTGAATCATTTTTCAAAACTTCTATACGTTCTTCTTCCACTTTTTTTATAGGATTTCCGGCAGTGAGTAATAATTTTTCAAAATATGGAAAACTCCTTCCCGTTCTATGGTTTGGTATCAGGCTAAGCGTTCTTTCCTCTGGCCTTTCACGGCGTTCTTCACGAAGTTTTACTGATCTTTTTATCGTATCTATTAAATGCTCGCCATCCCAAACTTTCAAATAAAGCGAATCTCTTTCAACATTATCAAGCCAGATAAACAAAGAATCCTTGTTTTTTGAAAACTCACTGAACTTCCAGTTCCTTTCAAAAGGCTCTCTATACTCTTCAACATAAACTGAATCGAATGGTATTCGAAAGGCAACAGAAAGCTTTCCGGGAGGAGTAAAGTTTACTGATGATATCCTCTGGACAGTATCTTTTTCTTTAAATAAATACAACGTATAAAAATTAACATCGGGTTTTTTGAAAGCATCCAAAGTATCATTTTCATCACTCACAAGCCTGTCCTCCTCGAAATCTTCTATCTCCTCTTCGGGCTGAACCATTTCTTGCAAATCCGGTTCAACATCTTCAACCTCAGCTTCAGGCTCCTCATCTAAGTCAGGCTTTTTCTCATCATCTTCCGGCTCCTCAACTTCAGCAACATACTCAGGTACTACCAGTGAATCAAGAAAAGCAATTTTTTCATCCGGCTGATCATATATATAATTAAAGTTCAAATCCTTTAATGCAAACATAAGATATTCCCCGTCACGCATATTGTTAATCTCAAACCTACCCTCTTTATCTGTGCGGGATATATATACCGGCAATTCTTTGTATGGTATTGAATCATAAATTTCATCATACATCATTACATAAACACCTTCTTCAGGATTAAGGTCAAAAGCGTTTTTTACTTCTCCCCTGACAGAAAGCGAGTCTACATAGTCACCTGTAGAAACAACAAACTGAAAGTTAGGTATGGAATTACCTTCAGTTATATCTTTGATTGCATCACCAAAGAAAAAGTTATATGTTGTGTTTTCCTGAAGCTCTTCATTTATACTCATAATTATCGACCTGCGCCTGATACGCACTTCAGGCATTTCTTTCATCGGGGGCGATACAAGCATTTTCTGGCGCAGATTTTCCAAACGTACAAACTCGTTGAAAAATATTCTTACATTGGAGCCATCATAATTAGTAGAATAGTTTGGCGGCTCACTCCTTACTACCTCGGGTGGGTCCTCATCCCTTGGGCCTCCCTGTGGAGCAACAACATTTGCACATCCGGCTGCTGAAACAATAGCAACAAAGATCAATAACAGACGAACAACTCTATGTGTTTTTGACTTCCTGAACATAAACAAGCACTAAAAAGTTTTGCAATCTCAAATCAAATGGAATGTAAATTTGCAAAAATACTACTATTTTAACTATAGTATAATTCCATTATTGTACGCCCCTCAATAATTCAAATTTAAAGCCTCTTTCAAGAAAATGCTCCAAAAACCGGGGCAAGGCATACAAGCACTTATCAGCTGATTTTTCAGAATCATGAAAAACCACTATTGAGCCACGTTTTGTGTGTTTCAACACATTGTTAAGACACCTTTCCTTACTGGCATTTTCATAAAAATCACCTGCCAGCAAGCTCCACATAACAATGTAATACTCCTTGCGCAACTTAAATATTTGCCCGGGGGTAATCCTGCCATGTGGTGGCCTGAACAAACTACTGTTAATGATGCTTTTTGCTCTTTCGACATCAGAAACATAATCTTTTGCACCAGACTTCCATCCATCTAAATGAGAATAAGTGTGATTACATGTCTGATGGCCTGCGTTTTTGATTTTCGAAAAAAGCTCCGGAAATCTTTCTGAATTATTACCGGTACAAAAAAAAACAGCTTTTACTTCATAACTTTCCAAAATGTCAAGAATCTTATCTGTAACATCAGGAGTAGGTCCATCATCAAACGTTAGAAAGATCTTTTTTTCTTTGGTCTTGATTTTCCAAATCAAAAAATTCTTTGTTAACAGCCTTAATAAATATGGCGGTATTATCTTATTCATGTACCGGGGCTTTCAAAACAACTACCTAAAGCCTGTCTATAATGTCTTATTTAAAACTATAAAAGCACCAAATAACAAATAACAATTATAGATAAAAATTCGACTTTATGGACAAACACAACTTTATGAATGCAAAGTTAGCTTAAAAAAGGAGATTAGAATTTAAATACTCCTGATTATAAGCAAAACCGGCTTTAGAATGTTTATTACTTTTTGGCAAAGCTCCTATATTACTGTATTTCAGTGGATTAATAATAGATTTGATAAGTGTTATTAATTCCTTTACCTTTGCATTTTAATTGTTTAATTTATTTATGGGAATTACTGAGTTAGAAAAAAGAAAGATTTTATACAAGGACACTCTACTATGCTATCAATGCGCAAAGTGTTCGAGTGGATGCCCGTTAGTAGAAGAGATGGACATGTATCCACATGTTGTAATTCATTTGGCCTCCCTGGGATTGGAAAGATCTGTAATGAATTCCGAAACAATTTGGATTTGTGCCAGTTGTTATGCATGTGCTGTCAAATGCCCTAACGATATTGAAATTCCCAACATTATGAACCGGCTTAAACAAATGGCCTTAGATGAAGGCTTTGAACCTAAAAGGAAGGATGTCTATAAATTCCATAAGGTCTTTACAGACGACATTTTGAGACGGGGGAAGGTTCATGAACTGAGAATTATGATTGAATATAATTTGAGACTTGGGAAGCTACTCAAAAATGCAACTTTAGCACCCAAAATGCTTTTCAAGAACAAACTGCATTTTATCCCCCCTAAAGCGGTAAAGGGCTTTCGCAAATGGGTTAAGAAAACCTCCTGAAGGGATCATAGACCGGAGAAAAACTTTACGCTTAACTAGAAACTATTTTTAGACAAAAAAATTTATATGGAAAAGGATAATATTGCATTATACCCTGGTTGCAGCCTGGAAACCAGTTCATCTCACTACATGAAGAGTCTCAAAACAGTATTTAGTGTTTTGGGCATACCTTTCAGAATAATGAATGACTGGAATTGTTGCGGTGCTACATCAGTAAAATCAATAGACTATGACCTTAACTTGCAGCTAAATCATAAAAATCTGGCTTTAGCCGAAGAACAAGGCATTAAAGAACTGGTCGTACCATGTGCATCATGCTACCATAGATTGGCAGATGCCGAATATATGCTTAGTAAAGATGAGAAGCGAAGAACAGAATTAAACGGTAAAAATGATTTTCCCTATAAAGGACAGGTAAAAGTAAGAAATATCCTTGATTTTTTTGTGAATGTTGTTGGACTTGATATTATTTCCAAAAATGTAAAAAAGCCGCTATCCGGGCTAACTGTAGCATGTTATTATGGTTGTCTTAACACCCGTGTGCCCCTGGAACAATCCTTTGATACACGTGAGTACCCTATGACCATGGATATGATCGTCAAAGCACTTGGGGCAAATTTTATTGACTGGTCTTATAAAACTGATTGTTGCGGAGCCAGTTTGTTTATAACCGTAAATTCAATTGCAGAAAAACTGGTTGGTAAAATATTAAAAGACGCCAGCTTAAGAGGAGTGGATTGTGTTATCGTATCATGTCCTATGTGTCAGACCAACCTGGATACGAAACAAAAATCAATCAGAAGCAAGAATTCAATTGAACAGCCTTTACCGGTGCCTTTTATTACACAATTAATGGGACTGGCATTTGGCTGTAAACCAAAAGACCTGGGACTTAACAAGAACTTTGTCCCCGTAGAATCAATTCTTTCTTCTTGTTCGGTAGTTAAAAATGAAGACGAATAGTTGTCAAAATAAAAAGGAGCTTAATTATAATGGATAATAAGCAAATCGGTTCAGTATTAGTTATTGGTGGAGGCATTGCAGGAATGCAAGCCGCTATTGATAGTGCAGAAATGGGTTATAAAGTATATCTGCTGGAAAAAGAACCGGCCATTGGTGGTAATATGGCAAAACTTGACAAAACGTTTCCCACCAATGATTGCGCTATGTGCATGATATCCCCAAAACTTGTTGAGACAGGACGGCACTTGAATATTAATATAATTTCCTATGCAGAACTTACAAAGCTTGAAGGAGAAGCTGGAAATTTCACCGCTACTATCAATAAAAAAGCACGGTATGTTGATGAGGTTGAGTGTAACGGCTGTGGTGATTGCGAACTGGAGTGTCCCGTGGAAAGAAAGGATGAGTTTAACGGAGAATTATCCAACCGGAAGGCTATTTACAGGCTTTATCCACAGGCAATACCAAATGTATTCACAATAGACAAATCCACACCCCCACCTCCCTGCAAAACCAATTGCCCTGCAGGTGTTAATGTTCAAGGGTATACCGCACTTATTGCCAAGGGCAAATTTAAAGAGGCACTCGATCTGATTAGGGAAAGAATGCCATTTGCCGGTGTTTGTGGCAGAATATGCCACCACCCATGTGAAGACCACTGCAATAGAAATGATATTGATGAAGCCGTTTCGGTATGTAATCTGAAACGTTTTGCCGCCGATTATGAAAAAAGGCGACTGGAAGCTGGCGAATTACAAGAGGAACAGGGCGACAAAAAACAAAACGGCACTCCCGTTAGAAAGGAGAAAGTTGCTGTTATAGGCGGGGGGCCGTCAGGTTTAACATGTGCTCACGACCTGGTGAAAAAAGGTTACCAGGTGACTCTTTTTGAATCCGCTGATAAACTGGGTGGTATGATGCGTACCGGAATCCCTGATTACCGGCTACCCAAGAATTATCTTGACTATGAGATCGAATTAATGGTAAATGATGGTATTGAAGTAAAGTATGGCCAGAAACTGGGTAAAAACTTCACAATTCAGGAGCTGAAAAAACAGGGATATAAATCGGTATTCATTTCACTGGGAGCTCAAAAAGCAAAACAGATACCGCTGGAAAACAGTGACAGCGTAGGTGTAATATATGGCATCCCCTTTCTAAGAGAAATAAGTGAAGGTAAAAAGCCTGCCGTGGGATTAGAAGTTGTTGTTATCGGTGGAGGAAATGTTGCTGTCGATGTTGCACGTTCAGCTATTCGCATGGGTTGCAAAACAACTATCGTTTATCGCCGCACAAAAGAAGAAATGCCGGCACATTCCTGGGAAATAGAAGAAGCTATTGAGGAAGGCGTAAAAATAAAAAATTCATGGTCACCCAAAAAAGTAGTATTAAAAAACGGCAAGGTCAAAGGTCTGGAAGTTGAAAAATGCGTGACAGTTTATGACAGTGAAGGAAATCGTTCACTAAAGACCGACCCTGAACAAACGAACGTTATCTCTGCTGATACCGTTATCCCGGCCACAGGCCAGGAGTGCGATCTGTCAGGCATTGACCCTTCTATTGATATTGATAAAAATTGGATCTGCACCGATCCGCTAACGCTTGAGAGCTCTGAAAAAGGAGTATTTGCAGGAGGAGATATGGTTACAGGCCCTGCTTCATTAGTGGAGGCAGTAGCACAGGGACACAGAGCAGCCGAATCCATATCCCGTTATCTGAACAATGAAGAACTTAAAGTAAACAGAGAGCCGGTAGAAAGCTCTAACGATACGGCAAAAACACCTGAGAAGATTGAAGTAAAAAATCTGAAACGAACACAACCTTCTATTGAAAAAGCTGAATACAGAAAAAGAAATTTTGATGAGATTGAAAGAACTTTTTCCGAA
>SLSZ01000089.1 GCA_007130125.1 Bacteroidales bacterium
AAATATTATTTATAAACAAAATTAAAGGAGGATTTAAGTATAGCTAAGTCATTTAATCCAAGACAAGTGTCAAAGAGAGGATTTAAAAGAAAACAAGATCCGCACAGGATAAATGAATCCATTAAGGAACAAGTCGTTAGAGTTGTAGGCGATGATGTTGAACAAGGAATTTATCCCATTAAAGAAGCTCTGGAAATTGCAGATGAGAAAGGTCTTGACCTGGTTGAGATTGCTCCAACTGCTAACCCGCCAGTTTGCAAAGTAATGGATTATAAAAAATTCCTTTACGAACAAAAGAAGAAACAAAAAGAAATTAAAGCTAATACGGCTAAGGTTGTTACAAAAGAAATTAGGATGGGTCCTAATACTGATGATCATGACTTTAACTTTAAGGTGAAGCATGCTATCAAGTTTTTGCAGGAAGGATCCAAACTTAAGGTATTTGTGTTCTTTAAGGGCCGATCAATAATTTACAAGGATAAAGGCGAACTAATTTTGCTTCGTTTTGCGCAAGAGATTGAAGATTACGGAAAGGTTGAGCAAATGCCAAAACTTGAAGGCAAACGTATGATAATGTTGGTTTCGCCAAAAAAGCAAGCAAAAAAGTAGTTTAATCAAATAAATAGATAGAGTAATGCCGAAGATGAAAACTAAATCCGGTGCTAAAAAGCGGTTTTCGCTTACCGCTTCCGGTAAGATCAAGAGGAAGCATGCTTATAAAAGTCATATTTTGACTAAAAAAGCAAAGAAGCGTAAGAGAAATCTTACAAAGACTACTCATGTACATAAAAGCGATGAAAACAACATCAAGAGGATGTTGTGTCTATAGAAATTATTATTAACATTGTTTTAGCCCGTAAAGTCTTTTCAGTTTTGAAAAGCGCTAAACAAAAAATCAAGTATTATGTCACGTGCAATTAATAAAGTAGCATCAAGAAGAAGACGTAAAAAGCTTCTTAAAAAGACCAAAGGGTATTTTGGTGCAAAAAAGAATGTATGGACTGTAGCAAAGAATGCATGGGAGAAAGGACAAACCTATGCTTACCGCGACAGGCGTACAAAAAAGAGAAACTTTAGGGCCTTGTGGATTTTACGAATAAATGCCGCTGCAAGGCAATATGGTATGAACTATTCACAGTTTATGGGAGCGTTAAACCAGAATAATGTTAAGATTAACCGTAAGGTATTGGCAGATCTGGCAATGAACGAACCCGATGCTTTCAAAGCGATTGTGGATGAACTGGATATTAAAAAGAAATAAAAGTATTTTGAATACAAAAAAAGAGGGAACCCAAAAGGGCTCCCTCTTTTTTTGTGTGTATTCAGAAATGCAATTTCTTATTCCTCTTTTACCATAACTGTTGTTATCTTAATCAAATTATCATCATTATCTGTAATCGGGCAATAGGCTTCACTAAGTGTTACATGCTCATCGTTAATAACTCCTGTAAATTTCCTTTGTTTTATATTTCCTTTCTGTAAATCATCCCATAATGTTGAATAATCTTCCTTACTTTCATCTTTACTTCTTAACAAATCAGAATGTTTTTTATCTTTCAATTCTCTTTCAGTCATATTGAAGAGTTTTTGAGCCTCTTTGTTAGCGTTCAATACAAAACCATCAGGCGAAAATTCGATCACTATAGCTGTATTACTAACGGCAGAGTATAAACCATTATAATCTTTTATTATTTGTTTTAGTTTTCTGTCTAACTCTTCAGCAGCTTTAATTTTTGCTTTCTTTTCAAGCTCTGCCTTTTTTAATTCAGTTATGAGTTTGCTAATTCCCCAAATACCAATTACATTTCCTTCTTTATCTTTAAGTGGCATCTTAGTAACAGAAACCCATTGTTCAGTACCATCGTCAAAATTTTCTTTGACAACCTCATTGATCATTGGCGGTTTTTCACCATTCATTATTTGTTGTTCATCATCATATTGTTTTTGTGCATTTTCTTTTGTGTGAAAATCAAAATCTGACATGCCTATAAGATCATCAGAAGATTCACACCCAGGTGCATTAATGAGTTTAACCATCGACTTACTAACCCGTATGAATTTACACTCTTTATCTTTAAAATATACATAATCAGGTATTGTTTCAAGAATAGCGTGCAGCAGTGCTTCTTCTTTTTTAAGTTCTTCCTGTAATGTTTCCTGCTCTTCTTGCTTTCGCTCCATAACTTCTTGAGTAGCTTGGAGTTCCTCCATATTTTGCCGTGTTTCCTCTTCCTGTGCTCTCATTTCTTCAGCTTGTTGCTGTGATTGTTCAAGAAGATACGCTGTTTTTGAATTGATCTTTACGTTTGATATAGAACTGGCAATGCTTTCGGCAATTTTTTCAACAAATTCAATTTGGTATTGCTCAAATTCTTTGAAAGAAGCTAATTCAATAACACCAAGCACTTCTTCATTTAGTTTAAGCGGTACTATAAGAATACTTTTCGGATTTTCCCCGCCCAGGCCTGATGTAATATTGATGTAGTTTTCAGGCACTTTAGTCATGTAAATTGTTTTTTGTTCAATAAAGCAGGTACCGACTAGTCCTTCACCAATTTTGATTTTCTTTTCCATGAATTTTTCCCTGTCGAAAGCATAGCATGACATGAGTTCGAGAAACTTGTCCTTTTCATCATCGTCATTAAGAATGAAAAGACCACCCTGGTTTGCATCCAGGTATTTTACCATGTTTCTTACTACATTTTCTGACAGTTTCTTAAGGTCATTGTCACTTTGCCTTAAAATGTCAGCAAAAAGAGTGAACCCTTCGTTAGCCCACCTTCTTTTGCTATCCTCTTCTTTTCGTTTCTTCTCATCTTCTTCAGCTTTTCTAAGGCTATCACGCATTTCTATTAAAGCTTTTCCTAAAACATCGTCATCACTCAATAGCTTAACTTCACTATTAAGGTCACCACTACCTATGCTGGTAGCAAAATTTGTTTTGTCAAGCAAAGCGTCAATTGATATATTGAAAGAGGTTGCCATTTCCTCTATTTCGTCATTGGTTTTAATATCCAACTTCATAGACTCATCAATTCGACCATTCGCAAGTTGTCTCATAAATTTTGTTACTCTCTGAATAGGCTTGGAGATATTGCCGGCAACAAAAGATATTACAATTCCAATAATTATCAGTCCTATTAGGCCGGTAATTATAGAAATTATAAAGTTCATATTAGCATCCTGAACTATTTCGTTAACAGGTACTGCTATGGCAAAAGCCCAGGGAGTGTCGGTTTCTCCGACTTTGACCGGGTGGAAAGAATAATAAAAAGGTTCGTCTTTTTCATTTGAGCTTGTAAAGGAGAACACTTCACCATTTTGAATATTTTGTATGATACTGTGTTCACTTGCGTCTTGTCTGAGGTGATCTTCCAGTGGAAACTCCAACAGGTTTGAATTTGGATGAGCAGCGTAAACACCACCATATGATACCAGGAAAGCGTAGCTGTCATCATAAATTCTAATGCCTTCAATCATTCTCTGCAATCTTTCCAGTGTAATATCCAGTCCTACAAGCCCGATATAGTTGTTTTGATGGAACATTGGGACCGTAAGGGTAGTCATAAGATTTAACTCCTTTTTACCTTCATCTATTTGGTCTAAGTAGGGCTCCCATATTGTTTCGTTGCCTGCTTGTTTGGCAGCGCCGTAAAGGTCAGGGTCACCATCAAGGCTTCTCTCAAATTCAAGAAATTCTAACCGATCGTTTTCTCTCCACCATGTTTGAGCTATCCGTCCGTAAGGGAGTTCCCATTCAGGGTCTATATGGCTATATTCCCAGCTATCCCAAATAGCATAAAAGTCTGGATTTCCTTCCATAACATGTTTATACATTTCTTTTATCAGGGCTCTGAACTCTTCTATCTCTTCAAAATCAAGATGAACGTAAAACCCATGGGCTAATGTTCTAACAGCAGCCATATCTTCGTTAAAAGAGCTTTCGATTTTAGCAGCATAACCTTCAGTATATGAATTCACTAGCTTGGTTGCATCCTGCGTAGCTATATTTTTTGAACGGATACTGATATATCCTATAGCTGCAGCAAAAACCACCAAAGTTGTTACAAGTATAAAAAATTGTAGTTTTTGCCTGAGATTCAATTTAAAACCTTTCTTCATGTCAAAAATTTTAATTGAGAGTATAAAATTTCCGGAAAATATATATTTATACCTTGTTTTTAAGCTGTTTTTAAAAACTTAATAGTATTTTATTCTTTTTCAGTAATGTCTACTGAAAGTTCAATAACTTTTATAAGATTTCCGTTTTCATCTTTTACAGGATATGAGATTCCTTTACCAATAAAGTACTTACCATTTTTGCCTATTCTTTTGAATATACCCTTCGATGACTTTCCTTGTTTCATTAATTCCCAGAACTTTTTGTAGTTTTCAGATGTTTCAAAGTTTGGGTTATCAAATACTATACTATGATGTTTACCAATTAATTCTGATTTGGAGTATCCCGAAATTTGGGTATATAAATCATTTACATCCAATATCTTTCCATTGGCATCATATTCCAACTTAACCAGGAATTGGTTTATAAGCTCAATTTGTTCGCGCAGTTCTTTTTCTTTTCTTGACATTTCTTCCTGTGTTGCATGCATCTCTTCCATGTTTTGTCTCATTTCCTCTTCCTGTGCACGCATCTCTTCAGCTTGTTGTTGTGATTGCTCAAGAAGGTATGCAGTTTTTGCGTTTATTTTAGCACTGGATATTGTGCTTGCAATACTTTCAGCTACTTTTTCCACAAACTCAATTTCATGTTTCTCAAAAGGATTGAATGATGCAACTTCAATTACACCAAGTGCCTCTTCATTTACAATAAGCGGTACTATAAGTACACAACTTGGGTTTTCACCACCAAGGCCTGAAGTTATTCGTATATAATCCTGAGGTACATCTTTTAAATAAGTGGTCTTTTTTTCCAGGAAAGTAGCTCCTACGAGGCCCTCTCCAATTTCAATAGATTTTTCCAGATATTTTCTTCTGTCAAAGGCGTAACATGCAGTAAGTTCGAGGAACTTATTATTTTCATCATCATCATTAAGGATAAAAATACCACCCTGGTTTGCATTGAGATATTTAACCAGGTTCTTAATAACTTTGAAAGACAGTTCATTAAGGTCGTCATTATCTTGTCTGAGAATATCAGCAAACATAGCGTGTCCTTGTGTTGCCCAACTTCGCTTATTATCTTCTTCTTTTCTCTTTTCTTCTTCTTTTTCGGCTTTTATGAGGCTTTCACGCATGTTTAGAAGAGAGTTGCCTAAAACATCGTTTTTATCAAGTAACTCAAAGTCAGTATCTAGCTTTCCTTCACCAATTTGTTGTGCAAAGTTGGCTGTACGCTTTAGTCCATCAACCAATGAGTTCATGGCTTTTGCTATTTGACCCAGCTCGTCTTTGGTTTTAACTTCCAACTTTTGAACATTGTTGAGATCTCCTTTGGAAATTGTTTGTAAAACATTGGTTGTTACTTTAAGTGGTTTGGTTATATTTTTTGCAATAATGTAAATTACCACAATTAAAACCAGCAAACCTAATACTCCGGCCATTACAGAACGGAACAAAATTCTGTCAGCCTCGTCCATAATATAGCTAACCGGTACTACTACCCCCAACGACCATGGATTGTCAAGGTTTCCAACCGGGACGGGTGAAAAAGCTACATATGCTTCCTCGTTTAATATTCCGTCATCCCTGAAATGATTAAAGAATTCACCTTGTTGTATGTTTTCTATTAAATTATATTCTTCTGCGTATTCATTTTCAATCTCATAAATTTTTTCTCCAAGAAATGATTCATCAGGGTGGCCAACGAAGGTTCCGTCATTTGATATCAAAAAGATATAACCTACATCAAATGGTTTGATTGAATGAATAAACTCCTGAAAGCGGTCAAGAATAATATCTGTTCCCACTAATCCGGCAAAATGGTCATTTATTAATAAAGGTATACATGGGCTTACCATAAGGTGCTCATCTTCCTCAAGGCCGGTGAAGGAATACCAGTAAGGATTAGTAATTGCTTCTTCCTTATTTATTTTTAATTGATAGTACAAACTACCTTCGTCATCACCATCAAGGTCAAGCGTGTCGGTTTGATAATCAATTCTGCCTTCATGTTGAAAAAAGGAGTGTCGCGCCCGTCCATATGGAAGGTAGTAATCGTCAAGTATTGCATTCAACTCCCATGACACCCAGGTTGAAAAAAAATTGGGGTTTTTCTCAATGAATATTTTTAATATTTCATTGTAAAATTCATCCATTTCTTCGTGTTCAACATTTTCAAAACCCTGGAAAGCCCATCCTAAACCCCTTGTAAGGTCGAAGTCGTAGTTCAGGTCTTTTGTAACCAGGTTTGCATACTCCTTTGCCTGGGTATTGGCGAGCTGAGTTGCATCATCAAAAGTTTTTTGGCGCAGGTTAACTAATATGTAGGAAAAAGAAATTACGTATATCAATATTGAAACTACCAGGATAAAAAACAACATCTTTCCCAGTATGCTCATTCTATTAAAAAACTCCATAATATCAAAAGTATATATTTGTACTAGATCTTTTTTATAATAGCATGAATGAATCGTTGATTCTATAATTACTAAAATTCGGTAATTACAAAAATTATTCTTGTAATAGCGCCGAATTTATCTTTTGTTGAGCTTAATGTTCCTTTAACTTGAACAATTTCTTTATTTCTGTTTACCAGTTTAAACTCAGCTGTAACTTGTTTACCGTTATTAACATTATCCCACATATTTTTATATGCAGCTGATTCAGCAAAACTGTTTTCAAAAAGTGCTTTATGGCTTTGCCCAATCAGTTCTTGTTCATTATATTTCAGTTTATCACAGAATTTTTGGTTTACGCTTTTAATGGTTCCGTCAGTAGAAATATTAACGATACCGGTAATACTATTGATAGTACTATAAAACTCTTGATTTTCAATTTCCTTTCGTTCCATTTCTTCTTGCGTGGCATGCATTTCTTCCATGTTTTGGCGCATTTCTTCTTCTTGTGCCTTCATTTCTTCACTTTGCTCCTGTGATTTTTTGAGCAATTCGTTTGTTCTGATATTTATTTTAACGCTGGAAATAGTTGAAGCAATTGACTCACCAACTTTTTCCACAAAGTCGATTTGGTATTGCTCAAAAACATTAAATGAGGCAATTTCTATTACACCAAAAATTTCATCATTAAGTTTTAAAGGTACTATAAGTATTGACCTTGGGTTTGAGTCCCCCAGTCCGGAAGTAATCGAAATATAACTGTCGGGCACATCTGAAATAAAAATTGTTTCACCTTCTTGCAAGCATGTACCTACTAGTCCTTCGCCTTTAAAAACTTTCTTTTTCTTAAATTTTCTTCTTTCATAAGCATAACATGCAGTAAGTTCCACAAATTCCTCATCATTTTCTTTTTCATCACTTAAAATAAAAATACCACCCTGGTTAGCATCGAGGTAATTTACCAGGTTTTTTATAAGGCTGAATGACAATTCTTTTATATTATCATTATTTTGACGGAGCAGTTCTGAAAATTTGGCAATACCTTGAGTAGCCCATGTTCGTTTTTTATCTTCTATTTGTCTTTTCTTTTCTTCTTCAGCTGCGGTTTGCAGGCTTTTTCTCATGTCTATCAAAGAAAGGCCAAGCATATCTTCATCTGTAAGGGGCTTGTAGTCATAATCAAAATTACCTTGTCCGATCTCTTTTGCAAAATTAGCTTTTTCTTTAAGTCCGTTAATTAAATTCTCCATTGCATCTGCCATCTGATTGATCTCGACATTTGTTGTACGTTTTATCATTTTACGATCGGGAAGTTTGCCCTGGCCAAGAAAAACAAGAACGTCACGCAGAGATTTGAGTGGCCTTGAGATGTTTCTGATGGATAAAGAAGATATTAAGAATCCGCCTACTATTAGAATAATGATCATTAAAAAATTACTTCTTCTATAATTTTCTAATGATTGAGTCATATTGATATTTCCTTCCCTGACATTTCGTTGCTGTATTTCAATCAAATTATCAAGTTTATCCAATATTTCACGTGTATATTCAACAATTTCACCACCGGGTTCCATCATAGGCCTTATTTGAAACACTACCATAGGATCATCATAGCTAGCAAAGTCGCTTAAATCATCCATTACAAACTGATGAGTCAAGAAAAGTTCATCAACTAACTGAAAAATTTCTTGTAAAGTATCTTTTTCTTCCGATTGCCAGTCTTGAGATATTTCTTCCAATTCCCGTTTCAGCCTGGGATATTCTGTTCGGTTTATTTCACGTAATTCATTTTTATCGCGTGTATCATCAGAGCTTTGAACGAAAATCCAATTTCCGATTAGTTTTTCTGAAGTGACTATCATGTTGCTGAACTCCATCAACAAACTCATTGAGGGTACATATATTTCACTGTTTTCCCTGTTTATCCTTTGACTTTCGTTAACAACAGATAAAGAATAAAAATTAATTATCAAAAAGAATATAACAATTATGGCGAAACCAAAACCTATTCTTCGACCTATCGTCATTTTTATTTTCATAATATGTAATTTTTGTCAGTTACATGTTAATTCTCTAATGGTCCGGTCAAATAGTATGTTTAAAGCAAAACCGCTAAAGAACTATGAAATAAAGAATATATAAATTCTAAATGTATCCCTTACCAAATGTAGTTTTGACTAATATAAAAGTCTTTTCATTTTGTTCAGAAATCTAAATTTTGATCTCTTTAAAATGAACAAATTATGTTTTATCCAAGAAATACTCTCCAAAATTATTTAAAAAAATTAGAAAACCCAGCGTTAAAGTAAGTTTTTATCAAAATATAGAAAAACCGGAAAATAAACTTTTGTAATTACTATAAAAGAATTTTCCGGTTATATGTTTTAAAACTGCTGTAATCCAGCGTCTATTAAAAGTAGGATGTTATATTAATCCATAGTTATACCTAATCTTACAATTTCTCCACCAAGATTTAATCCCAGGTTTCGTGCATTATTTTCACTAATTTCAAAACGCTGTCTGCCTCCTTGAATAGTAAAGTTTACCACAGCACCATTTCTGATCGAACCTCTTGCATCTGCAACCACTAATGCACTTATGTTGTTTGCTTTTAAGTGATTAACTATTTCACCAACTCTTCTGTAATGCCTTGATGGGACATATATAATATGGCATTTTGAGATTTGATTTACATTATCAACCTGTCTGGCAACTATTGGCCTGCCTCCAACGCTTCTTCTATCAGCCATTGTTTGAAATTCAGCATACATATCACCATCACCATAAGAAACCATTATGAAATCACCGGATTGATAAGCCGCGGGCCAATTCACCATTGAGGTAAAGTTGTAAATAAACATTGATTGAACCCTGTAATCTGTTTGGGCATTCAAGGTAAATGGGAATATAAAAGCACAGAGTAGAATAAGTTTTATAAAACTGATCCTTATTTTCATAATATTGTATCCGTATTTATTAATAAATTTTAGTTACTTTTTATGCTAAAGTATTGAAAAATTTTGGCAAAAAATTAAGTAAAATACTTACAAACAAATGTTAATAGTGAAGTTTGTAATTAAGTGTTAAAATACTTCGACGAAACTATGATTTGTTTATTTAGATATTTTTGATTATTGTTTTTTTTTATTATTATTCAAAAAAATGTATAATGAATATTCAAATCGGGCAATTTAATTTGAAGAATCCCACAGGTAAATAAATTCATTAAGGATCATTGCTGTTGCACCCCATATAATATTGTTCTTGAGTTTAAAGCAAGGCACGTTATAAGACCGGCCATTTGCAGCTTTTACCTGCCCCTTGCTTATGTTTTTTTTATTTAATAATTCATCAAAAGGCACTTCAATCAGCCTGCTAACTTCCCTGGCATCAGGTTTAAATACAGGTTCATCTTCATAAATTCCTACGAAAGGAGTTATTAAAAAGTTACTTGGTATTACATAAACTTGTGAAAGTGAGCCGGAAATTTTGATTTTATTTTGATTTATGCCGATTTCCTCTTTTGTTTCACGCAATGCTGTATCTATTAGGGTATTATCAGAATTTTCCATTTTACCACCGGGAAATGCTATTTGACCTGAATGAATACCATCATATAAAGGGCGTTCGATAAAAACAGTATATATATTATTATTTCGAGGATAAAACAAAATAAGCACACTGCTCTGTGAAGCTTCAGATTTTTGTTTGTTCTTTGGAAAGTTGATGTCAGCGAGCATATCATTATGAGCCTGCTGAGAGGGTAATGGCTGCTCAAAACATCTTTCAAGGGTTTTTAAGAAATCTTGCATTTTATAGGAGGTATTAAAATCATTTTAATTTAAGTAATCACTTAATTGCATTATTCAAAAAACAAGTTATATAAAAATAGTAAAATAGCAAAATAAAAAACCATATGTTAAATAAATTTGAAAAAAATGAATACATTTGTCAATTAAAAATCTAGTCAAAACTAAAACATATAGAAATGAAAGCTTTAAGATTAATTAGTATTATTTTAGTTGCAGGAATTTGTTTTTCTGCATGTGAAAGAGAAAAGACTCCTGAAAGTGTTGCTGAAAAGTTCCTGAACTATCTGGAGGAAGGTGAGTTTAATAAGGCTAAAGATTTGGGTACACAAAACACCCATACTATTTTGGAAACGCTGCAAGCATTTGAGGACCTTGGTGAGCAATTTGGCGAGACCGAGAAAGAAGAACCACGCAATATTACTGATGTTGAGTGTAATGTTGAAGGAGATGTTGCTAAATGTACCTATATGGCTGATGACGAAAAAGGTGAACTGGATTTGGTTAAGCAAGACGGAAAGTGGCTTGTAGATATGAAAAAAGAGAGTCCTTTTGATGAAGAGGCTTTTGATGAAGGCTTAGAAGATCTTGAAGAAGATTTAGAAGATCTTGAAGAAGATATTGAAGAAATTGAGCTTTAACCAAAGATAAACTAATAAGAAGGTTTTAGCTTTAGAATTTATTTGATTGATTTGTAAAAACATTTCATTTAATCTTCCCTGTGAGTAAAAGTGTTGTATTAGCTTTAATTACAACAATTTCTTCTATATTGTTGCTCCTGTTTGCATGTGATAATTCTAACACATACAAACAGGAGTTTTATGAAGGGAACTTTCTTGCCCCTGAAAAAATATCCGAAATACAAGATGGAGATATAATAATGAGACAAGGTTACGGCATTGTTAGCTCTATTATATTGAGGTCTCTTGATGAGGATATTCCTGTTTCACATATAGGAATAATTGTCCAGGACAGTATTGGTCAGCTTCACGTTATACATTCTGTTTCTAGGGCTATTTCTGACTATGACGGTATACAAGTCGATGATCTTGAAAGGTTTGTTAATCAAAGCAGGCCCAACTCTGTTATTATTACACGTTATAATAATCAGACACAGGATTATAATGGCAATAAAATTAGTGAACGTGCCAATCATTATTTGGAAAGAAAGGTTCCATTTGATCATTCTTTTAATTTGCAGGACTCAACGGCATTTTTTTGCTCTGAACTCATTTGGAGAATATTAATTGAGGTTTATGATGATGACGTGTTTGAATTATATCCAACAGATAACTTTCTCGAAAAGTTAAAGTTTTCACCTTTTATTGATCCTCAAAGATTTGATATAATAGTTAATCAGCATGATTCAAAATAAGATAGCATAATTTACATACTTACCAAATAACGCTTATCTATGGTTTATTTTAAAGACAAAGTGATTATCATTACCGGTGCATCTTCGGGAATAGGGTTTGCTTTGGCAGAATATTGCCTTAAAAACGATATGCGTGTTGTTATGGCAGCGCGTACTGTTGAGCCGATGATATCTATTGCTGAAAAATATGGATATGATAAAAACCGTGTATTGATTAGAACTACAGATGTTACTAGGCAGGATGAGTGCAAAAAACTTATAGAAGAAACCGTTGACAAGTTTGGCAAAATAGATATTCTTATAAACAATGCAGGTGTTTCCATGCGGGCATTGTTTGCAGATTTGGAAATTGACGTAATGAAAAAGCTTATGGATGTCAATTTCTGGGGTGCTGTATATTGTACAAAGTATGCATTACCTTATTTACTCGAAAGCAAAGGTAGTGTAGCCGGCGTGTCATCTATAGCCGGATATAAAGGATTGCCGGCTCGTACAGGCTATTCTGCTTCAAAATTTGCATTGCATGGATTTTTAGAAACGCTTGCTATAGAGAATTTAAAGAATGATTTACATGTGTTGACAGCATGCCCGGGATTTACTGCTTCTGCAATAAGGGAAAAAGCGTTGGATTTGAAGGGTGACCCTCAAGGCGAATCACCACGTGATGAAGATAAAATGATGACTGCCCCTGAGGTGGCAAAGCATATTATGAAAGCTATTTATAAAAGAAAACGAAGAATAACACTTACAACTCAGGGCAAATTACTGGTATGGCTTAATAAGTTCTTTCCGCAATGGGTCGATAAAATGGTGTATAACCATATGGCCAAAGAACCTGATTCTCCATTTAAGTAAAACCGGATTTTAATCTACATTTGAATAGAATGATTGTTAGGTTGTATTTATTTTTTAATTTTATGAATTATAAACCTCATAATTGTTGTTACAGGAATTAACTTTTTTTATTTTTACTTTTCAAACCAGGTTACATATTTATTAACAGAAAAACTTTGTTATGAAAGAAAAACTAGTAATTAATCCTCTAAAAGGCTTGAACAATTTGAAGTTCGGCTCAAGTAAAAAAGATGTTGAAAATTATTTCGGCAAACCCGAGGACACTGAAACTATAGAAGTTGAAGAAGATGATCTGTCAGATGCTATAGTATGGAATTATGATGAGCTGGGGTTTTCTGCTTTTTTCGAAAATGACCTCGATGATTTGCTTACTTGCTTTGATATTAGTAATGATGATGTTACTCTCTTCGACAAGAAAGTTTTCGAAATGGACAAAAAAAAGATCATTGACCTTATGAAAAAACATGGCTTTTCTGAGGTTGAATCAGAGGATGAAGACTGGGGAGAACATCGTATGTCATTTAACGATGCGGTTATGGATTTTTATTTTGAAGGTAATCAGTTGGTTTCAATTAGCTGGGGTGTGATGATTGATGATGATAACAAAGTCCAGTGGCCTTAATGGCGCTTGACTTAAAGAATTGGTGAAAATATTCATTTTTTAGAATCGCAATTATCTTTATAATTATAGGTTTTAGGTAAGGATATCTATCGTAAGCTTTACCCATATTTCTTGTCTTACCTTGTAATTTTATATTTGGAAATAATAGCTGCTAAAATAATATTTTATGGGCTTAAAAAACTATAGTTGACATGAGAAAATTATATCCTTTAAAGTTTGAAACAATATTCAAGGATAAGGTATGGGGTGGAAATCGAATAAAAACCATACTTGGTAAAGATTTTAACCCTTTGCCAAACTGTGGTGAAACGTGGGAATTGTCAGGTGTTCCGGGCAACGTTTCGGTTGTCAGGAATGGCTTTTTAGAAGGCAACAATATTGTGGAGCTTGCTGAAGTATATATGGGAGACCTGGTTGGTGAAAAAGTTTTTGCTGAGCATGGAATAAAATTCCCTTTGCTATTCAAGTTTATTGATGCTAATGATGATTTGTCAATACAGGTTCATCCCGGTGATGAAATTGCAGGGAAAAGGCACCAGGGTGCCGGTAAGACCGAGATGTGGTATGTCATTCATGCAGAGCCCGGAGCTGAGATAATCACAGGCTTTAAGAGAGACGTTACGAAGCAGGAATATTTGCACCATCTTGAGAATAAAACCCTCAGGGAGATATTAAACATTGAAAATGCTAAAAAAGGTGACGTGTTTTTTATACCTGCCGGCAGAGTGCATGCTATTTGTGCAGGTGTGACACTCGCTGAAATTCAACAATCCTCAGATATAACTTACCGGATCTATGATTATGACCGGCCCGGCACCGACGGAAAACCCAGAGAACTACATACCGAACTGGCAATTGATGCTATCGATTTTAAAGCTTACCCTCAATATA
>SLSZ01000177.1 GCA_007130125.1 Bacteroidales bacterium
AATGAAACCGGGGCACTGCTGGTTCTGGATGAAGTACAATGCGGCATGGGCCGTACAGGTAAACTATGGGCTTTTGAACATTACAACATTGTCCCCGATATCATAGCCATGGCAAAAGGATTAGGAGGAGGACTGCCACTGGGTTGCTTCGCAGCTTCCAAAAAGCTTATGCAGCAACTTACACACGATCCTGTGCTGGGACATATATCAACATTTGGTGGTAACCCACTTTGCTGTGCAGCTGCAAAGGCTACATTACAGGTTATAACTAAAGAAAAACCCTACATACAGGCAGAAAAAAAAGAAAAGCTATTCAGAAAAAACCTGCAACACCCATTAATCAAATCAATAAAAGGTAAAGGATTGATACTTGCTATTGAATTTGACAGCTTCGAACAAAACAAACGAATAATTGACAGGTGCATTAAAAAAGGAATAATTACCGACTGGTTCCTGTTCGCACCTGAATGCCTCAGAGTAGCACCACCGTTGATAATTAGTGAAGATGAAATTAAAAAAGCGTGTGAAACAATTATTGAATGTGTTAATGAAGAGAAATAGTCCTCTATTCATTAAAAAAGCAGGCAACAGCGTCATGCTAAGATAAAAAGCTGTTTATAATATTTATCAATTGGCTTACAGAAGTAAAGTCGGAAGCATCCATTTCCTCAAAATCCATTTCAATATCAAACTCTTCCTCCATCTGGGTAATAAACTCAATAAAAGCCATTGAGTCAAATACCCCTTGACCAAGCAAGCTTTCATGTTCATCAATATCACTTTCCTGAATGCCCAGCCGCTGCAAACGCGGTTGCATTAGCTTAAATAGTTTGCTTTTTATCTCCTCCGGCTTCATCTGTGTATAATATATTTAAAGTTACAATCTCTAATATTGTGGTAAGGGTTTGCCAACTGCCTCACCACCTCACAGCAATTTTGACCTGACAATTTCAGTGAGTTTATTCCTGTCTGTTTTACCGTTTTTATTTTGGGGAAAACTTTCAAGAAACACTATACTTTCAGGAACCATATATGCAGGCAACTTTTTTTTACATTCATTGATAATTTCGGTTGTCTGTTTTATTTCATTTTCCGGATCATCATTGATACAAGCTACAAGCATACTGCTATACTCATCTTTTTGTAAAAAGATAGTTAAAACATTGTCATTTTTTAAAAACTGCGAAATTACAAAATCAATCTCATTGAGTTCAACCCTGTTTCCCTGTATTTTTACCTGAAAATCCTTTCTTCCCATGAAGAACAAATCATCTTCATCATCAGCTTTAACAAGGTCTCCGGTTTTATACCACTTTTCCTGTTTTATATCTACAAATGCACCGGCTGTTTTTTCGTGGTTGTTCCAATACTTTTCAACAACCTGCTTACCACATAATAACAGTTCTCCCGTTTGCCCTGTATTAACTTCATTCAAATGCTCGTCTACTATTTTACTTTTATTACCTGAAAATATTTTCCCGATTGACAAAATGCCATTTGCCGATTTTCTTTTACCGGGCTGGTATTCATATTCGGAAATACCTATTGTTGTTTCTGCCGGGCCATAAATATTTTTGAGAATAGAGTTAGGTGCGGCTTTTTGCCACTTTTCTGCAAGCGATTCCTTTAATGGTTCTCCGCAAAACAATGAATACCTTATATTGGGAAAAGTTCCCGGCTTCAACATCCTGAACCTGTCCATAACATTTGCAAGCGAAGGCACGGAAAACCAGCATGTTAACTCATGATTCCTGACAAACTTTGCAGGAGCCATCAGGGCATCTTCAGGTATACAGTAAAGCGAAGCTCCGTTAGACCAGCTGACAAACATATCATGCACACTCAGATCGAAAGTCAGGTCAAACGTATTCGAAAACCTGTCGGATGAAGAAAATGAATTCATATTATTCATATTTTCCACATAGCACATAACATTTTTATGCTTCACTGCCACTGCTTTGGGCTTGCCGGTACTACCGGAAGTAAAAAGCATATAAGCATAATGGTCTGAAAATTCTGACTGTACGCTTTTATGCAAAGCCTTGCCGGAATTTACTGGGGTATCAGCAGCTATAACCGTATGGCCATGTAAAAAGGGTAAGTCAAGTTCGCTTTCTGTCATGCCCGTAAAAACAAGCCTGAACTTTTTGTTAATCAACTTAAGGATTTTTTCAAGTACTTGTAAATATCTCTCTTCTACAATGATAGTCTCCATTTCAGGGAACTCAATCATAAAAGCAAGCCTCTCCGGTGGAAAACCCGGGTTTAAAGGAACATAAGCATTGCCTGACCTCAAAATTCCCAATACACCGGCAAAAGCTAATACACTACGATGTGCCAGCAAACCCGTAAAAGAGCTTTTTCCTGCATCAACAGATACGGCAATTTGGGCAGCATAGTCATATATCTGCTTGTAGGAATAGCCGGCATCCTTCACAAACAAAGCCAAGTTACCGGGATTTGATTTATAAGCTTTTTCAAAATATGAATAAATATTCATCAAACACTTGATTTGGACATTCGATATAGTTCTTTTTTAAACCCTTTTTTCTGCCAGAAATTAATTGCTTGTTGGTTCATAACCAATACTTCCAGCTCGAAGTGCCTGGCACCGGCAGCCTTCAGTGACTCGATAAGCATATCCGCCAATTTTGACGCAATGCCCTGCTCACGATATCCTTCCTGTACATAAACATGCGAGATAAACCCGGTTTTGACACCACCAAAATGATCAGGTGCCAATCGGATATTGCCATGTGCAAAGCCAACAATATTTTCATCTTCAGCCACAACAATATGATTCATTTTGCCAGGCAGCCGGCTTGCCGTGCTTATCCATTTTTGCTCCCCACCTTGTACTATCGATAATTGCATGCCTTTATCCTGCATAAATTCATACATTTCGCGAAACAGAGACGCAATGCTGTCTAAAGTTTCCTGTGGCTCATTATTACCAATAACCCTATAGCTAATCATAGTTTTCCTGTTATTATCCATAAATTGTAATGCCTTTCTTTGCCAGAGAAACCATCTCTTCAAACAATTTTACAGAATCAGCTGTAAAATAATTTCGCCCTTTTATCTTCATCTGCCGGCAAGCTTCTTTACTAATATGCTTGCGGATAAACCCGGGAATATTATTGTAGCGATTATCTGAACTAAGCACAAACACATCCATAGACCGGCTCTTTCCTTCATAATCTTTATACCCGGCAGTGAACTTTTGCGGATTGTGAATTTTAGCAGGAAATTGCTTTTTCATCACATCTTCCACGCAATGCACAAAAGAAAGGCTGACTGTCTTTTCTCCCAGCCCGATTATCCTGGCATTATACTTCATCATCTTATAATACGGGCTATTCTCATCACAAGCATACGAAGAAAGGTGGTGTTTACCGGTAAGCTCTTCAGCATGTTTGCCGATAGCAGCAATGGAAGCAACAGGATGCAGGCTGCGCACGGCCGACTTTCTTCTGCGTGCCAGTTCGGGAAGCAAACCCATCAAAGTATAAGACTTGCGCACATCAAAAATTTTGCCTGACTTTAAATAATCTTCGGTGCGCCCGGCATGGCTCCATGAGGGAAACAACAGTGTACCCTCCTCTCCCACTCTTTCCAATAAAACATCCAGCATATCCTTTGCAGAAAAAGCTGTGTGAAGCTTATCAAATGAACTATGAACAAAAATAACGTCACCGCGCTTAACATCAAGCTTATCAAGCACTTCCCAAAATTCATCAATGTCAATAGGTGAATATACCGAACGCCTAAATC
>SLSZ01000019.1 GCA_007130125.1 Bacteroidales bacterium
ATATATTGCGGGGTGGAGCAGAGGTAGCTCGTCGGGCTCATAACCCGAAGGTCGCAAGTTCGAATCTTGCCCCCGCTACTAAGTTTGAAAACCCTGTGAGTGATGTGCTTGCAGGGTTTTTGTTTTTTGCACCGGAAATCTAACCACATCGCCGAAAGAAAATCCCAAACCCCAGGTTCAAAATCTAAAATAAATCCAAAACCCTAAGTTCAAAATCCAAAAAAAGTATTATACCATATAAGGCATATAAGGACATATAAGTGTGGGATTTACCACCTGATGGACATAACTATAAAGTTTTTCTCCTATCTTATATGATCTTATATGCCTTATATGGTTCAAAACAGTATTTTATAATTAAGTCCAGGATTTTTTATTAAAATTATTATTATTTTTAAACCACCATTAAAATATTTAACTAATTCAAAAAACTACTATTATGAAAAAGAAAACAGGAGATTCAGGTCCATCAGGAGCAATTTATGGATTAGGGTTTATAGGCGCAGCAATTTATTTTATTTCCCAGGCAACTACCTTTTGGGCCGGAGTGCTTGGGTTTTTGAAAGCTATTGTATGGCCGGCTTTTCTGGTTTATGATGCTTTTAAGTTTTTGGGATGAGAGTACCAAACGTTATGCTTTATGTTCATTTAGTGTTTGTCCATTAAGTCTAACATTTATTTATAATTGACTACATTTTCCCTGAAGGAAAAAACCCTTCGGGGAAAAGCTCAAAATCCAAGATCCAAAATTCAAAATAAATCCAAAACCCAAAGCTCTAAACCATGACTTAGTATTTTTGGGAGTTTGGGAGTTTGAAATTTATTTGTATTTTGCTATTTGTTATTTGTTTTTTTATTTGATGCGTCTTAGATATGATCTTGACTTTTTAGACATTCACTTTTAGCTTTTTTATTCATGAAGCGTGCTAATTATTTGATGTTAAACTAAAAAATCACTATTATGAGACTGCTAAAAAATATTGCATATATTCTTTTGATATTCGGCCTGTTTAAAATGTCGTCTTGTGCAGGATATACTGACAGGGAAAAAGATATTGAAATCGGTGGTGTGTTGATTGTTGCTAATAAAAGCGGCGATGATGTTTCATTTATTGACCGCAGCAATGGAGAAACACTTTTAGTGCTGCCTACCGGCCGTGAACCCCACGAAGTTGAGGTATCTGATGACGGGCGAATTGCCGTGGTTACCAATTATGGTGACAGAGAGCAGCCCGGGAATACTCTTTCGGTGTATGATGTAAAGGAAGGCAAGCTTCTGCGCACTATTGACCTTGGCAAACATACCCGCCCTCACGGCATACAATGGATAAATGGTACAAGTCGTGTTCTGGTTACTACCGAAGGAAGTGAACACCTATTGATTGTGGATGTAGAATCGACAGAGATTGTTCAGAAAATGCATACTGGCGAACAGGTATCCCATATGGTAGCGGCAACACCTGATTTTACCCGGGCTTTTGTGCCAAGTATCCGTACAGGTAATATTGTAGTGTTTGATCTGGAAAGTCGTGAATTAATTGACAGGGTTTATAGTGGGGAAGGGGCGGAAGGTATTGCCGTACATCCAGAAGGGCATGAAGTATGGGTTACCAACAGGGCTGACAATACAATTACAGTGTTTGATACCCAAACACTAAAGGTGCTGGAAACAATACCATGTGAGGATTTTCCGATACGTGCAAAGTTTACACCAAACGGGAAGCTCTTCCTTGTGAGCAACGCCAGTTCAGGTGATATTGGCGTATTTGATGCAATCAACCGAAAGAAAATCACAAGTATAAAACTTACCCTACCAGTGCCTGAAGGCGAAGATGAAAGCAGGTATTTTGCTGAGTTTGAAGAAACTTCTGTTCCTATAGGCCTTGTAGTGCCTGATAATCGCTGGGCTTATGTTGCAAACACACGCTCAGATGCAGTAAGTGTCATTGATTTGGAGAACATGGAAATTACAGAGCACTTTACGGCCGGAAAAGAACCCGATGGAATTCATTTTTCTCCGCTTAGCCCTGTGGAGTAAATAATATAATGCACCATAATAGTGCCGTTAACCCGGCTATTTTGTTGGAACCAGGTAATAATACACACTACCCTTGAATCCGTATTGACGGTGACAGCATGGTAAAACTTCTTATCAATTTCAAACCATAATTAATTTTCCCCCTCTCAAACACCAAAATCCCTTATTCATCAAATTATATTTTGGTGAAATTTATTGTTGGGTCATTTTTGCATGTGAACTTTAAAAACCACAACTATGCAAAAAACTAATGAATCAACAATTTACAGATCTTATCTTGGAGATGTTTACTATAAGGATTCCGGCCCAAAAGATGCACCGGTAGTTATTTTTATTCATGGAGTGGGCATGGATCACAGAACTTTCGATAAGCAGGCCATGGTTTTAAAAGACCGTTACAGGGTTATAGTTTTCGATTTACCCGGACATGGCCGTTCAACAATCAAAAATTACAGCTTTAGTTTTACACCAATGGCAACCTTTTGCCTGGTTGGGTTGATGAATCACCTCAATGTGCAGGAAGCCTCGTTTGTTGGCCAATCACTGGGCAGCCATATCGCTCAAAGGCTACAGTTAAACAACCTGGAGAGGGTTAAGTCAGTTATACATCTTGGGGGTGCCGAATACAAAAGCTTTGTTGGTAGGTGGACGAAAATATTTATTCCTGTTATAATGAGTATGGTACACCTTATACCTGAAAACTTATTCTGCAAGGCTTTTGGACGTCATAAAGCCGATACCAAGAATACACAAGAATACCTTACGGAAGCAACCAGGATGTCAGGCAAAAAACTAATAGCTAAAATAACTAAAGATATGCTTCATGACCTGGTTGATGGAATTCCTAAACCGGAAGAGCGTCCGATGATGATATGCTATGGAGTTAATGACCTGAATTTTATCAGGAAAAACTCAAAAAAATGGAATAAGAAATATCCAGACAGTATTTTTGTAGAAATACCAAATGCTAATCATATTGCAAACCAGGATAACCCGGAATATTTCAACAGGGTTTTAATTGAGTTTCTGGATTCACATGTCAAGCAGAATAATAATACTTTACAAAAAGAAGTATACTTTGCTTTATAGTTGAAGAGTTGATAGGTTGATTGGTTTATTGGTTGATGATTGGATGGGTGGATGGATGGATTGATTGGTTAGACGATGTTATTGATACTAATAATTTATCTTAATACATGAAAAAAGCGAAACATGAAACGCGCATTAATATTTTTTCTAATAATTATATTATCCGGAAGCATTTGCATGGCACAACGCCCTACCCAAACCGTACGTGGTGTGGTAATTGATGCTGAAACACGAGAGACTCTACCGGGAGCCAATATTGTGGTTGATGGTTTAAGTATGGGAACAAGTACGGATATTGATGGAGAATTTTCTCTTGAGAGCATCCCTGTGGGCAGGTATAATGTCAGGGTAAGTTTTATGGGTTATGAACCAGTTGTTATGCCTGAGTTACTTGTTGGTTCAGGGAGGGAGGTTGTTCTTGAGGTTGAGATGAAGACGTCTTTTTCAGATCTTGATGAGGTTGTGATCGAAGCGCCTATCCAGAAAGATCGTCCTATAAATAGCATGGCAAGTGTAAGTGCGCGCACTTTCTCAGTTGAGGAAGCCCGTCGTTATGCAGGTGCTCTTGATGATCCTGCACGTATGGCAGGAAATTTTGCGG
>SLSZ01000009.1 GCA_007130125.1 Bacteroidales bacterium
CGAAGAACATCCTGAGTATGAAAAATTTGCGAGCTACTTTTTTAATAATCCGGATTCAGCTATATTATACAGGCCTGATGTAATCTTTAAAACAGAATCCATTCTAGCTGATTTGATAAAACGTAATGACCCGGAAAATATAAAAAGAAGCTTCGGGAACTACCTTACCGGGCCTTTTAAATTCGCAACCAATGATAATGAATTTTTTGGTGTGGATTTTCGTACAGGACAGTGGTTAAACAGAAACTTAAGAATATTCCGAAATATACAAAAAATAAACACTGAAGCGGGTGACAGAATACTTGCGATCTACGGATCAGGTCATTTGAATACTTTAAACTATTTTTTCGAGTGCTCGCCTGAGTTTGAATTGGTAGAGACAAATAACTACCTAAAGAAAAGCATAAACAATAAATAAAAAATATTTTACCATATAAGGCATATAAGATCATATAAGAATTTTCTATTTAATTAAGCCAATTAACAAACCATTTTTCCTTATATGTCCTTATATGTCTTATATGGTAAAAAAACAATATCGCCATAGAATTAAAAAACAACTTTTCGCTACACCCAATTATAAAAAAACTTACCTTTGTGGCACGTTTATTGAATTAGGTGTCACTTTATTTAATAACCAAAATTGTTTTGAATTTGGAATTTGAAGATTTGGAGTTTATTTTGGATTTAGAAATTGGGGTTTGGGATTTATTTTGGTTTTATTATAATTCATTTTAGAATTTTTAGTCATAAATAACTTACAAAAACAAATGCACATTGCAGACGGAATAATTGACGCACGTATAGCTATAGCCGCCAATGCAGTTGCTGTTGCGGCAATATATGTGTCAGGCAGAAAAACCACGATAGAGGAAATCCCAAAAATGGGCATTACCGGTGCAGCCTTGTTTGTAGCTTCACTAGTTCACATTCCATTTGCAGGCACATCAGTTCATCCGGGGCTATATGGATTGGTAGGGATAATATTGGGGAAACGGGCGTTTCCTGTAATTTTTACCGTTGTGCTGTTTCAATCCATGATCTTCCAGCATGGCGGATTATTATCGGTTGGTATAAACTCAATTAATATGGGAGCAGGAGCTTTTGCAGCCTGGCTTATTTGGCGACAGCAAGCACTGCCCGAATACCTGAGAGCAGTTTTTGCCGGATTCATAGGAATAATAATACCGGTTTTACTTATGGCTACAGAATTTCAACTCTCAGGGTATGGCCGGGGTATACTTTATCTGTTTTCCATATACATTTTAGCAGCTGTAGTTGAAGGAGTTGTTACCCTTTCTGTTGTGAAGTTTTTCAGAAGAATAAAATCAGATATACTAACATAACCATTAAAAATTTACATCTATGATAAAATCAATTTTCCTATGCTCAGTTATGCTTTTGGTATTCAGTGCAAACACAATGGCTCATGCAATAAGATTTGAAGTTGAAAAGCATTACCCGGCAGTCACAGTACATGCCTATTTCACAAAAACCTCACCCCTTGTTGATGCATATGTTGAAGTTTTTTCACCCGGTAATGAAGAAGCTTTTCAAAAGGGACACACAGATAAGCATGGATTTTTCACTTTCCGCCCTGATGAAAACGGTAATTGGAAAGTATCTGTTGATGACGGAATGGGGCATTTTGACAGGGTAACCGTAGAAGTTTCTGATAAGTTTTTTATGAATGAAGAATCAATTAAGGCTGAAGAGCCAGCGAAGGCTGAAGAAACAAAAATTGTCAGTGACGATAAACCTGAAGAAGTAAAGCAAGCTGAAATACCTTTAATTTACAGAATTATTTTTGGCCTGTCGCTTATTTTTGGGTTAACAGGTATTATATATGGAATTAAAGCAAAACAATTACTAAAAAATAAGTAATCAGTGATTTGAAGCATTCATTTATTGATAAATACAGTAAACTTAACTCAACGGTTCATAGGCTTGATCCACGGATTAAGTTGCTTATGACATTTCTGGGTATTATTATTATTGTATCTGAGCCGCCAGGCAAAATATTACCGTTTGCTTTTTATGGCGTGGCAGTTCTGATATTAATGCTTTTGAGCCGTATTCCCCTGGGTTTTATTATTAAGCGCTTTCTCATATTAAGCCCGTTTATTCTAATGGCAGCTCTGTTCTTTCCTGTTTCGTTATGGTTAACAAATGATGAACAAATTGTAAATCTTCAGCATCCGGCATTTAAGGTAGCGTTATCTATTTTCTTAAAAGCAGGCTTGTCGGTAATACTGCTTATATTGCTGATATCAACAGATAAATTTCACAATTTATTGCTTGGGCTGCGAAAGCTAAAGATGCCTAAACTGATAGGAGTAATTGCTGCTCTCATGTACAGGTATGTTTTTATTCTTAGTGATGAGGCTTTAAAAACAAAGCGTGCCAGGGAAAGCAGAACTCCGGGAAAGCTAAAAGTAAATAAGATGAAAGTTTTCTCAAATCAGATGGCAATGATTTTTCTAAGAAGCTGGGAACGCTCAAAAATCATATATCATTCCATGTTATCCAGGGGGTTTAATGGTGAGTTTCCTGTAATGCAAAAGCTTGCCATGAACAGAATTGATGTTGTTTTTTTTGTGTGTTTTTTAACGGCTTTTTTAGCGGTACGCTTTTTAATAACTCCTTTAACATAAAAACAATTCAGTTTAAATTAAACTATGATCTAAATATGTCAGTTTCAATACACATAAATAATCTCAATTATTCATATGAACAGGATAAGCCTGTTCTTAAAAACATTTCACTTGATATTAATCCGGGTGAAAAATTCGGGATTATTGGGCCAATGGGTTCGGGCAAATCAACATTGCTGCTACATCTTAATGGTATTTTGATGGTTGATGGCATTGTAAAAATAGGTGATACAGTAATTGAGAAAAAATCTCTTGCAGATATCCGGAGAAAGGTTGGACTGGTATTTCAAAATCCTGATGATCAATTGTTCAACCCCACAGTTGAGGAAGATATTGCTTTTGGCCCTCTCAATTTTGGGCTTAACAATGAAGAAGTAAAGGCAAGGGTTAGTTATGCCTTAGAAGCTATGAATCTTAGCGGTTTTGAAAAATCACTATCACATCATTTATCAATGGGCGAACGCAAGCGCGTTGCCCTTGCCACAGTACTGGCACTAAAGCCTGAAGTAATTGCACTTGATGAACCGTTCTCCAGCCTTGACCCGCCAATGATGATGCAGCTTATTAACCTTATTAATAGCTTTGAAGCTACCCTCGTTATCGTTTCTCAATCACTACTGCCACTTATTGCCTGCTGCCAACGTGTAGCTCTGATAAACAAAGGAAAAATAATTGCCGTAGGCCCTGTCAAAGAAATCATCAAAGACGATGAGTTGATGAGATCAAATGGACTGGATTTAAGTTTTTATAAAAAAACATTTAAAGAGTTTTTCTAAAAACTCTTTTTCCTTGTATAAAAACAAAAAAAACTTACCTTTGTGGCACGTTTGTAAAGTTTGGTAACACATGAAAGTAAAAAGATTTGGTGTTTCATTGGAAGAAGATATTTTAACAAAACTCGACAAGTTTGTTAAGAGGAGCAAGTTTCCTAACCGGTCGCAGGCAATCAGGCACCTTATTAAAAGTTCACTGGTTGAAGAAAAGATAGATAGTAACAAAATCGTTGCTGGTGCTATTGTTATCGTTTACGATCATCACAAACGTGAACTCAACAACAACCTCATGAATTTAC
>SLSZ01000193.1 GCA_007130125.1 Bacteroidales bacterium
ATTTTTATTTATGGTCATCGGGATATAGTTTTAATCATAATACTTTAAATATGATAAAAAATTAAATATATTTTAGGAATGGAATAGTGATTAAGGAGTAGGTAAAAGCAAAGATGAGAATTGTGCATTTTTCTACAACTAAATGCGCTGGTGGGCCATATCGTCTAGTCTCCTTGTTAAACAAACATAGTAACTTGGAAGTAAATTTAATTGACTTAAAAAGATGGGATATTTACCCGCATGACATCATATATGAGGAGGAAAAGGAAAAAGCATATGAACTAGCCAATAATGCTGACATTATTCACTTCCATAATTATTATGATCAAAACTCTAGATTTTTTACCGGTCTGGATTTTAAAAAGTTAAAGCGAAAAGGGGTTAAGTTTTTATGTCAGTATAGAAGTGAACCGCAAACAATTTCCTTAAATACAAAAGCTACAGTTTCTGAAATTATTAATTACGATATACCGACTATTGTTATTGCTCAATATCCTGAACGTTTTTATCCTAATTCGCAAGTTGTACCTAATGCTGTTCCCTCGAATGAAACATTATATATGCCAGGGGAAAATAATATCGAATATGATATTTTATTTAGTCCGACTAAATCAGCTGGTGCTTGGGAGAAAAGATGGGATACTAAGGGCAGTTCAGAAACATTAGATATTATGAACAAACTGAAGAAGAGTAATAATTGCCGGGTCAAGCTTTTAAAGGGCAAACCAGTTTCAGAGGTTTTACGCGAAAAACAAAAAGCCAGAATAGTTTTAGACGATATGGTTACCGGTAGTTACCATATGTCAGGCATAGAAGCAATTTGTCAAGCAAAAGCTGTTTTATGCTATATTGATCATAGGATTTTACATGTATTGCAAGAAATAAGCGGTGCTTTCCAGGTTCCATTTGTGAATGTTAGGCTTGAAGAGGCTTATCATGTGTTAAAACATTTAGTTGAAAATCATGACCTAACCAAGGAAATTGGCTGCGAGGGTAGAAAATGGATTGATCAGTATTGGTCAGAAGAAATAATTGTTAATCATTATGTTGAGATCTATAATAAGCTAATTGATAATCCTTTTCTAGTTAAGCGTCAAGAATCGCTAAGAGTAGAACGGGACCATGAAAAATATTTTTCTTTAACTCTTCCTGATATTATCTATAATTGTAGATCAGAAAGATTTCTTGCTTCTTTGTCATTTAGGGACAAATTTATTTATCTCAAAAGGCTGCATCGTAAAAAAATGATAAAATTTAGAAATAGGCTGGGAGAAAAGTTAAAAGATTTGAGTTTAAATTATTTACCAATACCTGTGATAGCTTTTCTTAAGCGGATTTATAGCTTTTTGCTTAGAGAAAATAATTAAACTTCTTGAAAACAAGAGAGGACAAGGTGTTTAAATTAAATAGTTCTTTGGTAATCGGTAAGGTCATATCTACCCTGAAGTATTTAGATCACAAACTATTTCTTTCAATGAACAAAGACTTTGGAGCTCAAGTAAAAAGATCTCACCAGTATTATTATGAACAATTAATTTATGTAAAGGTTGAAGATATTAAATGGGGAACAAACAATCCGGCAAAATTTGCTAAAGATATGAGAGAAGATGTTTTATTTGTCAAATCAGGTAATTGGGATACTTATTATAAAACGCCTATTCTAGAATATACAAAACAGCACAGATCATGCAGAACAACATGGGAAATATTTGTGGAACAAATACATTACAAAGATAGTTCCCAATATAGATCTATGATTAATAAAGTAAAAAGTGGTATGCCTGTTAAGGGTTGTTACAGTGAAGAAGATGTAAAAATGTATTTTGATGATTTATTAACAATATATCAAAATATTAAAACTTATGGTTATAAAACACAAGATGCTTTAGATGGCAGTAAAAAAAATGAGATCAGGGTATATATAGATCGTCATGGAGAATTTATGCTTGGTAGTGAAGGGAATCATCGATATATGATTGCCAAAATATTAAACTTAAATAAAATACCGGTTATAGTTAAAGGAATACACTACCTTTGGGCAAAAAAGTGCTATGATTATTACAACAACAGAAATTTACTTAAGTCTATACAGGAGGGATTAAGAAATATGGATCGATCTAGTCAGGAGGATTTTATTCAATGAATGAACCAAAAGTTATAGCTGAGATTGGCTGCAATCATAAAGGTGAAATGGATATTGCTTATGAAATGATTAAAATGGCTTCTATATTTTGTAATGTTGACGGGGTTAAATTTCAAAAACGCAGTCCCAGGGAACTGCTTACCGAAGAAGAATACAATGCTCCCCACCCCAATCCGGTAAACAGCTATGGAAACACCTATGGTGAACACAGGGAGATGCTTGAATTTGACCTGGAGCAGCACCGCCAGCTAAAAAAATGGTGTGAAGACTTTAACCTTCTTTACTCAGTCTCAGTCTGGGATATGACTTCTGCTAAAGAAATGGTTTCTTTAAAACCACAGATGCTAAAAATACCTTCTGCCTGCAATTTGAAATTTGACCTGCTTGGATATATATGTGACGAATTCAAGGGGAGTATTCACCTTTCTCTGGGGATGACTACCAGGGAAGAAGAAAAGAGGATTATTGATTTTTTGGGGAAGAAAAATAGAAATCAAGATTTAATAATCTATGCCTGCACTTCGGGTTACCCGATCGCTTTTGAAGATATATGTTTGCTTGAAATTAGCCGTCTTAAGGAAGCATATGGCAATATAGTGCAAGATATTGGTTTTTCGGGTCATCACCTGGGGATAGCGGCAGATGTTGCTGCTTTAGCCCTGGGAGCGGTGTGGGTGGAAAGACACTTTACCCTGGATAGAACCTGGAAAGGAACCGATCATGCAGCGAGTTTGGAGCCTGATGGGATGAGGAGATTGACCCGTGATTTAAAAAGTGTTTATAAAGCACTTAATCAAAAGCCCCAAGAAATACTGGAAGTTGAAGAGGTACAGCGAAATAAATTAAAGAGGTTATAACATGAACCTGGCCTTAGTACCTTTACGGGGTGGATCAAAGTCTATCCCGCAAAAAAATATCAAGCCCATTGCCGGAAAACCGCTTTGTGCCTGGGTTTTAGAAGCGGCACAAATAGCAAATACTTTCGATAGGATAGTAGTTTCTACCGATAGTGATGGGATAGCGGAAGTAGTTGCCGGTTTGTTTCCGGACATAGAAATCTTAAAGCGCCCGGCACATCTGGCAACAGATCAAGCCTCAACTGAAGCGGTGATTCTTCATGCAGCAGAATACTATGATTTTGATTCGATAACCACGATCCAGGCCACATCACCACTGGTCAGGGCAGATGATTTTATCGGGGCTTATCATAGATTTTACAATGAAGGTTTCGATTCCCTTTTAAGTGCGGTAAGGATGAAAAAATTCTTTTGGAATGATGATGGAACTGCTGTAAACTACGATCCGGCGCATCGTCCGCGAAGGCAGGATTTTCTGGGCGTTTTGATGGAAAATGGCGCTTTTTATATCACCAGCAGGGATATCTTAGAGCAACGTAAATGCCGTCTCGGAGGCAGAATTGGGATCTATGAAATGCCTGCAGAGAGTGCAATTGAGCTTGATGAACCGGCAGACTGGCAAATTGTGGAGACACTGCTAAATAAGAAAAAGGAATCTGCTGTTTGTAAAAATCTTAATGAGATCAAATTGTTGGCTTTTGATTGTGACGGGGTG
>SLSZ01000006.1 GCA_007130125.1 Bacteroidales bacterium
TCCAACCCTGCCCAGCGAAATGTTCCGGCACTGGCAGCACTGAGATGATAAGCCGATGTTATATGACCAAGCTTATCCATCTGCTTCCAATCCCTGCTATCATCAAAAAACTGAAAAGATGTACGAGGATAGTTACTATACCACACTTGATCAAGCAATATCATAGTGCCGGCTAAAGCCACGGTCTTGCTGCTAACCAACCATGTCAGGCGTTTTTTATTGACAACAGAACTGTCCTTTGTTGAATCATTGCAAGGATAGTTTGCTGAAAATCCTGAAAAGCCACCTATACAATCAGTGAGAGGTAAAAAGGCAATAATAAAAACTATAAGTGCTGTTTTGCATTTCATGCCTGATAGCTGATTAATTCATAAGTGATCAAAAATATAAAAGTTCATGACAATTACAAAAACTAATACAGCGGTCGTATTAAATAATTTTATACTTTTGAAAAGAGAAGAATTGATATTTTTTGAACAAATCTTTATCACTTTATGAAACAATATTACAGCACAATAACATTTTTTATTCTCAGTTTTTCCATTCTGTTATTTCCTTCTTGTGATGATGGCCGGTTGAATGTTTTCTCGGTGGACGATGATATACAAATGGGCCGGGAAATAACCGAAGAAATTTTAGCCAATCCTGATGATTACCCTGTCCTTGATGAGAACGAATATCCTGAGGCTTATGAACATCTTAGACGTATAAGAGACGGCATCTTAGCTTCAGGGGAGCTTAAATATGCTGATCGTTTCGACTGGGATGTATACATCATTGATGAGGAGGTCTTAAATGCATTTGCTTTGCCGGGCGGCAACACTTTTTATTACACCGGTTTAATTAATTACCTTGATAACGAAGCTTCATTTGCCGGGGTAATGGCGCATGAGTTTGCCCATTGTGACCGACGGCATACTACTACAAGGCTTACTAAACTCTATAGTTATCAGATCTTACTTTCAATGCTTTTAGGTGATGATCCCTCATTAGCTGCTGAAATTGCAGCAGAACTGGCACTTGGTTTAACAGCTCTCGCTTACAGCCGTGAAGATGAATATGAAGCAGATGAATATGCTGTTAATTACATCTACCCTACCAACTGGGATTCAAGAGGAGTTGCTTACTTCTTTGAAAAGATGGAGCTTGAAGAAGGGGCAGACTGGATGATATACTTCAGTACACACCCTCACCCCAATGACAGAATTGAAAAAATATATGAACATTGGGATGCCCTGGGTGGAAAAGAAGGCAACCTTTACGAAAACAGATACCAGGCATTAAAAGAAAGCTTACCATAAATTAAAAACAAAAAGCCCCGTAAAAAAGAATTTCACGGGGCTTTCTTTTATTATTAAGGATTTATCAATTTGCACTTTTGATATACTTATACAGATCGCTGTCAGTTGTAAGGATAATGCTTGTTCTCTCATCAAAAGATTTTTCAAGAGCTTCCATTGCTCTTAAAAAAGCATACAGGTCTCTTGATGTGTTATTCCTGTTATAAGCAGAAGCATAAACAGAAGTAGCTTTAGCATCAGCTCTACCGCGTATCATTTCAGCCTCGCGTACAGCCTCTGATTGTATTTGTGCAAGATCTCTTTCTTTATCACCTTCAATTTTTCTTGCTTCACCTTCACCTTCACTTCTGAATTGATCAGCAATACGATTACGTTCACTTATCATCCTGTCATAAACTCTTTCCCTGACCTCATCAACATAATTTAAGCGTTTAAAACGAAAATCAAGAATCACAATACCAAGATCCTCAGTTCTTTCATTCGCTCTTTCCAGAACCAGTGCTTCTATTGCTTCCCGTCCAACATCAATATCTTCAAGCACTTCCAGCGCTTCCAGGTATTCTTCA
Source organism: Bacteroidales bacterium (assembly GCA_007130125.1). Lineage (GTDB taxonomy): Bacteria > Bacteroidota > Bacteroidia > Bacteroidales > UBA7960 > PUKZ01. Next base: position 1,868 of record SLSZ01000006.1, read on the forward strand.
TGAACTTCAGGAGTCCTGTTTGTTGAGCGGACAATATCAATAAGGTCATGGCTGGCAACAGCATTTCGTGTTTCACCATCAAGGATATCATCAAGTCGTGATTGCCCTGAACTTTCATCCCTCAGCCTGATAAAAAACTGTAAAGGGTCGGTTATTTGCCACCTTGCATATGTGTCCACATGAATAAACCTTTTGTCTTGTGTTGGGATTTGATTTCTATCTCCATCCCATTTAAGATAGCGCTTATCAAAAAACTGCACTTTCTGTATAATTGGCACCTTAAAATTAAGACCCGGCTCAGTACGAGCACCGCTTACAGGCTTACCAAACTGTGTAACTATTGCTTGTTGTGTTTCATCCAGTATAAAAAAACTGCTGAAAAAAAGTATCACAACCAAAATACTTCCTAATATTATTACTATGTTCTTTGTTTTCATTATGTAGTTTGTTTATTATTCAAATTAAAAAATTAATATAAAAATAATCCCTGTCAGAATTATTCTCTCTCTATTTGATGTTGTTGAAGATTAAATAATGGCAGCAGGTTTGTTCCTTTTTCATCCATTATTATCTTATTATCAATTTTAGGAAGTATCCTTTCCATTGTTTCGAAATATATTCTCATTTTAGTAACCTCAGGGGCTCTGATATATTCACTATATAATGAATTAAACCTGTCAGCTTCCCCTGTAGCTCTGTTAACCCTGTTAAGGGCATAACCTTCGGCAACCTGAATTGTTTCCTGTGCTTCTCCCCTGGCACGTGGAATAACCCTGTTATATTCGGACTCCGCTTGGTTAATAAGGGTTTCTCTTTCCTGCTGCGCCTCATTGACAGCGTTAAAAGAAGCTTTTACCTGATCAGGCGGGTTAACGTCCTGTAGTACAACCTGATCAATACGAATACCGTTTTCGTATTCAATGCACATTTCCTGAAGAAGAACCTCTACGTTCGTTGCAACCTCCTGTCTGCCTACTGTTAGAACCTCGTTTACCGTTCTGTCGCCGACAATTTTGCGCATTGCAGCTTCCGACATATCATGCAAAGCATCCTCCGCATTCCGCACACGAAACAAATAATCATATGAATTTACGATACGATACTGTATGACCCATTCAACATCAGCCAGGTTTAAGTCACCGGTAAGCATCAAAGACTCATCAGTGTACTGCTCCTTTGCATATTGAGTCCGTGAATGTCCAACTGAAACTGTCCTGAAGCCAAATTCCTGTTTCAACTGCCTTTGAACAGGGATCTTATACATCTTTTCAATGCCAAAAGGCAAAATAAAATTAAGCCCGGGATCAACCGTTCTATTATATTTTCCAAGCATTAAAACAACGCCCTCTTTTTCCGGGCCTACAGTTTTAATGGCAGTTAGCAATAATATAAGCACAAAAAGTCCCAGAATAACTTTTTTGTAATATTTCTTAAAAAGAAATACATAATAATCCATTTCATTTGATGTTGCCATATTTTTTTTGTTTATTTTAAAATATATTTATTATAATTATTGAATGTGCAAGGTAAGAAAACGTATTTGATTTAGCTAATAATCAATGAATTATTTATCCATTATGGTGTCATAACCTGCCTGAAGAATCTCAAGTGCTTTTTCCGTGGTTGATGATTCAGCATAAGTACGCAACACAGGCTCAGTGCCTGATGGGCGTATCATAAGCCATTCATCTTCATTGAAATAATATTTAAACCCATCAAGAGTTTCAACCTTTGCAACTTTATAGTCGCCAAAGCTTTTATATTCACCTTTCTTGCAGTTTTTCACAATTCTGTTCTTGTCATCAGGGCTTATTCTAAGATCTCTCCTTTCAAAAGCAAA
>SLSZ01000198.1 GCA_007130125.1 Bacteroidales bacterium
TAAAAACTTAAACCGTTATGAGTAAAAAGAAAAAACTAACAACAGCATCAGGCCGTCCATTCTATGAAATTGAAGATAGTTTGACAGCCGGGCCAAGAGGTCCTATTTTATTGCAAGATTATTACCTGCATGAAAAATTGGCACACTTTAACCGTGAGCGCATACCCGAAAGAATCGTACATGCCAAAGGTTCAGGTGCTTTTGGTACATTTAAAGTTACTAATGATATAACTAAATACACCAAAGCAAAACTTTTCAGCAAAGTTGGGAATGAGTGCCGTGTATTTGTTCGCTTTTCCACTGTTGGTGGCGAAAAGGGCAGTGCCGACACTGAGAGAGACCCAAGGGGGTTCGCTGTGAAATTCTATACTGAAGATGGAAATTGGGACCTGGTGGGTAATAACACTCCGGTATTTTTTATTAAAGACCCGAAAAAGTTTCCTGACTTTATTCATACTCAAAAGCGCCATCCAAAAACTAATCTGAAAAGCCAGACTATGAGATGGGACTTCTGGAGCTTAAATCCTGAGAGCCTTCACCAGGTTATGATACTTTTCAGCGACAGAGGAACACCCGATGGTTACCGCCATATGAACGGATATGGCAGCCATACTTTTTCTATGCTTAATAGCAAAAACGAGCGAATATGGGTTAAGTTTCATTTCAAAACTCTACAGGGAAACAAATCTTTAAATGAAAAGCAAGCCGACGAACTAAAAGGAAAAGACCCTGACTATGCACAAAACGACCTTGTGACAGCCATCTCCAAAGGAGATTACCCAAAATGGTCATTAAAAATACAAGTGATGACAGATCAACAAGCAAAAAAATTCAAATGGAATCCGTTCGATATAACTAAAGTATGGCCACAAGGAGAATACCCATTAATAGAGGTGGGCACAATGGAGCTAAACGAGATACCTGCAAACTACCATGCAGATGTTGAACAATCAGCTTTCGCTCCGGCGCATGTTGTTGACGGCATAGGCCTTTCACCTGACAAATTGCTGCAAGGCAGAATACTGGCTTACCCGGATGCGCATCGTTACAGGCTTGGAGTAAATTATGAACAGATACCTGTTAACCGGCCAGTATGCCCGGTACACAACCACCAAAGAGACGGCATGATGAGAACAGATGGCAATAGTGGCGACAATCCCAATTACTACCCAAACAGTTTTGATGATATTGAAGCCGATAAAAAATATAAAGAACCACCGGTGAAATTAGACAGCGATATTGCAGATTCTTATGACAGGAACAAAAACGATGATGATCATTTTACACAACCGGGACTTTTATTCAGAAAAGTGATGAATGATCAACAACGCAAAAATACTGTAAGCAATATCGTTGGAGCCATGAAAGGCATAGAAAGCAAAAAACGAAATGAAATAATCCAAAGGCAGCTATCCCACTTTTATAAAGCCGACAAAGAGCTAGCTTTGTCAGTAGCAAAAGGGCTAAATTTCAATTTTAAAGTATAGTTGCAAACTTAAATCAATTAAACAGCTGCAGTACGCCGAAAATATGCTGCAGCTGTTTGTTTTTGTTAAAAACAGGTGGGTGACTCAATTTGTATAACTGGCAAAACCTGAAAAATTAAAATTGACTGTTTAAATAAATTGATAAAAAAATAAAAAACAAAAAGATCAAGGTTTCAAAATAAGCATATAGTATTCACGTAAACGCACAGGAGGTTATTATGGCTGATTGTTCAGGATGCAAAACATTTCCTTGTTATAAAGGAGAAGATTGTTTGCGCGGTCAGGATTTTAAAGCTTATGATACTCCAACAAGAAAGGAGTATGGGTCGGCAAAAAACAGCAAAATGCTAGAGGTTTCTACCGGCATAGAAGGTGAGCATTATATGGAATGGACAAGGCTTGAAGAGATCATAGGTTTTGCTGAGCAAATGGGATATAGAAAGATTGGCATTGCACATTGTGTTGGTTTGACAAATGAAGCTGCAGTTCTTAAAAACATCCTCGACAAAAAGTTTGAGGTCCATGCTATCTGCTGCAAGTTCTCAGGCATTGATAAAAAAGATTTCAATCTGAAGCAAATTTCTGACAACAGGCGTGAAGCAATTTGCAATTCAATAGGCCAGGCAATGGTGCTAAACGATTTGAATACTGAACTTAATTTACTCGTCGGGTTATGTGTCGGACATGATATTCTTTTTACAAAATATTCTGAAGCACCCGTAACTACATTTATCGTTAAAGATCGTGTAACAGGGCATAATCCTGCAATTTCTTTATATTCAAATTATCATTTGAAAAAATTTATTGATAAATAATTTCAAACCTAACTCAATGCGGCAAATAATATTAATCCTGGCGATGCTTTTAACGCTTGTTTGTACCGGCACATCAAAAGAAAAAAGCTTTACCCTTTTGCATACAAGCGATGAACACTCAATTCTGCTTCCCGTGCCGCTGGCAGATTATCACCCGGAAAAGGAAGACAATGCCCTGGGTGGATTTGCCAGGTTATCGACACTCGTAAAAAAAGTGCGTAATGAAAAAAAAGATGAGCCGGTACTGCTTTTTTCCTCGGGCGATTTTATTGGAGGCTCACCTTTTGCATGGTTGATCCCGTTAGGATATTCACCCGAACTGGAGGTAATGAAAAAGATAGGTTATAATGCTGCAGCACTAGGCAACCATGAGTTTGATTATGGCCCTGATGTCTTAGCAGAATACTTTTTAAGAGCCGGATACCCTGGGTATCATGACAAACTCACACTGCTGGGAACAAATTTGAATATTCCCGCCGAAACAAAGCTAAATGAAGTTGAGGTTGCTGAAAACAATCTTTTTACCCTCGACAACGGGCTTACAATAGGTGTTTTTTCACTCCTGGGAGAAAAGGCTTTTTCTGTTGCCCCAACCGCCCATCCGGTAAGCATCTCCCCTCCCCTTGAAGCAGCGCAAAAGCAGGTTAAGCTACTGCGTCAATCTGGTGCTGATGTAATTATTGCCTTAACTCATTCGGGGATGGATGAAGATTACCAGCTGGCATCTGCAGTTGAGGGAATAGACGTTATTCTTGGAGGCCACTATCATTACAAAACACCCGGACCTGAATTTGTAAACAACACAATCATTTTTCATAGCGGTTATTACCTTCAGCACCTGGGTGAGCTAGAACTTGCATTTGATACTTCAACCAAGGGTCTAAGGGTTCTAAATGATGAAAACAACACACCTTATCATACTCTCCTGGACAGTTCTGTTGATGAAGATCCCGAGATCAAAGCCATGGTTGACAAATACGGTAATAAATTAAACAAGTTCATAGAATCATATACCGGCAGCCTGGTCAGCAGTTTTGATGACTTCGTAATGTATTCTGAGTTTCCGCTTATAAAAGAAAACATTAAGACGGAAACCACCACCGGCAATTTCATCACTGACGCTATGCGCCTTATGACCGGCAGGTTGTTAGATGAGCAGGTAGATATAGCTTTCCAGGCAAACGGCGTCATTCGCGGGGATATTTTTCCCGGCACCACTGATTGGTCAAAAGGTAAAATAACCTTTTTCGACCTTGTTTCAGTATCAGGCCTGGGAATGGGACCCGACAAAAGTCCGGGATACCCCCTGGTGAGCTTTTACCTGACAGGTGAAGACGTATACAACCTGCTGGAGACAGCATCATTGCTGCCGTTGGTGTTAGGAGA
>SLSZ01000022.1 GCA_007130125.1 Bacteroidales bacterium
CCAACCCACAGATCACTTTCGTCCACAACAATTTTGAAAGAGTGAAAACGTTCAGTTGAAAAACTGTCCCTGTAATAACGCGGTTGATAGCTCATTCCACAAAATTAATTTTGAATAATTGAAGTGGGCAGGCCGTTGTACAAAGCTCACACACAGTGCATTTATCTTTGTCAAAATTTAACTCCATGGTGTTAGCATCCATTTTCAGAGCATCTGAATAACAAACAGCAACGCAAGCACCGCAGTTAATACACCTGTCATGTTCAAGTTTCACTCTTTTATCCAAAGTGCTGCATTCTACACCAAGGGATTTGGCAAATTCAAGTCCGGCTTGTATTTGACCGGGACTGCCTTCTATCTCAAGTGCCAGGTTGCCTTCCTCGCCCGAGTTTATATATGCATTAAAAATATTGACCTTCAGATCAAAATCCTTGACCAGATGATATGTAAGAGGCTTATTTATTGCTTCTGTAGGAAAAACGAATACGTATCTTGATTTCATCAATGTTTAGTTTTAGTATTAATAATTTTTTAATGGAACACGGCTGATATGGATCAGGCTGATAATCGCGGATAAATAATAGATGTTTGCTGCTGTCATAAAATATTGATCCGCGAAAATCCGCCTAATCCGCGTCATCCGTGTTCTATTCCCTCCAATGCCTTATTAGTAGTATTCTTCGGAAAGTGCTCCACCGGCTCATTAATAAGAAATTTACCTGTGGAAACTTCTTCTTTCAGCAATTTCATTATATTCTTTGCTGCACTGATACTTGACAGTGGTGCGGTACGTACTTTCCTGCCACCAAGCTCTATTTCGCCTGATTGCAGTTCTTTATAATTAACTTTTTTCACAACAGGTCGTTCACTCAGCCCATAATCAAACACTTGTGTTTCAATCTGCTCGTTCCTTATAGCGAGCCGGGCAGCCATATCCTCATCCAGCACGGGTATTGGAATACCTACTCCTACAAAAAGCGATGTGCCATATTTTTCATAATATGCAGCTTTAATAAATTCAGCACTCATTTCTTTGAGATTCCCGATCAGTGATAAAGTAGCGGCAGGAAGTACTGGTATACCGCTTTCATTGCGAGGGCGTGATGTGATAAACTGAGTTCCATGCCATGCCACAAAACCTTGTGTCCCTCCTAAAAATATTCGTGTACCAACACCTATTGAGCGCATATCAGGATCATTTAACAGCGGGCTATACTCACCGGATGTGGAATAATTTACATTTCCACAGGAAGGCAATAAAACACCCATGTAAGTATACAACTTCCGTCTCTGCGAATTAACAGCAGCTGCATAGTTTTGATAGGCGTTACGGGGGTTAAACAAAAACGCCTCGTTTACGGATTCAATATTGATTTTTGTTTCTATCTCTTTGCGCGGATAACAATCAGTTCCTTTTGAAGAAGCTTTAAGCCTGATATCTTTGCCTGATACGAGGTCTTCAATAACATGAGCCCCACCATATTTGTCATGGGGATTAGCCGTTTCCGTTGCTCCAACGTAAGCATCGGCTGCAGCTATTCCTCCATAAGCAGGAACATCATTTAAAGAAATTTTCTCAAGTCGCATCGGGGGTCCGGAATGACCGAAATTAATAAAAGCACCTGAGGAACACATCGGGCCAAAAGTGGCTGTAGTAACCACATCAACTTTATTTGCCAGTTCACCGGGCTTGGAATGATTTGCCAACTCTTTAAACTCTCCGGCCGTCATTACTACGGCATTGCCATTTTTTATTCTCTCATTTATTTCCGAATAAGTTTTTATCTTTTTCATATTTTTATTTAATGTTTTGAATTGAATGTTTTCACTTAACACCTCTGTGCAACTCTGCGAATCACTGTGTTACTCTGTGGTTCAAAAAAACATAAACCATGGAGTTGCACAACTTGCCCCGCCATTGTGGGAATGTTTTACACAGAGCTTCTCAGAGTAGTTTTATACTGTTAAAAAACCGGGGGAAACTCCATTGCATTAACTACAATGGACTAGCGCATTTCCATAGGCATATGGAACACTATCGAATAGTAGTAAAAAAAGGATTTTTTTCTAAAAAAAAGAAGTGATCTGTTTTTCATTTTTTGATGTTTAAATTATAATTCCTTTCGGCGGGTATTGGCACCTTTCCCGGTGGGCGGGGTGGTTGCCAGGAGGTCATTGAGCCCTGTCTCTCGCTCCTTCTTTATAATTAAAACTTTAATGGTTGACGTTTGTCTTTCGCCTGTCGCGAAACTTATAGCGTCAATGGTGTTATTCAAAAATTCAAATGAACGGTTAAAGTTTGACGGCAAAAATAAAACAATTATTATAATTGTTCAAAAAAAGCGGAAAAAAATAATATTTTTCTGTTTATTTGCTAATCCTTAACATACCTTACCGAGAAGCCACATCTTTTGTCATCAATGAGTTTGAAGACTCTTTCTTTTTTATAAAGCATGTACCTCAGCCATGCATTGGCTTTACCTGCTTCGGTTGAAGTCCAGAAGTCGGCAGCCCTTTCTATGCTCAAAAAGATACCATCATGCGACCTGTAGCCTGCAAAACGTGCGTTAAATGCATTATCACCACTCTTGAGAAGCTGGTGATAAGCCTCTTTCTCTCCACCAAATGATTCTATCAAAGCATCCCATTCTTCATTGGAAGGCAAATGCCAGCCCTTGGGACAAGCTTCCATGGCAGCATCCCAGGTATATAACCGCCCAAACCACTCGCCGTACAATGAGTTCTCTTCATAAACCCAGCAGCCATGATTTAGCTCTAGATTAAGATTCTCTGCCATCCAAATCTGATTATTAAGCTTTACTGTAGGATAAACCTTATCGCCAATCTTTAGGGTAGTGTCGTTATTCTTCATATGCAAAGTTTTGGTGAATTGTTTAAATTCAGGTTAAATGAGTTATCGGAGTATTATTTTGCAGTTATAAAAAACTTACTCACAAATATTTAATTTTATGCTAATTTATGAAATTGATTTTGATTTAATCAAACTTTTGATTAAATTTTTTTTATTTCCCAAATTTTTGTTTTGGGATAGTTGTAAAAAATATGTAGGTTTGCCTTTATTAACTAATATTTCAAATTAACTAAATAAACTGCTAAATAATTTTTCAGCTATTCATATTTTAAAATCAAAAACAAAAAATCATGAAGAAATTTTTTTATCTATTCCTAGCTATGGTAGTTTTTTTCGGTTGTGCTCCCGAAAAAACACCTGATGCAGTAAGCCCTGTAAGTGATGCTACTCAACAAGCAATTATAGACGAGCTTGTAGAGGAACACGGAGAAGAACAAGCCGACCGCATTCAAAAGGGTGTAACCCAGGCAGCTTCCCTGTGGCGTGCCGAAGATGGCTCTGTCGATGAATTCATCGAGTTTTGCAGAAGCAGGTATATTGGATGCGATGATGAACTCGACCTGGTATTCAACAGAATATCAAGAAATTTTGAATACCTGTTTGGATATATGAACCGCATCGCCCTTGAACTAAGGGTGCCTTTACATCTTGACATAGGGCCGTTGCACCCGGTTGACCAGATGTTCGGCGCTTATAACCCTTCTGCACATGTGCGTGATGATTTCTTTGACAACAAAATTGCATTCCTCGTTGCTCTGAACTTTCCACACTATACCCTGGATGAAAAAAATGAGCTTGGCGGAGATTGGAGCCC
>SLSZ01000195.1 GCA_007130125.1 Bacteroidales bacterium
GGCTCGCCATCAACATTTAACCTGAAATATGATGAAGTGCCGCCGCCCAGCTCAATACTTGATATACGTACCCGTTTATTGTGATTGTTATATACTTTCATACTTTTTGTTGCGCTGCCAACCGTCGTAAATACCGTGTCAAATAATAATGTATCTGTGGAAAAAGCAAGCTCAATCGAAGGATCTTCAAGGAAGTCATCATCACGGCATCCCTGGAAAACAAAAGTATGTATAACTAACAGAAGCAGAAGTGGTATATAAAGTGCCCGATGGTTTTGCATTTGTATTAAATATATTTTAAATAATGTTTTTTTATAGTAACGGGTGACGGGATGATCGGTAATCGGTGATCGGTAATCGGTAACTATCAACCCATCAGCTCAACGACTCAACGACTCAACATCCCCATCAACCCATAACTTGAAATGTTAACGGCTTAATTATAAAATTTATTACCGGACAACATTTAAAAAAAGCAATTAAAAATCTTTGCATGATACAAAAATAAATTAATTTTGCAGCCTAAATCAAATATAATATGACTAAACACAAAAAACACACAAAGGGAGAGAAGAATATTGAAGCTGTTGAAGGGGCTTTAAGTAAAACTGAACAGTTTATTGAAAATAACCAAAACCTGATTTTTTGGATAGTTGGTGCAATAGTTATTATTGCTGCCGGTTATATAGGTTACACAAGGTTTTTTATTGAGCCTCGTGAGCAAAGCGCTAAGTCGGAAATATTCATGGCGGAAAATTATTTTGAAAAGGATTCGTTAGAGCTTGCATTGTATGGTGACGGAATTCACCTTGGTTTTGTTGATATAATTGAAGATTACAGCATGACGAAAACTGCTAATCTTGCGCGGTATTATGCTGGTATTAGCTATTTTAAGCTTGGAGAATATAATGAAGCAATCGAATATCTGAAAGATTACCGTGCACGTGACCAAATCCTGGGTGCAATGTCTTATGGGGTAATAGGGGATGCTTATCTTGAGTTGGGTGATGAAGATAATGCATTACGATACTATACCAGAGCTTACAGACACGAGCCAAATGCTTTAACTACACCCGTATTTCTTTTTAAAGCTGCCCAGCTGAATGAATATATTGGAAAATATAATGAAGCTATTCGTTTGTATAAGCGAATAAGAGATGAGTACGAGGGTTCTGAGGAAGCAAGGAATATCGAAAGATATATTGCCAGGGCTGAAGCTTTGGTTGATTAGTTTTATTTTTAGCTATGAGCGGAAAGAAAAAGAACTTATCTGATTTTGATCAAGGCAGTGATATTGACGCTTCTGACGTTAGGGTAGGGGTGGTAGTAGCTGAATGGAATCATGATATTACTTCTGCCTTGCTGCATGGTGCCGTTGATACCATGAAAAGTTTCGGTGTTATTGATGAAAACATCCACGTACATTATGTTCCGGGCAGTTTTGAATTACCAATGGGAGCTAAATTAATTACTGCAAGCCTTCAGGTAGATGTTGTTATTTGCCTGGGATGTGTGATACAGGGTGAGACAAGGCACTTTGAGTTTATTTCCAATGCCGTGGCCAACGGTATAACACAAGTTGGGCTGGACACAAATATACCGGTGGTTTTTGGAGTCCTTACTACTGACAATTATCAGCAAGCCAAAGATCGTGCGGGTGGAAAACATGGAAATAAAGGGGATGAAGCCGGAGCAACGGCTGTAAAAATGGCAGAACTAAAACGAAAGCTGCACAGCAAATCCAAATAAGCTAAACTACCTTTTAAATATCATCTCTAGTTATGTCTGAAAAAAAACCCCGGATCGTTTTTATGGGTACTCCCGAAATTGCAGCTTATGTTTTGAAGGAGTTGGTTGTGAATAATTATAATATAGCTGCCGTTGTTACTGTTCCTGACAGACCTGCGGGACGAGGCAGAAAATTATGCATTAGCGAAGTGAAAAAAACAGCCATTGAGTATGACATTAAAGTATTACAACCCGAAAACCTTAATGACACAAATTTTATAAATGAATTAAAAGATATCTCTCCCGATATTCAAATTGTTGTTGCTTTCAGAAAATTGCCAAAAGAAGTATGGCAAACCCCTCATTTGTGTACATTTAATCTGCATGCCTCGTATTTACCCGACTACCGGGGCGCAGCACCCATAAATTGGGTTATTATCAATGGCGAAAAACAAACAGGAGTCACTACTTTTATAATTGATGATAAAATAGATACCGGTAAGATATTGCTGAGGGAAAAAATTGATATTGAACCCTATGAAACTGCAGGGACACTCCATGATAAGATTAAGGCCAAAGGCGCCCGGCTTGTTATTAAAACACTGGAAGGTATTTTGGATAAAAGCCTTACTCCAATTGACCAGAAATCAATAGAAAATGAATTTGATAACCTGAATAAAGCACCTAAGATCTTTAAAGAAGATTGCTGCATTGATTGGAGCCGGGCCGGTGATGAAATAGCTAACCTTATTCGTGGATTAAACCCCGTACCCGGTGCTTTTACAGAAATAACCATAAAAGAAAATAAAACAGTTTGTATTAAGATCTTCGAAGCGATACCGGAAAAATTTGATCATACTTACCCAGTTAAGACCATCCTTACGGATAATAAAACTTATCTCAAAATTACCACACCCGACGGAGCAATTAAAATAAAAAAGCTGCAACTACCCGGCAAAAAGCCCTGTAAAGTAGAGGAGTTTCTAAGGGGATACAATATTTCTGAATAATTTTTTTTAAATTTTTCAAAAAAATTTATCATAAAATATAAAAAATCATGATTTCTTTAAAACCACTATAAAAACAGTAGTTATAGAGCAAAAGTTATTAACAAAAAAACCAATTTATCAACAAAAATAGGGTATTTCGCAGATTTATCTTGTATTATTTAATAAATAACCTATATTTGCAATGTTTTAAGACATCTAAAAATATTTTTAACCAAAACAAAAAAAAGATGAACAAAGCAGAATTAATTGATGCAATTGCATCTGGATCAGGTTTAACAAAAGCTGATGCCAAAAGAGCATTAGATGCATTTATCGATGCAACAACTAAATCTTTGAAAAAAGGTGACAGAGTAGCACTTGTTGGCTTTGGCTCTTTCTCAGTAGCTAAAAGAGAAGCACGCAAAGGCCGTAACCCACAAACTGGCAAAGAGATTACAATTCCTGCCAAAAAAGTGGTTAAGTTCAAACCAGGTGCTGAACTTGCAAACGTTGTGAAGTAAGCGTTTTTAAAAAGATCTTAAAAGCCGCCCCAAAGATGATTTTGGAGCGGCTTTTTTTTATCGCCTAATGTAGCTATCTTTGTGAGCATTTATAAACAGTCATATCAATGCAAAGCAAAAAAGAAAAGATAGCATCATTTGATCCAAATGGAGTGGGCGATACCAGTGCAAATATTTTTGGATTACCTTTCACTACTGAAGAATCAGAACTAATTATTATACCTGTACCCTGGGATGTTACAGCTTCATATAAGTCAGGCGCATGTAACGGACCTGAAGGGGTTCTTAAAAACTCTCCGCAAACCAATCTTTATAACCATATTTGTCCTGATGCATGGAAAGCAGGTATTGCAATGGAGGAAATACCTCAACATATTTTTGATCTTAATAACAAGTTAGAGCAAAAAGTTTTTACTTACAGGCAATTTCTGCAAAATGGAGGTGATCTGAAAAATAGCCCCGAAATGCTTAATTTGCGTGATGAGATAAATAAAGCATCAGCTTACGTTACAAATGAAGTGGAGTTTTTGAGTGAAAAAGTTTTGTCTGCAGGAAAATCTGTCGGTTTGCTTGGAGGAGACCACTCGACCCCGCTCGGGCTCATTAAAGCGTTGGCATCTAAACATAATGATTTTGGCGTTTTACAAATCGATGCCCATGGCGATTTATGTTATAGCTATGAAGGGCTTGAACAATCGCATGCTTCAATAATGTATAATGTTTTATCATTAAAGGAAGTGAAAAAACTTGTGCAGGTTGGGGTACGTGAATTCAGCCATGAAGAGAATCAAAGAATGCAAGATCACCGCGGGCGTATAAATGTCTTTTATGATTATAATATAAAAAAATCTCTTTATGAAGGTTCAACGTGGAGATCAATTTGTGAGAAAATAGTTTCCAATTTACCCCGGAAAGTTTATATTTCTTTTGATATAGACGGGCTGGAGCCTTCTAATTGTCCTTCAACGGGTACTCCGGTACCGGGTGGCCTTACTTATGACCAGGCTATGTATTTGCTTGATTTATTGGTAGAGAAGAAAAAAACAGTTATCGGGTTTGATCTTGTTGAAGTTGTTCCTGATGAAAACAACGACCTTGATACAATTATTGCAGCAAGGGTGCTTTTCAAGCTTTGCACATTAGTGATTAAAACCAATAATCTTGTAAAATGACCCAGTCAAACAAAAATGATAATAGTTTTGACCAGCGTCTTGTGGAGTACCTTACTCAGTTTGTTACAGACCAGCGTTTGGAAAAAATTGAACAAGTTCTTGAATATCGAACCCGTTATTTAACGGTTGTCCTGGAAGATATTTACCAACCACATAATGCCAGTGCAGTATTAAGATCATGCGAGATTTTTGGAGTACAGGACATTCACATTATAGAAAATGATAATGAATATGAAGTAAATCCGGATGTGGTATTAGGAGCTTCTAAATGGCTTAATTTATTTAAGTATAACAAATTAGAGAACAACACTGCGGCGTGTTTATCAGAATTGAAAGAAAAGAATTACAGGATCATTGCGGCATCTCCGTATGATAATAATTATCTTTTGGAAGATTTGCCTCTGGATAATAAAACGGCACTGGTTTTTGGAACTGAAATGCGGGGAATAACAGATATAGTTACTGACATGGCTGATGGTTTTGTCAAAGTGCCAATGTATGGATTCACTGAAAGCTTAAATATTTCAGTTTCAGCAGCAATATGCTTATATGAACTTACCAGAAAATTGCACCAAAGCGATATCAATTGGCAATTAACGGATAAAGAGAAAACAGATATAAAACTTCAATGGTTGATAAGTAGTGTCAAAAGCTCTCAAATGCTTATTGACCGGTTTGTTAAAACGAATAGGGATTCTTAGCAAACATAATGTTTTTCAAAAATAACTTGTAACATAATTTTTAGTCTTTTATATTTGTGTAATAATGAATGTTATTAACTAAATTTTTGAGTTATGGGAAGAGGTGATCAAAGGTCTCGCAGAGGAAAAATTGTTAGAGGCACTTATGGAGCGACCCGCCCCAGAAAAAAGAAAATACCGTTAGTACAAAAAGCCGGTAAGCCTTCAAAAAAAGTAGAAGGAAAAACGAAGGAATAAAAAAACAACCACTGATTTTTATGTAAAAGATCAGTGGTTGTTTTTTATGAAAACACTATATACTTAAAATGAATTTAAGGCTTGCTGTTTTGTTTTTCTTTTTCTTTTTCTTTGTTTGTCTCCTTTTCTTTCTCCGTTTTCTTGTTCTTAGTCGTTGCAGGTTTTTTGCTGCTTTTGATAGTTATATTATCACCTTCTTTATTAAGTTCAATATTAATGACTACACCTTCTTCAAAGGAGCCTTTAATTATTTCTTCAGCCAGCGGGTCTTCGAGGTATTTTTGAATTGCCCTCTTCAGGGGCCTTGCTCCATAAGCAGCGTCCCATCCTTTATCGGCAATAAATTCTTTTGCTTTATCAGATAGTTTGATTTTATTACCCATTTGTTCAACTCGTTTATAAAGAAATTCAAGCTCAATATCAATAATTTTCAATATATCATCTTTATTGAGAGATTCGAAAATTACTACATCATCAACTCTGTTAAGGAATTCAGGCGCAAAAGTTTTTTTCAAAGCATTTTCAATAACGCTTTGAGTATATTCTTTAGTTTTAGCCTTTCTTGATGATGTGTTAAATCCCACTCCCGCACCAAAATCTTTCAGCTGTCTTGAGCCTATATTCGAAGTCATTATGATAATTGTATTCTTGAAATCTATCCTTCGTCCGAGGCTATCCGTAAGCTGTCCGTCATCAAGCATTTGCAGCAACAGATGGAACACGTCGGGGTGTGCTTTTTCTATCTCATCAAGCAGTAGTACAGAGTAAGGTTTTCTTCTGACTTTTTCGGTAAGCTGTCCACCTTCTTCGTATCCAACATATCCCGGAGGGGCACCAATAAGCCGGCTAACTGCAAACTTCTCCATATATTCGCTCATATCGATTCGAATGAGAGCCTCATCGGTATCAAACAGGTGCCTTGACAGGATCTTTGCAAGGTGTGTTTTACCAACTCCTGTTGGCCCGAGGAAAATAAATGAACCTATTGGCTTGTTGGGGTCTTTTAATCCTGCACGGTTGCGTCTGATAGCCTTTACAACCTTTTTTATGGGGTCGTTTTGGCCAATAACACTTTTACCTAATTCTGATTCCATGTTTATCAGGCGTTCACTTTCATTGAGTGCTATTCTTTGTACCGGTACGCCTGTCATCATAGAAACAACTTCGGAAACGTTTGTTTCGGTGACAGCTTCTCTATGCAACTGAGACTCTTCTTCCCATTTGCGTTTTTCTTCCTTAAGCAGGTTTATAAGCTCTCTTTCCTGGTCTCTGAATTTTGCAGCCTGTTCATATTTCTGACTTTTTATAGCATTTGTTTTTTCTTCACGCACCTTGTCGATATCCTCTTCGATCTTAACAATTTTTTCCGGCACGCGAATGTTGGTAATATGAACTCTTGAGCCTGCCTCGTCCATGGCATCTATGGCTTTATCGGGCAAGCATCTGTCACTTGCATAACGGTCGGTCAAATGCACACAAGCTTCAATTGCTTCATCTGAGTACTTAACCAGATGGTGGTCTTCATATTTTTCTTTGATATTATTAAGTATCTCTATTGTTTCCTCAGCTGTAGTAGGGTCAATAATAACTTTCTGGAACCGTCTTTCCAACGCACCGTCTTTTTCGATATGTTGCCTGTATTCATCAAGGGTTGTAGCACCTATACATTGTATATCACCTCTTGCCAGTGCGGGTTTAAACATGTTGGATGCATCAAGAGAACCTGATGCTCCGCCAGCTCCGACGATAGTATGAAGCTCGTCAATGAAAAGAATAACATCGGGTGCTTTTTCCAATTCGTTAAGCAGTGCTTTCATACGTTCTTCAAACTGGCCGCGATATTTTGTGCCCGCTACCAGAGATGCGATATCGAGGGTAACTATTCGTTTGCCGAACAAGGCTCTTGATACTTTTCTGTCAACGATACGCAGTGCCAGTCCTTCAGCTAAAGCAGATTTTCCGACTCCGGGCTCACCAATCAGCACCGGGTTATTTTTTTTCCGCCTTGATAAGATTTGGGCAATCCGTTCCAGTTCGCGTTCACGGCCAACAACAGGATCCAGGCTATTCTCTTCGGCTGCCTTAGTAATGTCCCTTCCAAAATTATCGAGAACAGGTGTTTTCGACTTTTCCGAAAATTTCTTTATTGAACCGCCGAAACCACCGCCTTCTGTTGCTTCATCGTCCTCAGCCCCATGAGAGAGCTCGTCCTTGAAATCATGCTTAAAAGTATCGTCGGGGTTTGAATTGTAATTAACAATCTCTTCTTTTATTGATTCATAATCTATGCCGTATTGACCTAATGTTTTAGTAGCAAGGTTTTCCGGATCCTTAAGTATCGATAACAGCAAGTGTTCGGTTCCAATAAGATCGCTGTTAAATTGCTTAGCTTCCAGGTAGGTAATTTTCAATACTCTCTCAGCTTGCCTAACCAGTGGAATATTATCAATAGTCCTGTTTTGGTTTTTATTATTATCAACACGTATAGTTTTTTCAATCGAAGATTTTATTTTTACAAGGTCAATGCCCAGATTAGAAAGAATCTGTATGGCGAGACCTTCGCCTTCTCTAATGATGCCAAGCAATAAATGTTCAACACCTATGTAGTCGTTACCGTTGCGCAGGGCTTCTTCGCGACTATAGGTTATAACATCTTTTACCTGGGGTGAAAATTTTGCTTCCATATTACAAATATATTCAATATTTTGATTCGTTCCAAAAGTAATAAAATTCATTTCAAAATTAATAACAATATTACATTAAAAGGGTTAAAGTTTCTTATATCTATTAACAATAATTAACAGGAATTGTTGATAACTGATCAATAATATAACCCCTTAAATATAGCTTAATACACAAAAAAAATGTAATTTCGTGGCTTCTCAAATCAAACACATTATTGTTAATTCAAAATAAGTTATGTCAGAGGCAAAGATTACAAAAGTTGATATTGAAGAACAGATGAAATCGGCATACATTGATTATGCTATGTCTGTAATTGTTTCACGCGCATTGCCAGATGTTCGTGATGGTTTGAAGCCAGTTCATCGTCGTGTTCTTTTTGGGATGCACGAACTTGGAATCTTTTCCAATCGTCCGTACAAAAAGTCTGCCAGAATAGTAGGGGAGGTTTTGGGAAAATACCATCCACATGGTGACAACTCTGTGTATGATGCAATGGTTAGGATGGCACAGACCTGGTCATTAAGATATCCTCTTGTAGATGGACAAGGTAATTTTGGCAGTATTGATGGCGACAGTCCGGCAGCAATGCGTTATACTGAGGCCAGACTTCGCAAAACCGCCGAGGAGTTGCTAACCGATATCGATAAAGATACGGTTGATTTACAGTTTAATTTTGATGATACATTAAAAGAGCCTACAGTTTTACCTGCTAAAATTCCAAACCTTTTGGTAAACGGTTCGTCAGGAATAGCTGTTGGGATGGCTACCAACATGCCACCGCACAACCTAAGTGAGGTGATTGACGGAATAGTTGCTTATATTGATAATAATGAAATCACCATTGATGGTTTAATGGAGCATATCAAAGGGCCTGATTTCCCCACAGGAGGGCTTATTTACGGGCATGATGGAGTAAAAGACGCTTACAATACAGGTAAAGGCCGTATTGTTGTAAGAGGTGAAGCGACATTTGAAACGTCTGACAGCGGTAAAGAAACTATAATTGTGACTTCTATACCTTATTTGGTTAATAAGGCTGAGATGATAAAAAAGACAGCAGACCTGGTCAATGATAAGAAAATTGAAGGGATAACAGATTTACGTGATGAATCAGACCGAACGGGTATGCGTATAGTGTATGAGCTCAGAAAAGATGCTGTGCCTAATGTAGTTCTTAATTTGCTGTATCAACATACTTCACTGCAAACTTCTTTCAGTGTTAATAACATTGCATTGGTTAAAGGAAAGCCAATGTTATTAAACCTTAAAGACTTAATAAAATATTATGTTGAACACAGGCATGATGTTGTAATAAGGCGTACGGAATATTTGCTAAGCGAAGCAGAAAAGAGAGCGCATATACTCGAAGGACTTCTTATTGCACTTGATAACCTTGATGCAGTTATTGAGCTTATCAGGAAATCACAAACACCCGATGAAGCTAAAGCCGGACTTATTAGCAATTTTGAACTTACCGAAATACAGGCTAAAGCCATACTTGAAATGCGCTTGCAAAGACTAACAGGGCTTGAAAGAGATAAGGTCAAAAATGAATATAAAGAGATATGTGAAAAAATTGACTATTATAAGACGGTACTGGCAAGTGTGGAAATGAGAATGGACATCATAAAGGAAGAACTTCTTGAAATAAAAGAAAAGTATGGCGATAAACCCAAATCTGAAATAGAATACCGTGCAGGTAATTTCAAAATAGAAGATATCATTGCAGACGATTATATGGTAATAACCATATCGCATATGGGATATATAAAACGTACTCCGCTTGCCGAATATAAAACGCAGGCCAGGGGAGGGAAAGGTTCGAGAGGATCTGTTACCCGTCAGGATGATTTCGTCGAGTATCTCTTTTTGGCTACAAATCATAATTATCTTCTGTTTTTTACCGAGAAAGGGAAGTGCTTTTGGATTAGAGTATTTGAATTGCCGGAAGGAACAAAGTCATCAAAAGGACGTGCAATTCAAAATCTTATAAATATTCCTGCAGATGACAAGATTAAAGCATTTGTAAATGTAAAAGATCTGACAGATCAGGAATATGTTAATAATAATTACATTACTTTGTGCACAAAGAAAGGTATTATAAAGAAAACTTCATTATTGGCCTATTCTCGTCCAAGAGCTAATGGTATCAATGCTATTACTATCAGGGAAGGTGATGAGTTACTGGAAGCATGCCTGACCAACGGTGAAAGTGAAATATTACTGGCTTTGAGAAGTGGTAAGGCAATACGTTTCCAGGAAAGCAAAGTTAGGTCTATGGGTCGTAATGCTGCCGGTGTAAGGGGAATAACACTTGGAGGCCCTGGTGATGAAGTGGTAGGTATGGTTTGTATTGAAGAAACCTCCGGAAGTATACTTGTAGTTTCTGAAAAAGGATATGGCAAAAGATCTTCGGTTGATGGATATAGAATTACCAATAGGGGAGGAAAGGGTGTGAAAACAATGAATATTACCAAAAAAACCGGAGCATTAATAGCAATACTTCATGTTAAAGGTACCGAAGACTTAATGATAATCAATAAAAGCGGTATTACAATCAGGATGTCGCTGACGGAATTACGTGAAGTCGGCAGGGCAACACAAGGAGTGAAGCTAATTAATCTGAATAAAGATGATAGTATTGCTGCCATTGCAAAAATTCAGGAGCAAGCTTTGAATGGTAGTGAGCAAAATAATAATATTGACGATGAAATTCAAAGTGAGGAAGATCAAGTGGTTGATAAACCCGGCGATCAAGGACTTGATAGTGAAGAAAAAGATGAATAATTGAAGTTGGAAAAATATCCTTTTATTAATTCGCTATAGCACTGATTTTTATAATTTATTGATAAATAATAATTTTAAAATATTTTTTTAACTTTGCATTTACTAAATTAAATTAAACTTAAAATAACAAAAACTATAGACAAATGAAAAACAATTTGATTTATTTATTGATTTTAGGTTTGTTTTTGTCTTCTTGCGCATCACCAATTAGGGAAGTTACCAGAAAGATTGAGGATGGCAATTTTGCAGAAGCAAAAGAACAACTGGATCAATTATTTGAAGAAGAGGGTGCAAAAGAAGATCCTGAATTATGGCTTCTTAAAGCAGATTATTATATGCATCTTTTTGAATCAGAAGTGCCCGAACATCAGGAGTTAGCAGATGATCCTCTTAAAAAAGCCTATGATGCTGTAAATAAAGCCGAAGAACTAGATAAAGAAACAAATCTACACTTACTCGAGATTCAGCAAAAAAGGCTTGTTTTATCAGAACTTATTTTTGCAGACGGATTAGAATATTATGAAAGACAAGATTTTCCTAAAGCCAGTGAAAAATTCCACCGGTCATATTTGGTTACCGAACAGCTTGAATCTCCTGATACAATGACACTATTCAATGCCGCATTAGCTGCAGAACAGGGTGGGGTGTATATGGATGCTCAGAAATACTATAAAGAACTTGTAGATTTGGAGCTTGACGAACCATATATATACTTGGGGCTTTCAAACACATATTTGTACGAAAGAGATAATATTGCAATTGATATTGAAAAACAAGAAGCGTTTATTAAAGCGTATGATAAAAAAGGACGGATTGATTCGATTTTTGAGCAGGTAGAATCGGAAAGAGAAATAAAATCCATATTATCTTATGAACTTGACGCCCCTTCAGATATTATTGATCATGTTATTGAAGAAGAACCTCATAAATTTGATGAAGATAAGATAAATGAAATTAAAAGTGAATACGAAACTTTGTCGGCAAAACAAGATGATCTTGAAGAAAGCGCATTAAAATATCTAAAAATGGGCAGGGAGAGATATCCGGAAGATATTGACCTGGTTTTTGGTGAAGCTAATTTTTATTTGATGACAGGCAGGACCGAGGAAGCCAGGGAAATACTGGATTATGCAATCGAAAGAGACCCTGAAAACCCTTCATTGCACTTTGCTTTTGGTGCCAATTATGAAAAAATGGCAGAAGATGAACTATTAACGGAAGAGGAAAGAGAAATGGCTTTTGAAGAAGCTGTAAAAGCTTACGAAAGAGCTATAGAAATAGATGATGAGTATGTGGATGCGTATTACAACCTTGGTGCATTGTATTTTAATGAAGGTATAAGAATATTTGAAGAAGCTGAAGAAGAACTCAGGGAAACAAGGGATTTCCAGCAGTATCAGAAAGCCGAGGAAAGAATAAATGAAATGTGGCTCAAAGCACAGCCTTACATGGAAACTGCTAAAGAACTAATAGAGCCTAATCACCAAATGTACAGGGCAATTATTACATCTTTGTACCAGTTATATGCAAGAACTGATCAGGAAGAAAAACAGGAAGAAATTCAGGATGAATATCAGGAATTGTTTGGAGAACCTGAATAATAAACTTTTCTAAACTTAATTTTAAAAGGCCGGATTTTTTTCAATCCGGTCTTTTTTATAAATTAAGTATTAACATGGTGATTTTTATTTCTTTATTTATTATTTATGAATTATTATATGATGGGGGGTAATAGGAACCAGGAAAGATTTGTTAAATAGATGAATTTTGATAAGCTGCTTATCAATTTAACATAATATTAATTATAGGACATTTATTCTTTTCGGAAAGTCGGAATATATCAATATATTTGCTGTAAGCATTAGATATATCATTTATTTCACACTTATTTATAACTAGAGAACCATGAATAAAGAAACATTTGAAATTTCAGGAAATATTGTTGATGTAGTTAATAAAAAAATGTTTCCGGGAATTATCCGGGTAAAAAACGGCAGCATAGAAAAAATCCTACAAGCTTCTGATATAGATTGTAAGAATTACATTTTGCCGGGATTAATTGATTCTCATGTTCATATAGAGAGCTCAATGGTCGTTCCATCAGAATTTGCACGTACGGCAGTTACTCATGGCACGGTTGCATCGATTAGTGACCCGCATGAAATTGCCAATGTGCTGGGTGTTGGCGGTGTAGACTTTATGATCAATAATGGTAAGCAGGTACCGTTTAAATTCTTCTTTGGTGCTCCTTCATGTGTTCCGGCAACGGATTTTGAAACTTCCGGTGCTGTTATCAATGTTGATGATATTGAGAAAATGCTTTTAAATGATGATATTTACTACTTGTCGGAGATGATGAACTTTCCCGGTGTAATTAATGAGAACGAGGATGTAATGGCAAAACTGAAAGCCGCTGTCAAAAATAACAAAACAATTGACGGCCATGCTCCCGGTTTACTTGGTAATAACGCAAAAAACTATTTTAATAAGGGCATATCGACTGATCATGAGTGTTTTACACTTGATGAAGCAATAGAAAAAGCCGCCCTGGGTGTAAAAATATTGATACGTGAAGGCAGTGCTGCCCGTAATTTTGACAATTTACTGCCCGTAATAAAAAAATACCCTGAACAGGTTATGTTTTGTTCTGATGACAAACACCCTGATGAATTATTGTCGGGCCACATCAATGAGCTGATATCAAGGGCAATAAAGAGCGGTTATGATCTTATAGATGTTCTAAGGGCCGCTACACTCAATCCATGTGTTCATTATAATATACCTGTGGGCATGTTACAACCCGGTGATCCTGCCGATTTTATTGTGGTGGACTCCCCTGCCGAAATGAACGTTTTGCAAACATATATAGATGGCATCAAAGTATCAGAGAACAAGAATACGCTTATACCTTCAGTTGAGGTAAAAC
>SLSZ01000169.1 GCA_007130125.1 Bacteroidales bacterium
ACCAGCTTCGTCTACAACATCAAAAGTAAGATCGTAGGTAACCTGCTCGCCCCAGATGTCATTCATCGTCATCATACCGGTAATCATGATACCTCTGTTGGGATCACCTTCCCATTCGCCGAAGTCCCATGTTGGGTCATCCTCTACAATGAAATATTTATATTGCTGAGATCCAAGTTCAATTTCATCATTTGGTAAAGAGATAGTATAAACCAAAGGAGGTGTACCTTCAACTTTTATCGCATCCAGCACTATTTCAAACTGGTCTTCACAATCCCAGTGTCTGAAGGCTATATAAATATGCTCTTCTTCATAATCATCAAGGTCAAGAACAACTTCTTTCCAGGCTCCTGAAGTGAGGGTTTCGGTATGGATTGCTTCAAAGCTTTCAGGATCAGTGTTAGTAGTTGACACCAGTACGGAATATTTTTCAGCCGGATTATTGGCATCTTGTGCTTTAACACTAAAACTCAACCTGTAGTCACCATAAGGGATATTCATTTGTGGTGTTATAAGCCAGTTGTCGGGTTCCACAGCACCTGATTCTTGTGTCCATGACTGTGATTTGACAACATAATTGCCTTCAACAGGATTATAGCCGTATTGTGCTATTTTCCAGCTATAGCCATCTTCATTGCCGTCAATATTAAGCCAACCGGCGGGTATTGCACCACCTTCAAAGCCTTCTGAAAAAACTACCTGGAATTCATCTGGCAAAAGAAGTTCCAGTTTGTATTCTTCGTCACTGCCTGGTTCCGGCCAACCTATGTGGCTACCGGTTATATATACATCATGTTGTTCTTTGTCGAAATCTTTGTCTACATCATAAACAGCACGCGTCATATCAACATTGAAGGTTACGTCAAATTCCATGAAGATGAGAGGGAATATAGCAATATCTAATTCAGCACCACCTAAATATGCTGAAGCATTAATCCATCCTGTTGCTTCATTAATATAAGCTAACGTTTCAATACCATCACCAATTGCTGAGGATGCATTTCCAAGCCTGTAGGAGCCGGGCACATAATCATCAAGTCCGGTAACGTCAGCACCTATAACATAGTCGCTAGTAACCTCAACAGGGTTTCCGTCTTCATCGGTAAAGTCAACATAAAATGCACCCGGAGTTCCTTCATCTTCATCAGGAAGGAAAGTTGTACTTGCTTCTATGTCTGCCAATGGCACTACAGAAGTTGCAATTACATCACCAGGTTCGTTGCCGTCCCAGTCCCAGATAGTAAAGGTAACGTCACCGGTTGTTCCGTCTGCGGCAACGTACCAGTAAAGGGCACCGTAAATTTCGTAGGGAGCAGATACTCTGAATCTTTGGCCATAACCATGGTCACCATAAAGGTTAGTACCAAAGAAATAACCCATATCCTCGCTCCACCAATATCCGGCAACACCCGTGCGGTTTTCCCAGTTACCTGGCAACAAAGTGTCTAGTTCGAGCTCATCATTATCTTCTTTAATATCCAGACCATAAGTCCTGGATTGATGCTCGTCAAGCATAATTTGAGCACTTGGTTCCGGCCGTTGTGCCACAGCAACTGTAACAGCAAGAACCATAAACATTGTTAATAGTTGTTTCATTGTTTTAGAATTTTGGTTTAACATTAAGAAATAATTTAATCTAATTTTTAATTTTTGACATTAATAATTATTTTGCTTTATTGCATATGATTTTAGTTAGTTAGTAATTGTTTTTATTAAAAAGTTGGAAAAAAGTTTCAAAAGTGGAAATGAATTTTGTTGCACATATATTATTATTACTGAGCAACAATACTAACGAATAAGTTGTAAACAAAAGATTTGATCTCTCTAAATCAAAACCGTTATTTCTATGCATATCCAAAATAACTGGATTATTAAAAAATAAATTTGTTAAAATAGTGCCGAATTGGCTGCTGTTTTAACCTGAAAAATTGCATTAATGTTGGCAAATATAAATAAACTTTTTAATTGACAACATTTTTTATAAAAAAAAAGTTAAAAAAACGTTTTTTTTACAAAAGCAATTGCAAAATCGTAGTGCTAAATTATAAAATTAATTTTGATTCCACCAAACAATTCATCAATATTTTGCTAAAACTACCCAATTTTTAACAAATATAGTGTTTATAATTATAAATATTGAAAATATTATACTTTTGGTAAAAATTGGCTGTATGTTAAAAAAAATCAAAATTGCGGTTAATTGATTAGTTTTGAATTTAGATATTTGCAAAAGGGTTCTTTGATGAACTTTTTTCACACACTGGAGAATAATTAAATAGTAACGGATCACGAGTGACGGGAAGTTCCGGTCGGCAGTCCCGAAGTATCGGGATGTTAATGGCACTCCATCGGCAGTTGACAAAAGTTGGCAATCTCCGTTGGTGCTATATGCTCTATGCCATTCGTCACTTGTTACCAAAAAAATAAACGTATGAATAAAAGTGTATTTCACTCCACCATTTATTTGTTTTCTTTTATACTATTGTTCATTTCCGGCAAAATGCCGGCACAGGTGCAATATGGCGGTACTCCCGTAAGTTTTTCAGAAAAAATGCCTACTGAGAGTGTCGAAACGATTATTGTTTCCTTAGATGAAGAGATGGAGCAAAGGAAGCATGATGTTTCTGTTGATCCAAAAATAGGTGAACCCATGCATGCAGGGTTCTCGTTACCGGCTGATGTTAAACCTCATAATTATGGAACATGGAAGCAAGTTGGAGACAAATTAAAAATATGGAGGTTAAATATTCATTCACCTGATGCTGTAGCACTGGGACTAGCTTTTGATGAGTTTTATCTTCCTGAAAATTACAGAATGTTTGTTTACAGTGGGGATAAACAGTTTGTTGTTGGTGCTTTTGACCACCGGAACAATAATGAAGACAATATTTTTGTCACCCATATTGTGCCGGGAGAAACTATAACTGTTGAACTGGAGCAAAAAAATGAAGAAGGGAGTATCAAAAATGATGATCGTTTGTTATTTAATATAAGTGAAATAGTTCACGTATCAGATGGCGGTGGATTATTAGCAAAAACGGGTAAGGATCTGGGAGATTCCGGTTCTTGCCAGGTCAATATAAACTGTCCTGAAGGAGATGATTGGCAGATGCACAAGCGAAGCATAGCCCGGATGTTGATGAGGGTGGATGATAGTTATTATTGGTGTACAGGGGCGCTTGTGAATAATACTGCCGGCGACGGCAAGCCATACTTTTTATCGGCAGATCATTGCGGGCAGGATGCAACTTCAGCTGATATGGTGTACTGGCATTTCTATTTTAATTTTGAAAGGCCGGGATGCGAGAATGAAGGAACGCCTGTTTATAATATGTTACATGGTTGTGCTCTTAAATCAAAGGGACAGTTGGATGGTGGGTCGGATTTCAAGTTGTTGCTTCTGCGTGAACCTCCCCCGGCATCATGGCAACCTTATTATAGCGGGTGGAACATAAGCGGAGAGCAAAGCCCTTCAGGTGTCGGCATCCATCATCCTGCAGGGGATGCAAAAAAAATCAGCACATACAACCAACAATTGAGCAGTGCAACACCTTCAATTATCATTGATAATAATAATGACTCAGATACTGTTAGTATGGCACAAAATTCTGC
>SLSZ01000016.1 GCA_007130125.1 Bacteroidales bacterium
ATGAAGAAATAAAATCTCAAAAAGAAGAACTTGAAACACATCATGAATTGGTTGTTCAACAGAAAGATTTTATTGAAAAACAGAAGTTCAGGATTGATGATTCAATATTATATGCTAAAAGAATCCAAACAGCTGCTTTACCAACTGATGATTTTATAGATTCTTTGCTTGATGAATATTTTATTTTGTTTAAACCAAAAGATGTTGTTTCAGGAGATTTTTACTGGGCAGGCTCGGAGGGAGACTGGACTGTCGTTATTGCTGCTGACTGTACCGGCCATGGTGTTCCCGGAGCACTTATGTCGATGCTAGGCATTAGCTTTATAAACCAGATCATATCAAAAAAAGGGGTCACTGATGCTGCAATGGTGCTTAATGAACTCCGGGAAGCAGTGATCAAGGCACTTAAGCAATCACCCAGCTTCGACTCCCAAGTGGATGGAATGGATATAAGTCTTGCTGTTATTAACAAAAAAACATATAAATGTCACTGGGCAGGAGCTTATAACCCGTTGTGGATAATAAGAAAAAATGCTGTGGCAAAAAATAAAGAGGACAAATCTGAAATCATTGAAGAAATCAAAGGTGACAGAATGCCTATTTCTTTGTATCATACTATGAATAAGTTTAAAAACCATGAAATTCAACTTGAAAAGGGTGATAAACTGTATTTGTATAGTGATGGATTTGTTGATCAGTTCGGAGGTATGCAAAAGAAAAAGTTTAGCAGGAAAGCATTCAAAAAACTTATTGCAAACACATCATCACTACCTATGAAAGAGCAAGGAGTTGAACTGGAAAGAACACTTGTTAAATGGATGAATACCAATGATTCAGATTCATATGAACAGATTGATGATATAGTTGTTTTCGGATTGATGATTTAAAGATATTACACTGCATATTATAGCTTTTCCGGGCAGTTTCTTTGGTAAAAACATTCCATTAATAATTATAATTAATACAGACAATATTATGCGCCTTTGGACAGTACATCCAAAATATCTTGATAGATTGGGATTGGTTGCTTTATGGCGTGAATCCTTGCTTGCACAAGCGGTTTTGAAAGGCCAAACCCGTGGTTATGTTAATCATCCTCAATTAACAAGATTTCGCAAAAGTGTTTCACCTTTAAAATCAATTGCTTTCTATTTACAAGTAATTTTTGATGAGGCGAAAAGGAGAAATTACTGCTTCAATGCTGAAAAGTTTGTGTCGATTAAGCAGGTTACACAAATTCCTGTAACCCGGGGGCAATTGGAATATGAGTGGATACATCTTAAAAATAAATTACAACTACGCGATCCTTTATTGCTCAAAGAAAATGATAAGATCACATGTACTGAACCACATCCATTGTTTGAAATATACCCTGGTTTGGTAGAAGAGTGGGAGGCAGGAAATAAAAAAAGTCCCCATAAGCTTTAAAAACGTATGAGGACTAATGTAAAGATAATAGATCAGGTTTTATTCAAAAACCAATACTGCTTTCGGGTCTATGATCTTAAATGTAAATGATTCAGTAAAATAAAGCTGTACGGTTTTGTTATTGTGACTTTCGTAACCAATAGACAGATCCTGCCCAATGACCATCTTAAAGTCACCACCGCGTTCAGTTACAAGAAAAGCATCTTTAACATAGGGAGCCATTATAATTGACCCGCCAAGCATGTTTTCAAGTCTTTTTGTTAAAGGATAACCCTGAACAAAACTTTGTACTTTTTCCCATTTGTCTGAACTAAGTACTAAAGAATAAGGCCCTTCAATGGAAGCTTTCTTCATTTGGGCAATACCTTTAGTAACAGCTGCAAGTATATCATTACCGTTGTCGGGGAATGATATCTTTTTATGTTCTGAAGCTTCTTTCAGCCCTTTAATATTGGCTTTTGACAAGCCTTCGTATATAATATTTTCTTCAAACTGAGCAATTTTTCTTGCTGCATCTTCAAGGTTGTCAAGTTCAATGTCTTCGCATCCGCGTTCTGCATTATCCAGTTCCCAGATGTTGAGTTCAAAAGGAAGCCTGCTTTCAACCAAAGGCATAACCTGGTTTATACCATATTTGACATCTCCTTTTTGGTTGGCCGGTACATTTAGCCTGCCTTCTGATAAAGCAGCATAATCCCATCCTTTTGGACCTTCAATATCAATAAACTTTCTTGCAGACAGCACTGAAGTTAAAACATCAACAGCCGTTTCGTTTATTTCTTCCCAAGCCGGTCCCGAAATGGGCGCCAAAGATTTTCTTAATATATCCATTTTATCCTCCTCTTTTATTTTTTAATTTTTCCAATGTTTAATGAATCCGATCCGTCACTTGATCCGCCTTCTTCGTGGTCATGTTCCTCATGATGAGCGATTGGGCCATCTTTAAACAAGTATGTACGAAGTTCTTCATCCCATCCCGGCATGTTCCTTCTAAGCCATTCAATAGCCATACATGCGTGTTCAATCTCTTCATCACGGTTGTGAGCCATTATCTCCTTTAGTTCAGGGTCATCTGATGCAACAACTCTCTGATGATACCAATCAACGGCTTCAATTTCCTCCTTGAGGCTGTTCAAAGCCCTGGAAAAGTTTCGTGCTTCTGCACCTAGTTCATCTATTGGTTCATGATAGTTTGACATATCTTTTTTTTTGTTTTTAGTTTATAAATAAATTTATAGGTTTGTAAATGTAAAAAATCTTAGTTTTTGTATACTTTAACAAACAAATATACAAAATGTTTTAAACTTATTTGTTATGAATGATTTTTTGAATCTGGCTAATTTGCGAGAAAGTGTCAGGCGGTACAAAGACACAAAAGTTGAAAGAGAAAAGATCAATAAGATCATAGAGGCATGCCGTCTTGCACCTTCGGCTTGCAACTCTCAGCCATGGAAATTTGTGGTGGTAGATAAGCCCGAACTTAAAGATAAGGTTGCTAAAACATCATATGGGCCCTTGCTAAGATTTAACAAATTCGTATCGCAGGCTCCGGTTATAGTTGCTTTGGTTACAGAGAAACCTACCTGGTTGGCTAAAGTAGGAGGTGGTATTAAGGACAAAGACTTTCCGGTAATGGATAACGGTATTGTGGCATCATATTTTTGTCTGCAAGCAGCTGAACTGGGTTTGGGAACTTGTATGCTGGGGTGGTTTAATGAAAAGAAAGTAAAACATTTGCTCAATATTCCGGAATCAAAGCGTATTTCACTATTAATTACTTTGGGTTATCCTGCTAAAGACAGGAGGAAAAAGATCAGGAAGAGTGTGGAGGAGATTTTTGTGTATAATGGTTATGTGTAACATTACTTAGCAGTCGTACCCCGACTTTTGTTTAAAGTACGTAATCAAATCTTAACATTCAGGCTCATAGCTAAGAAGTCGGGGCACGACTGCAATACCTCCCATCGTCGTGCCTCGACTTTGCTATTAGAGCTAAAAAAACAAGAATATACACCACAAACCATACAATCAGTCGGGGTACGACTATAATAAGATTTAGGATTTTACTAATTAATAGCTTTTAGCTTCGTCCAATAGCTCCAACTCTTCAAGCTTTTCTTTGCTTACCTTGCCCTCACTATCCCATTTTCTAAGCTTGA
>SLSZ01000100.1 GCA_007130125.1 Bacteroidales bacterium
CACAAGCAAAAGTAGATTGTTTAAAGGATTTGTTTAAGTTAAAAACTAAAAACTTAATAAATTAGTAATTTTACCTCCAAAAACATTTTACATGAAAATCCTGTGTATAGGTAAAAACTATAAGACCGATGCCGCTGATCCTGGTATTGATATAACAGAAAATATTGTTTTTTTTATGAAGCCCGAAACGGCACTGATTAAAAGTAAACTGCCTTTTTATTACCCTGAGTTTTCGAAAAATATTCATTGTGATGCTGAATTGGTTTTACGTATATGCAGATTAGGTAAGCATATCTCCGAGAGGTTTGCACATACATATTATAATAAAATTACTGTTGGCGTGAGTTTTACTGCTATTGATGTACTGGAAAAGTGCAAAAAGGATGGACTGCCCTGGGAAATAGCCAAAGCTTTTGATGGTTCTGCCGCTGTTGGGAGTTTTATTGATAAAAATGAAATAAAAGACTTAAGTAATATTAATTTCTCACTTAAGCTCAATAACAAAACTATCCGAAAAGCATCGTCAGATCAAATGAACTTCAGTTTTGATAAACTCATCTCCTATATTTCAAAATTTGTCACACTAAAAATCGGTGACCTGATTTTTACGGGTATGCCCGCCGGAGTTGGAGAAGTGCAAATAAATGACCTTTTAGAAGCTTATTTTGATGATAAGAAGTGTCTTGAAGTCAAGGTTAAATAATATTTTGAGAATGTGTGCCGTGAAATCGCAAATCTATTGCTCAAAATACAAAATAAATCCACCTTAATCTAAATGCCAAAGAAAAAAATATTATTTTAGCAACCTAAGTTCATAACCAATATAATTTTAAAGCATTATGAATTATCGCAGCAATCAAAGTATAATAACGCAATTTGCTTTTTTTGGATTCCTGTTGGGGTTAATATTTCCTATTTTGGCAATTGTTATTGAACTTTTGACTAAAGAGATGGCTTTCACCTTTGGGAATATTAGTATAGCATATGCGGATAACCCAATATTGTGGATTATTAATCTTGCACCATTTGTAATTGCTGCTACCGGCTATTTTGTTGGCCGGCAATTTGCCGGTAAAGCCAGAGAACTGGAGTCTGCTGCCGATAATGAAAAAGTTAAAGCTGAAAAAATACTTTCATTTACCGAAAGGCTTGCACAGGGCGAAATAGATGTTGATTACAATATTGATGCCGAAAAGGAAGTTGATGATGAGATAGGCAATTCACTGATAAGATTGCGCGACCATCTCAAAAGGAGCAAGGAAGAAGAAGAAACACGCAAAAAAGAAGATTATCAGCGTTCATGGGTTAATGAAGGGCTTGCCAAATTTGGTGATATTGTCAGGCAAAATAATGATAGCCTGCAAGATCTTTCTTATAATATTATTTCTAACCTTGTTGATTATTTGGATGCCAAACAGGGTGGGGTTTTCCTGATAAATGATGAAGACCCCGAGGATAAGCATTTTGAACTTGCGGCTTGTTATGCTTATAACCGCAAAAAATTCCTTGAAAAACGTATTGAATGGGAAGAAGGGCTTATAGGTGCTTGCGCCCTTGAACAAGAACCTATTTATTTGCTTGATATCCCCGAGGAGCATGTTACAATAACCAGCGGACTGGGTGAAACAAAACCTACATCGCTGCTTATTGTTCCACTTAAAATAAATGAAGAGATTCACGGGGTAATGGAAATTGCTTCGCTGAAAGAATTTGAAAAATATCAGATAGACTTTGTTGAAAAGCTCGCAGAAACTATTGCATCTGTCATTTCAAGCGCTAAGGTTAATCTTCATACCGCTAAGCTTCTGGAAGAGTCTCAAGAGAAAGAAAAGAAGCTTAGAGAACAGGAAGACGAGATGCGTAAAAACCTCGAGGAATTAAATATTGCTAAAGAAGAAGCTGCCAGGCAAGGTGAAATGCTGACCAACTTTACCAATGCAGTAAACCATACACTTGTAAGAGCAGAATATGATACCAGCGGGAAGTTATTGTATGCCAATACCAGGTTCCTTAATAAACTTGGCTATAGCAGCAATAAAGAGGTTGAGGGAAAGCATATCTCAATATTCATTCATAAAAAGGATAAAGACTGGTTCTTTAAAATTTGGGATGAGCTTGCTAAAGGAGGCAAACACTTTGAAGGAGATATGAAGCATGTTACAAAGCAAGGACATGACTTCTGGTCAATGGCTACATATACATGCGTGAGAAACCCCGATGGCAGCATTGAAAAAATCCTTTTCCTTGGTATAGACATTACAGAGCAAAAGAAACAAAATCTCGACTTTGAAGGACAGATAGATGCTCTGAATATGTCTAACCTAAAAGCAAGCTTTAACCCTGAAGGATATTTTATAGAAGCAAACCAAAGCTTTCTTAATACTTTGGGACTTAAACTGGGAGACATTAATGAACAAACTATTATAGGCCTTCTAAGGGATGAAAATCAGAGAAACCTAAAGAATGCCTGGAAGAACATTCTCAAAGGTATTCCTTTTGAATGTCAGCTGCAATATATTACAGCTTCAAATGATAAAAAATGGCTGCATGGTACTTTTACTGCTGTTAAAGATATGTATGGTGAGGTATCCAAAATAATTTACCTTGCAAATGATATAACAGAAAGAAAAATAATGGAGCTGGAAAATCAGAAACAAACTGAGCAATTGCGTAAACAGGAAGAACAATTGCTTGAACAGCAGGAGCAAATCAAAAAGCAACATGAAGAGTTTAAAAAACAAACGGAAAAGCATATAAAAGATATTGAAACTGTCAAAGAGCGAAATGAAAAAACCCTTGAGGGGGCACTGGATGCAATAATAACAATCAACCATAATGAAGAAGTGGAGCTTTTTAATAAAGCAGCTGAGGAGTTATGGAAGATCGACCGTAAAGAAATATTAGGTAAAAACGTCAAGAAAATACTCCCACCGCCTCATAACAAAGCTAAGAACGGTGAAATTATCAAATACCTGCAATCACCAGATAATGACCTTATTGGTAAAAGAACAGAAGTTAATATTGTTGATTCAAAAGGAGAGGAAATTCCCGTATTGCTTACACTTTCCGGGGTTAAGGTCGGTGATAAATATACTTATACTGCTTTCATTCAAAACATCTCTGTGGAATTGTTTTAATAATGACGTTTTCTAAACGATTTTTCCTGCAAGATGATGTGGTTACACTTGCCCGTGAACTTCTTGGCAAATATCTGTTTACAAATCTAGATTCAGATATAGTCACAGGTGGTATTATTTGCGAAACAGAGGCCTATGCAGGTGCAAACGACAAAGCTTCACACGCATTTGGAAACAGGCGCACAAACCGTACCAACACTATGTTCCTTGAAGGAGGTATTGCTTATGTTTATTTATGCTATGGCATTCATTCTTTATTTAATATAGTAACCAACAAAACTGATGTGCCTCATGCAATTCTTATTAGGGGAGTTATTCCTACACATGGTATTGAAAAAATTAAAGAACGAACCGGTTATGAAACAATATCAAATAACTCTATTAATGGCCCGGGGAAAGTTACCAAAGCTCTGGG
>SLSZ01000116.1 GCA_007130125.1 Bacteroidales bacterium
AAGCCATCCGTCATTTATAAGTTCGCTGAAGTGATCTCTGCCCTCATTCATATATTTGAGGTAATCAAACCACATTTGAAGATACGAGAGATCGGTATCGGGAGCAGGCGCATTTACGAAAAGTGCCACAGGTGATTGAGGATCACCCGTTAAGATTTCAACGGCACGGGAAATTTCAGAATCAATTTTACTCATATGAATTCAATTTGATTATTAATGTTTTTGATGGGGTTGGGATGGCATTTTCATATTTTATCTACAGCTTCGCCTGGTCAATCACACCAAAAAGTAGACTGAAAATTCTCAAGTTAAAAAAATAATTACATCCGGCAATAAAGGCCCTATTGTTTTTGGCTGATACTGAACAGCTTATAGATTTTGTTTTTCAATACTATCGAATTTATTGATATTCCGGAAATTAAAAATATGGTTTTTTGCAAGACCACCCTTTTCTTTAACCGTTATTTTATTAACATTTGTTTATCAGGAGTTACGGCTATTATCACGGTGGGCAGCGGATATCTCCGGTTATTTTCGCAAAGCCCAAATCCGGAAGCCATTATTCCACGGATGTCTGAAGGCTTGTAAATAGATAATGTGGCGTCAAAATGGATTTTTAAATGCCCTGAGGCCGGAGTAGGAAATGTTAATAACCCATGATAACTATCCCTAAAATAATTCAATGGAACCAAACTTTAAAAGTTATGATATATATGAAAGCACGAAAAATCATAGTACCTGCGGGTTTTCTGGCAATATCCCTTCTGATAATTACGGCATGCAACGTCATAAGAACTGCCGAAAGCAGCCGTTTGGTTGAAAACGCCACAGTTATGGATGTCGATGGAAATACCTATACTACTATACGGGCGGGGAATCAAATATGGATGGCTGATATATTAAACAAAAGGCTTATGCCATAAAGATTACCAAAGTGATAGTATCAATATAGAATTCAAAAGTGTATAATATTACTCAAGGCTATAGCGATTACTTCCGCATCTTGGGCAAGGTGATTTAAATCCACCTGCTTTCCCCAGATATTGATCGCACGCGGCACAAACAACATCCCTCGAATCATGGCTTAATTGTGCGTCGGCCCTTAGTTTTACTGATTCAGAACCTATCATATATAAAATAAACCCAGCGGCTAGTAATACTATTCCAATAATTATTGCCAGAGATATATCATTCCAGGTTGTGCTTTTTACAAACAAAAGGAGAAAACCTGAATAGGCAAATGGGAATAGTGATAAGAACATTAAATAAGGCGCAATAACACGCCCAGAATAAACTGCATAACCAAGAACAGCTCCTGCAATAATGTAATACCAAAAATCATAATAAGGTAGACTAAACTCAAGGCGCCAACTTAGAAAACCCAAAATAATAATAATAATTGAAATTGCTCCGAGTATTATTCTAATTGTTTTCATTTGGAAATTAATTGAATTTATAATGTATTAAAAATTTACCGTTTACCTGATAACCTAAATATCTCTAAATATAAAAAATAATTTTAATCAAAAGCACTAATATTGCTTTTTTCTGGTAAAGAGGAATAGTTAACCTGTGATAACTGCTCCTGATGATTTATATAAACCCAATCTGGAAAGTTATGATCAAACATGGAACCTCACACGGATTTTCAGTGCTTGTCTGCACCATTCTGGCAACAATTCTTGTTGAGTTGTTGAAACCACTGTTCCCCAAAATCAATGAAGTTGTTGAAAATACCAGCATATGGATTGTCGATAATTTTCAAGTCCCCTTACCGGACAAATATCTCAGTATAGCATTAGTTGCATCAGCGCTTGCTGTGATTTGGGGTTTTTTCTTTAAGCTTAGGTACGTTTAATGGCTTTTTTTGCTTTAAAGACTTAGTAAGCAAACCATAAAATCTTAAATTAACAGTATGAAGACAAGGAAAATTTTAATGCAAGTAAGTTGCCTGGCAATAACCCTCCTGGTGGTCACGGCATGCAATGTCAGAAGAACCGCCGAAAGCAGCCGTTTGTTTGAAAACGCGACAGTTATGGATGTCGATGGAAATACCTATACTACTATACGGGTGGGGAATCAAATATGGATGGCTGAAAATTTGCGGACTTCCCGCTATTCAAATGGTGATCCTATATTAAATGTTGAAGATGGCGCCAGGTGGGCAAATCTTGAAACCGGTGCGTGGTGCTGGTACAATAATAATAGTTATCACAATGAATTCTCCGGCAGGTTATATAACTGGTATGACGTCAATGATCCAAGCAACATATGTCCCGAGGGATGGTTTGTTCCGGAAGATACTGAATGGCAGGTACTGGTTGATTCACTAGGTGGTTACTCGATTGCCGGAAGCAGTATGAAGGCAGCAAATATTTCTCTAAATAAAAATGGTATCTGGGAAATACCTAAGGATGGAATTCTCAGCGAGAGTGGTTTCAATGCAGTTTTAGGAGGGTTCCGCTCTTATGAGAAAGGCGAATTTTTTGGCCTGGGGAAAACCATTTATTTTTGGAGCTCAACCAGGGATTACAGTATCACAGCATGGGGCCGGGGCTTAAATCACCACAGAGATGGAGTTACAAGAGATTTCTTTGTAAGTTACGCTCATGAAAATGGTTTCTCTGTAAGATGTTTGAAATATTCTGGCGGGGACTCGCCGTCTATATCATTAAACAATATTTCTGATATAACCTCGTCGACTGCATTGGTAGAAGCTGAAATAATTAGTGATGGCGGGATAACTGTAATTGGCAGAGGTGTCTGTTGGAGCACTGATCCTGAGGCAATTTCTGATATCAGCAATAAATCTAATCTTGAATGTGTGGCTGCATCACTCAGGGGATCAGATATATTTAAAAGAACTTTAATCGAACTTTCCCCGGCCACTACTTATTATATAAAGGCATACGCAACGAACAGGAGGGGTATAACCTACAGCGAAACAACAAGCTTTAAAACTAAAGCGTGTGATAATTTATAATCACTCAACTCATTACTTTGGTTGTGAAACTTTATCAATAGTACATCTTCAAGGCTGTTTCAAGGTCTGTCTTTAATTTTTTATATACCGGATCCTTGGTACCCCTAACCTGCCCCACGAAGCTGATATAGCCGCCGAGCCGGTCAATAAACCACTTGGTCATGGCCCGGTCGGAAGCTCCCCTGATCCCAAGATGATTTTTTGCTGCCTGCTCCAACCCGTTTCTTGTACAGTCATGCACCATGGCACGGATTTTTTTCAGCATGCGCCGGTCTATGTTCAACCTTTCATTTACCACGAGACCGGTAACTGTCTGTTTGCGGTTTGCGCCTGTTATCCGTGTCTTATCGTGATTGATACGGAAATAGTGCTTTTCAACTGTGGTTTCAATCTCTCTCAGGTGATCTTCGGTAAAAGGATGATCTGCAGAGAAAGTGATATCGTCGGCATATCTGGTATAGGTAAAATGCCTCTTTTCGGATAAATCCTGCAGTTCCCTGTCCAGTGCAAGGCAGACAAAGTTGGATATCACAGGTGAGGTTGGCGCTCCTACCGGCA
>SLSZ01000235.1 GCA_007130125.1 Bacteroidales bacterium
TGACCGCTACAGATGCTTATGGAGAGAACCAAAAAAACGATAATAAAAATTGGTTTTTGTTTTAATAAATTACTCAAAGTTTGTTGCATGCTTTTCAATTAGAATTAGTCAAAGATTATTTAATTAAAATTATAATGGAATCCCACTTTAATGAAGTCTCCCGTGTCACGAGCTTCATCAAAATCATTAACATTAAACATAGAAATTGGTAATGCAGATCCAATCTGCATGTTAATATTTAATCCATTAAAGCTATAGCTCATAAATAAACCAATATCCAGACTTAGAATAATGCGGTTATCATATCTTGTTTGTACTCCTTTGTTATCGATATGCAAAAAGTCATGATAGTAGGAACAAGATATTTGCCCCGTTGGCCCAAATGCAAAGGGTTCAAATATCCATCCAAAGTTGGTTTGAAAAAACAAACTTGAGTACTTTGCAACCACAAAATCCCTTGGGTCAGTTCTGGATACAAAATGCCAGTAATTATCCACTTCGGCAAACCCATATCCCACATAAGATTCTAAAAGCTTATTGTCATAATTTTTGAAGCGCATCAATCCGCCGGTAATGGCATAATCGTTTTTCTCAACTTTATAATCAGAAGCCAAACTAAGGATGTTTAATTTGGTTCTTGACCAAATATTCATGTTTCCGGTTGCAAAAACTGCAAATTCTTCATTAACTGAATAGCTGATTGCTAAATCAACCCCTGTACCCATACCAATAGCCGTAGCAAGATGTAATTGGTTTTCATTGTCGTGAAATGTAACAGGTAATACGTTTATAAGATGATAATCCTTTTGCCCATTGCAGACACTTATCGAAATAATGAGAAATGCGATTATAAAACCCGGTTTGTGCTTTAATAAATTATTAAAAGCCTCTTGCATAGATTCATAGGTTTTGATATATTATTTTCAACAAATATAACATCTAAATTAAAATTAACAAATAACAAATATTACACTTGCGTTTTTACAATATTATTGAAGTTAAAAAATGTTTGCCAGAAAAAACATTTCAATAAAAAATATAACTTTGATATTCGTTCAAACAAAATATCAATGAGCCTTAATAAATTTACAATATCCACTATCTTGCCATTAACACTATTGCTAATAACCGGGTGTGGACCTACTATGCGAACCGTACATTATGGAGTTGCTAATAGCGGAAGCACTTCAAAATATTTGACTAAGCCTCTTTATGAAGAAGATGCCGAAAACAATAAAGCCGCTACTTACGTGTCAGGACAGTATTTCACAAATTTCGGCGAAGGTTATTATTCCGATGAGCTATCAAGATTTGGCGACTTTCTCATACACAGAGTCCATTCTGAAAAACATCATAACATATCTTATGGTATTTTAGGTTATATGGGTAAGTATCACGTTAATGAGTTGACCGATTTTAAAGGAGATAAATCTTTTTATGGTGGAGGAGTAACCGGAGGGTTTAATGTTAGATTACCAATAAGACGGGTTGAATGGAGAATAATAGGTTTGCAATCAACTCTCTTGTATGAGGATGGTAAATACGCTTCGTTTAGAAAAGAAGCAGAAGATGCAGAAGCCTTAGTTGCCGGGGATGATGGTGAAGAACAAGTATTATTTAATGATTTACATCCCGATAATCTTGTTGCAAACGTAAGTGTTAATACAGAACTTATTATTAAATTAGACAAAATAAGCCTTGGGTTTTATGGTTCTGCCGGGAGTAATTGGGGAATAAATGGAGCAAAACATTATGTACTGACAGGTTCACTAAATGTGTTGCTTAACAATACAAATACCACATTTTTTATACAGGGAAATACTTTAACTCACATAGGATATTATTCAATTGGTATCAGCCAAAGACTTTTTTAATCAAAAGTTATAATGAAACCCGAGTTTTGTAAATATATACAAGCTAAAAAAGGAAGCCTGAGCAAATCCCAATCCAAACTTATTTCCTAATCCACAAATTCAACAAAAGTCAAAAAACATTCATACTTTTGCTATAAAAAAACTGATGAGTGATTCTTCAATATACAGTAAGCGCGGCGTTTCCGCATCAAAGGAAGATGTACATAAAGCCGTTGAAAGGCTTGACAAAGGATTATTCCCTAATGCTTTCTGCAAAGTGGTGCCGGATTATTTGACCGGTAGCCCTGATCATTGCAGTGTGATGCATGCCGATGGCGCCGGAACTAAATCTTCACTGGCTTACATTTACTGGCGCGAAACCGGCGATCTCAGCGTGTGGAAAGGCATTGCGCAGGATGCCGTGGTCATGAACATTGACGATCTGCTTTGTGTAGGAATTACAAACGACATTTTGCTTTCTTCCACCATTGGCCGTAACAAAAACCTCATTCCCGGCGAGGCCATTGCAGCTGTTATTGAAGGCACCGAAGAGTTCCTTCAAAGAATGCGTGATAATGGAATAAATATACGTTTTACCGGTGGCGAAACTGCCGATGTTGGAGATCTCGTCAGGACTATCATAGTTGACTCTACCGTTACTGCAAGATGTGAACGCAAAAATATAATTACTAACGAAAAGATCAGCCATGGCGATGTTGTTATAGGATTGTCATCATTTGGCAAAACTACTTATGAAGAAGAGTATAACGGTGGTATGGGCAGTAACGGATTAACTTCCGCACGCCATGATGTTTTTTCTAAAGTTTATGCTGAAAAATACCCCGAAAGCTATGATAATGATCTTAGCCCTGAAGTTGTATATACAGGAAATTATCTTGTGACTGATAAGGAGCCGGAAACCAATATTCCATTAGGCAAACTTGTGCTGTCACCAACACGCACTTATGCACCCGTTGTAAAAGCTGTCCTCGATGAAATGCACCCACACATAAACGGCATGATACATTGCAGCGGCGGAGGACAAACAAAGGTGCTGAAGTTTGTAAAAGGCCTGAACGTGATTAAAAATAACCTCTTTGAACCACCACCACTTTTTAAAATAATAAAAGAACAATCTAGCGCTTCGCTAAAAGAGATGTACCAGGTTTTCAATATGGGCCACAGATTCGAAATATATCTCAACGAAAAGCACGCACAAACAGTACTTGACATATGCAGCTCCTTTAGCCTGGATGCAAAAATAATCGGGTACTGTACCGGCAGTGATGAAGCCTCTGTGACTATCGAAACCGCTGGGGAGAGGTTTGTTTATAGGTATTAATATCAATCAGGTCGCTCGTACCGGGCTCATGTAGGGCATCATTTATCGCATTACTACAAACAGAAAACTCCTAACGGAGTTAATTCGTTAAACGGCAAATCAATCCCTGTAATTAATTACATACTTAACCTAAACAATAAATAAATAACAATGGCCGCCTGTACCAAGCTTACGACAGGCATCATTTATTACATTACTACAAACAGAAAACTCCTAACGGAGTTAATTTGTTAAATACCGCATTAAAGCAAAGTTCATATTAAAATCAAATATTATACCCAAAGATGATTGCATCAAACTACCAAATACAACTCCGTAGGAGTGCCCTGTTTGTAGAA
>SLSZ01000236.1 GCA_007130125.1 Bacteroidales bacterium
AACCTAATACAACGGGATATACTTTATTCGCGATTAAATATGACATTGCCGGTATCAGCGCGGGTGTGTATTGATAGTCCGGGTGAAGCATTATGATGATGTCGGCTTTCAGCTTGTTTAGCGCATAATCATAGCATGTTTTTTGATTTCCACCATAGCCAAGGTTAGTTTTGTGGCTTACAATATGCTTTATCCCAAGGTTTTTGGCAACCTCAATTGTGTTATCATCGCTGGCATCATCTACAATAACCACATCATCCGCAACTTCAAAAGGAATACTTCGATAAGTCTCTTCCAAGGTAAGCGCAGCGTTGTATGCAGGCATTACTACTACTATCTTTTTTTTGTTTAGCATGTATTGTTAAATAAACCCCAATCGCTCAACGACTAAACAACTCAGCACTACAACTTCAAAACCAGGGTCTCATCATTTTTTATGAAACAAACCTAATAATTTCTTTTCAACTCCATCAATTT
The DNA here is from genome assembly GCA_007130125.1 of Bacteroidales bacterium. GTDB lineage: Bacteria > Bacteroidota > Bacteroidia > Bacteroidales > UBA7960 > PUKZ01. The sequence goes on from SLSZ01000236.1 coordinate 478, forward strand.
TTTTTTTGTTAAACATAAACTCCCAAAATTGTTTTAGTAATTTAGCATAAATTTAAGAAAGTGATAACACCCGATACTGTATCTAAAATATTTGAGACTGCCCGCATAGACGAGGTGGTTGGAGAGTTTGTGAAGCTGAAACGCAGAGGCGTTAACCTGGTTGGGTTATGTCCTTTTCACGATGAGAAGACACCCTCTTTTTCGGTATCACCTGCAAGGGGTATATATAAATGTTTTGGCTGCGGGAAGGGAGGTAATGCCGTCAATTTTTTGATGGAGCATGAGCATTATACTTACCCTGAAGCTTTGCAATACCTGGCAAAGAAGTATAATATCGAAATAGAGGAGAAACAGCTTACCGAAGAAGATCAAAAGGAACAGAGCGAAAAGGAAGCTCTATTTCTTCTTTCATCTTTTGCTCAGAAATATTTTCATGAAGCACTTATTCAATCCGAAGAAGGAAAATCTGTAGGGTTATCATATTTTAAAGAGCGTGGTTATAACAAAGAGACAATCATAAAGTTTGGATTGGGATATTGCCCCGGCAAATGGGATGAGTTTACCAATTATGCTTTAAAAAACGGTTATAAGAGAGATCATCTTTTAAAGACAAGCCTTTCCAAGTCAAAAGACCATCAGTTGTATGATACTTTTCGCGGAAGGGTTATTTTCCCGATACACAACCTTTCGGGGAGGGTGCTTGGCTTTGGCGCAAGAACATTGTCAGCCGATCCTAAAAAGCCAAAATACATAAACTCTGCTGAGTCGGAGATCTATCATAAAAGCAAGATCCTTTACGGTATTTATTTTGCCAAAAGCAGTATCATTTCCAACGACAACTGTTATATCACGGAGGGTTATACGGATGTTATTTCTCTGCACCAGGCGGGCATAGAAAATGTTGTTGCATCCTCAGGTACATCACTTACGGTTGATCAGATAAGGCTTATACGTCGTTATACAAATAATATTACCTTATTGTTTGATGGTGATCCGGCAGGAGTAAAAGCTGCTTTCAGGGGTATTGACTTAATACTTGAGCAGGGGCTTAATATAAAACTGGTCTTATTTCCTCAAGGAGAAGATCCTGACAGTTACAGCCGCAACAACAGGCCTGCTGATGTTTTGGATTTTGTTAATAAAAATGCTAATGACTTTATTTCTTTTAAGACCAATCTCTTACTTGAAGAAACCGGAGATGACCCTGTTAAAAAGGCCGGGTTGATAAAAGAAATAGCATCTACTATTGCCCTGGTGCCGGATAATATTGCACGTACACTTTACATACAAAGGTGTAGCGAATTAATGAATATAGAAGAGAAATGGTTGTTTGCAGAGATCAATAAGACCAGGAGGCAGAAGTTCCAAAAAGAAAAAATGAAAAAGTCGGCTGAGGAACAAGAAATGGTTGAAACTACCTTTAGTGATGAGAAGCACGAAGTTGATCTGCAAGCATCAGAATCACCTGAGTTTAAAGAGAAGGAGCTTGTCCGTATCATGCTGGCCTATGGCAATAAAGAGATTATGCTTGATGCCGTTAATGAGGACAACCGGCCGGTTACCGTACCGTATAATGTTTTAAAAATATTGGTCGAAGATATTGAAAGCGAAAACCTTGAATTTGAAACTCCTGTGTGCCGCAAGATCTTTGAAGAGTTGAAAACAACCTATTATGACCAGTTAGAAGTGTCAGAACAACATTTTTTTAACCATGATGATGAAAATGTACGACAACTTGCCATTGAACTGCTTACCAGTAAATATAACCTTAGTGCAAATTGGGAAAATAAACAAAAGATATACGTTTCATCTGAAGAGGACAATCTGAAAAAAATAGTCTTTGAAGTGCTTTATAATTTTAAGCTGCTAAAGCTTGACAAAATGATCTATGAAAATCAGGAAAAGCTAAAAAAAGAAAAGGATAACGAAAAGATAATCGATTATATCAAAGTGGATAAAGATCTTAAAGAGAAACGAAGCCATTTTGCAAATGAGCTTAGCAGGGTTGTTTTAAAATAGCAGCATTGTTATTGCCGGTTAATCAGGGTTATCAGAGGCATGCCATTCTGCATATGACGTTGGTGTTTCCTGTAACCGCAAACTATGTAATTTAACCTGTTTAGGCAGTTTAGCTTTTATCTTTTGAGCAAAGTCGGCAAGAAGGTTTTCGCAGGTTGGCTGATATGGCAAAACCTTGAATTTTCCCAACAGTTTTTTCGCTTCTGCAGATTTGCTTAATGGAACATTTTCGTTTACCAGGAGCGAATGATCGTATGGCTCAATTATCAGTTCGTTGATAATTCTTTTTATTTCTGAGAAATCCATTACCATCCCATGCTTTGGGTTGCTTGAGTCATCAACAGCTTTTCCAATAATGGTTACATGCAGCAGGTAGCTGTGTCCGTGAATGTTTTTACACTGACCATCATGACCCAAAAGTAAATGAGCCGCTTCAAAATTAAATTGTTTAGTGACTCTTATATATTGCTTGCTTGTCATGTGTAAAATGTTTTTTCAAGTGTTAATCTTTATTTTTAAGTAACGGGTGACGGGTGACGGGTGACGGGTAATCAGTAATCGGTAATCGGTAATCGGTAATCGGTAATCGGTAATCAGTAATCAGTAATCAGTAATCAGTAAACACTAATCAGGAACCATCAACTAAATGACTACACGACTAAACAACTCAACGACTCAACAATACCCACCAGTCATATTACACATCCTTTTTTCTACATCCCTAAATAAACAATTCATCTTTAGGTGTTTAACCAAAGTTAAAAATATTTTTAAAAACTATTGTCCGGCATAGTTTAATTCAAAGGCTCATCAATAAAGAACTTTGCCTTGAAAACCAGATTATCTTTTGATTGAAGGCAATAAGTGAGTGTTTTCATATCTTCTGAAAAGGTCAGGACCCATTCATGTCCGGGAGCTCTTTCCAGCAGATCCAGCGTATAATCATCCGGTGGAAAAAATTGCGAATATTCGGTACCTTTTTTATCAGAATATCCTCCGTACATTGTGATCTCTTCAGGG
>SLSZ01000180.1 GCA_007130125.1 Bacteroidales bacterium
CGTTACCCGTTACCCGTTACACTCTATTAGAAATCATATCATTATATAATCTCAGTGAAAGTGAATACAAAAACTAATAAAGATTTTTGTAATTTAATCCGAACAAGACAATCAAGATCGCTACAACCAGTAATAATGGTTTGGTGAACATCCACAATTCATTTACAGGAAGATCTATTAGCATGAAAGGTAAGGCGAGTAATGTTACTTTAGAAATAACGAATATCCAAAAGCCTATTTTCAGTTGATGCCAAAGCTGAACTACCCCAAAAAAAGCAAGTACAGGTAATAGCGAGCTCATTAAAGCAAAACCCATGGTTATTTTAGCTCCGGCAATACTTATGTAGAAATTCAATTCGGGGAACATTCTAAAAGCTCCCGGGGCTCCGGAAACGACAACCATAAACAACCCCATTAAAATCGTCAATCCAACAAAAAAATAACCCAAATAACATGAAACTTTTAATAAAGTCGTTTTTTTATCCTCATAAGAAACACTTTGATCTATTGCAGCGTACATATCAAAACTTTTTTATAAAACATAATTGATACCAGGAATAAGCCCCGATTAACAAATGCTTTTTTTTACAGATTCTTTATTAAACATTTGCTATTTCAATCATCAAAAAAATACAAATCCGGGTTATTTTCAATAAGTACTTCTACTGAATTTTTCATCAGTGGATACATCATTTCATCGTTTTCTACAAAAGGGACGGACTTTCGGAAGGTTTTAAATACTTTTTCAATTATTTGAGATGATTTATATGGTCTTCTGAATTCAATAGCCTGGCAACCGTTAAATAGTTCAATAGCTAATATTTGTTCCAGGTTTTTTACAATTTGGATTGTTTTAACTGCGGCATTTGCCCCCATACTAACGTGATCTTCCTGGCCTTGTGAAGACTCTATAGAGTCAACAGAAGCAGGTGTGCATAGTTGCTTATTTTGACTTACCAGTGAGGCCGCAGTATATTGTGGTATCATAAAGCCACTGTTTAGTCCGGGTTTAGCAACCAGAAAAGATGGCAGATTTCGTGTACCGGAAACCAACCTGTAAACTCTACGTTCAGATATATTTCCCAGTTCGGCAAGAGCGATGCCAAGAAAATCGAGAGCCAGTGCAAGTGGCTGTCCATGAAAATTGCCTGCAGAGATCACCTTGTCATCATCAGGAAATATAGTAGGGTTGTCAGTTACTCCGTTAATTTCATTATAGAGCACGTTTTCAGCATATCTTATTGCATCTTTTGAAGCTCCATGAACCTGCGGTATGCAACGAAAGGAATAGGGGTCCTGCACATGTGCTTTCTTTCTGTTTATAAGTTCGCTTCCATCAAGTAGGTGGCGAATATTTTTTGCTGTCTGAATCTGGCCTTTATGTTGACGTATCAGATGTACCTGCTCAAAAAACGGCTCTATTCGACCATCGTAAGCATCAAGTGACAATGCTCCGGTTATATCTGCCCACTTGGAGAGTCTCCTGGCTTTTATCAGACACCAAACACCAATACTACTCATAAACTGCGTGCCATTCAACAATGCCAACCCTTCCTTGGATGACAATTGCAGTGGCTTCCATCCTAATTTTTTCAACACATCTCCTGAAGGCATTTTTTTATCCTCATACCAGACTTCACCCATACCCAATAACGGCAAACTAAGATGAGCAAGTGGCGCCAAATCACCCGAGGCACCCAGGGAGCCCTGCGAATAAATAACCGGTAAAACATCATTGTTATACATGTCAATCAAACGCTCAACAGTTTTTACCCCCACTCCCGAATGGCCATAAGCGAGCGACTGTACCTTAAGCAACAACATGAGCTTAACTATCCTGGTATCTAAAGGTTCCCCGACACCACAAGCATGTGATACTACCAGGTTTCTCTGTAGTGTTGAGAGATCATCGCCTGATATAGTATGATTGCACAGTGACCCAAAGCCAGTAGTAACACCATAAATAGGTTCAGTTGAAGCAGCTATCTTTTCATCAAGGTATTTACGGCAATGCTTAATCCGTTTCACAGATTCATCAGATAATTTCAATTTCTTATTTCTAACCAATAATTCCTCCAACTTATCAAAAGTCAAGTCGGCAGGGCTAATGTGATGATGGTTCATGTATTTATTTTTAAAAGTAACGGGTAACGGGTGACGGGGATAAAAACAAAAAATGAATTAACTCGTCACCCGTTACTCTTATCAATATTTAACCGGATTTTACTATTAATTTATGAATTTCTGATTTGCTCACAGTAGCTTGCTCGCCAGTCTTCATATTCTTTATTGACAGCTTGCCCGTTTTCATCTCTTCCTCTCCCACTATCAATACAAATGGAATGCTGTTTTTGTCGGCATACTGCATCTGTTTTTTCATTTTAGCCTGTTCAGGATATATTTCACATTGAATACCCTGGGCGCGCAACTGCTTGGCAATTGACAAACAGTAATTTTGTTCCTTTTGTCCAAAATTAACGATCAAAAGCTGTGTAAATGTTTCAATGTTCTCAGGGAAGAGATTTCTCTCCATCATAACATCATAGATGCGTTCTGCACCAAAAGATACACCAACACCTGACATGCCTTCCATGCCAAAGATACCTGTCAGGTCATCATACCTTCCTCCTCCACATATACTTCCAATGGCAACATCTTTGGCTTTAACTTCAATAATGGTTCCTGTATAATAATTCAATCCCCGGGCTAATGTTATATCCAGTTCAACTTCAGATGATAGTTTTGCTTCATACAGCATATCAAAAACCTCCACAATCTCGTTGATTCCTTCCATTCCAACTTCAACCCCATCAAGCAACTCCCGTAGATAATTTATTTTTTCATCATAACGGGCTTCCATTTGTAATACTGGCTTCACTTTTTCTACAGCATCGCTTCCTATACCGGCATTCCTGAGTTCATTAATAACTTTTTCCAGCCCAACTTTTTCTAGCTTATCTATGATAGCAGTAAACTCAATAAACTTATCAGCATGTCCTATTTTTTCAGTTATACCGGCAAGTATTTTCCGGTTATTAATTTTTGTAACAACCTTAACTCCAAGCTGTGAAAAAACATCGTCAATAATATTAACCAGCTCCACTTCGTTAAGCATCGAGTCGCTACCTATAATGTCGGCATCGCATTGAAAAAATTCGCGATATCTACCTTTTTGTGGCCGGTCGGCGCGCCATACGGGTTGTATTTGGTAACGCCTGAACGGGAATATAATATTATGCTGATGTTGTACAACGTATCGTGCAAAAGGCACTGTAAGGTCATATCTCAAAGCTTTTTCACAAATCTGTGCCGCAATTTTATTTGGTTGTTCCGATTGCAGAATTTCATCCGGCAACCCTGAGAGAAAATCACCGGAATTCAATATCTTAAAAATCAACCTGTCGCCTTCTTCCCCATACTTTCCCATTAATGTTGAAAGGTGCTCCATAGCAGGCGTTTCGATGGGTTTAAAGCCATAAAGTTGATATGCATTACGGATAGTATTAAA
>SLSZ01000166.1 GCA_007130125.1 Bacteroidales bacterium
CGCTGCCGGCTGGCATTATACCCATGGCTGTATTACTGTTCACCAACCCTCTTGCTATTTCATTTAATAAGCCGTCACCGCCAACAGCAACAACCATATCATAATTATTTCCGGCAGCATCTGTAGCTAGTTCATACCCGTGGTCAGGATAACTTGTAGATATAACATTATAGTCAAATCTATTTTTATCAAGATATTTTTCTATATTCTTTTTTACATCAGGTTTTTGGCCACCACCGGCGATCGGATTAATTATAACAAGCGTTTTTAGTTTATACAATCCTTCTATTGTTTTTTTTTCATCAACCATGTTTCACAAACTAATTCGTTTTCCAATACATAAATTTCATGTTCTTGATTTTTAGATAATCAAGAAATAGCGTTTCTTTCTCGGGATATTTGTTTTTTAACTTATTTATTCGTTGTTTGATTGGCAGCATTGTTTTTTTATTGAAATCTTTAATTTTCTCAACATCAAAAATAACCTCATCGATTATTTCATACCCGGAAGATTTAATTTGGTCATAAAAAACTTTTTCTCTCAAACAGCGATCATAATCTGTTTTTAATGAATCTTTGATATAACAATCGTCCAGTACAACGTACCCCTTTCTATTCATTGTTCTGGCAACTTTTTTTAAGGTATAATATAAATCGCCAAATACATCACCAATTGCTCCTAAAATTACAATATCATATTTTTTAAATTCACCTATTCTTATTCTGATATCACCTGTCTCAAACAAACATTTGTCTGAAACACCAAGTTCTTCAGCATGTGTTATAGCTGACTCAATAAACTCAGGAACCAAATCCATTCCCCTGACCGTATAACCAAAATCTTTGGCTAATTTAATTGAAACGGCGCCTTTACCACAGCCCAAATCTAACACTTTTAAATAATTTTGATTAATATTTTTTTTAATCAAGTCTGATACAACTTGCGGGTCCGCACCCATTTCCCACAGATCCTGCATTATATAAGGAATATATGGGAAAACCTCTATATTAGTTCCATCCAGAGATTTTACAACACTACTTTTAATATTTTCCATAGCTATTACTTTATTAATTAAGTTGTATTTTAATAAATAAGATTCAAACTAAGTAACTCAAAACTTTATATAAACACTGACAAGTTATAATGGACAAGATAAGTAACAAAACGTATAGCTATAATTTTCCACAAAAAGGAATAAATACTATCCGTTTTGCATATAATTTAAGATAAAAACTTTTTTAAATTTCGGTATTTTTTTGATAGCTTTTACAATTCGCAAAACATTTTGGTTTTCGACATAAAAACTTTTCTCATTAAATTTAGCTGTGAGTAACGGGTGAAGAGTAATCAGTAATCGGCAACCAACAACTAAACATCCCCATCATTATTATACATCTACTTTTTAGAACGTTTGGTTAATAAGGGTTTCATGGCAATTTATAAGGTAAGTTTTAATTAAAACTCAATAACTATGTTTTTTATAATAAAATTATTAGTTTTGACTTGTTTTTATAACATCTGGTTTTAAAAGAGATTCAAATCCAATTTTTTTACTAACATAACTAAAAACCGAATAACATGCAAAAACTATTTTCCTTTCTCGTTATGGCTTTATTAATTGCGTCATGCGCTCAGCCAACAGAAGAAGCTGAAGAACCAGAAAAAGCTATTGAACCGGTACTTTTGGATTCAGATACTCACAGGGCCTTTTATGCAAATCTGAGCCAGTTGTGTGGCAAATCATTCCAGGGTGAAGAAATATATCGTAGCCACCATGGTGAGAGTGTTGCCGACCAGGAGCTAATAATGCAGGTTGTGGCTTGTACAAATGAATATATATATATTCCTTTTCACATAGGAGATGACAAATCTCGTACATGGATGTTTTTGGTTGAAGACGGCAAGCTTCGCCTGAGCCATGATCACAGGGATGAAGACGGCAAACCTCATGAGGTAACTGAGTATGGAGGCTATGCTGATGATACCGGCAGTGAATACGTTCAACACTTCCCGGCTGATGAAGATTCCGCGGAAATGATCGAAGATGGCGGAGGAAATGTATGGACAATTAAACTTGACGAAGATCTCACTACTTTCACATATAGGCTTGAAAGAGACGGAGAAAAGCGTTGGAGGGTGGATTTTAACCTCAGACAACCGCTATAAAAAATTATTTATCTTTAAGGATTCAACTTAGGGGGTATGAGGGAAAATCATACCCCTTGTTATCTCATATTGCCTTGACTTTAACGTTACATAACTGATGTAAAACTACCAACCTTTCAAAAAATTATGTATTTTTGTACCCCAGTTTTACAGAAATATTATACATATGCCTAAATTGATTTAAGAGAAATAAACAAGAGTTAAACCATTATACAACTAAACAGAAGTTAGAGATATGAAAAAAGATATTGAAAACAAGAAGAAAGTCTATTTTTTCGGTGGAAAGAAAGCCGATGGTGATGCAAAACTACGTAATCTGCTTGGAGGAAAAGGAGCAAACCTGGCAGAGATGGTCAATATAGGAGTACCGGTACCTCCCGGATTTACTATTACTACAGAAGTATGTACTATGTACAATCAGCATGGTAAGGAATACGCCATTAAAGCCATAAAGAAAGAAGTTGAAGAGAACATGAGGAGGGTTGAAGAAACAATGGGCTCAAAGTTTGGAGATAAAGAGAATCCTTTATTAATGTCAGTAAGATCCGGTGCAAGGGCTTCAATGCCGGGCATGATGGATACAGTTCTTAATCTCGGTCTTAACGAGCAAACATTGCAGGGATTGACAAAGAAGACAAACAATGAATGGTTTGTGTGGGATTCATACCGCCGCTTCATACATATGTATGGAGATGTTGTTATGGGTCTTAAACCTGAGTCAAAGGAAGATGAAGATCCTTTCGATGTTATTATGGAACATCTTAAAGAAGAAAAGAATGCCAAGACTGACCAGGATCTTTCAACGGATGACCTTAAAGAATTGGTTAAAAGATTTAAGAAAGCTGTTAAGGATAAAACAGGCAAAGATTTTCCCGAAGATCCATGGGAGCAATTATGGGGTTCGGTAATGTCTGTTTTTGATAGCTGGAATAATCCACGGGCGAGATACTATCGTAAAATGCATAATATTCCTGATGAATGGGGTACTGCCATCAATGTTCAGGCCATGGTATTTGGAAATATGGGCAATTCTTCAGCAACAGGCGTAGCATTTACCCGTGATGCCGCTACAGGAGAAAATATTTTTAACGGAGAATATCTTATCAATGCTCAGGGCGAGGATGTTGTTGCAGGAACACGCACACCAAGGCAAATTACCAAAGAAGGTTCTGTACGCTGGGCTAAGCTGGCTAAAATATCTGAAGAACAACGTAAAGCCGAATATCCATCGTTGGAAGAAGTTATGCCTGAAAATTACAAGTTGCTTTTTGAACTCCAAAAAAAGCTTGATACTCATTATAAAGATATGCAAGACCTTGAGTTCACTATCCAGGAAGGCAAGCTATGGATGCTTCAGACACGAAATGGTAAGCGTACAGGAGCAGCAATGGTTAAGATAGGAATGGATTTATACAAAGAAGGATTAATAAGTGAAGAGGAAGCTCTGTTGCGTATGGAACCCAACAAGCTTGACGAATTATTACATCCGGTTTTTGATACTGATGAATTAAAGAAAGCTAAAGCAATTGCTAATGGACTGCCTGCTTCACCGGGTGCAGCAACAGGCCAGATTGCTTTCTTTGCCGATGATGCCGAAAAGATGGCCGCTGAAGGTAAGAAAGTTATCCTTGTGCGTGTAGAAACTTCTCCCGAAGACCTTAGCGGTATGGATGCAGCGGAAGGTATTCTTACATCACGAGGAGGAATGACCTCTCATGCAGCTGTTGTAGCCAGGGGCATGGGAAAATGTTGTGTGTCAGGTGCAGGAGCTGTTAGGATAAATTACAAAAAAAGAACAATGACCGTTAACGGTAACGATTATAAAGAAGGTGACTTTATTTCGCTTAACGGCACTACCGGCGATGTTTATGATGGTAAAATAAAAACCAAAGACCCCGAAATGAGTGGTGACTTTGGCGAATTAATGGACCTTGCCGAGAAACATACCAGAATGGCCGTCAGAACTAATGCTGATAATCCTCGCGACTCAAAAGTTGCCAGGGAATTCGGAGCTAAAGGTATTGGCCTGTGCCGTACTGAGCATATGTTCTTTGAAGGAAAAAGAATTATAGCAATGCGCGAAATGATCCTTGCTAATGATGAAGAAGGAAGAAGAAAAGCACTTAAAAAGCTACTGCCAATACAGCGGGAAGACTTTGAAGGTGTCTTTGAAGCCATGCAAGATTTACCGGTGACTGTGAGACTACTTGACCCACCCTTGCACGAGTTTTTGCCTCATGAAGAAAAGAATCAGGAAGAAATGGCAAAGGAGCTTGGTATCTCAGCAGATGAGGTGAAAGCCAAAGTTAACAGCCTTCACGAAATGAACCCTATGCTAGGCCATAGAGGATGCCGCCTGGGTAATACATACCCCGAAATTTCGGAAATGCAAACACGTGCCATTATTGAAGCGGCCTTAAATTTGAAAAAGAAAAATATAAAGGCAATTCCGGAAATAATGATCCCTCTTACAGGTATACCTGAAGAGATGAAAATGCAGGAGGATATAGTAAGATCTACCGCTGAAAAAGTTTTTGAAGAGTATAATGACAAGGTTGAATATCTTGTAGGAACAATGATAGAAGTACCACGTGCAGCAATGGTTGCGGATAAGATAGCCGAGCATGCAGAGTTCTTTTCTTTCGGAACAAATGATATGACGCAGATGACATACGGATATTCGAGAGATGATGCGGGGGTATTTCTGCCTATTTATATCCAAAAAGGGATTCTTAAGCATGACCCATTCCAAATTCTTGATCAGGAAGGTGTCGGTCAGCTGGTAGAAAAAGCTATTATTGACGGAAGGAAAGCAAGTAAGGATCTTAAGATTGGTATCTGTGGTGAACATGGTGGTGAACCATCATCAGTTGAGTTTTGCCATAGAGTTAATATGGACTATGTCAGTTGCTCACCTTATCGTGTACCCATTGCCCGACTTGCCGCAGCTCAGGCTGCTGTTAGGGAAAAGGTCTCATCTAAGTATGAGATTAACTAAACTAAACAATAAATTAAGAGAGCGTAATCAGGGAAAAACAAAAGATTACGCTCTTTTTTTATCTAATAATCTATAAAATATGCTATTAGGAGTACATTGTTCAGTTAGCGGAGGTCTTGAAAAAGCCTTTGATGAAGCCGGCAAACTGGATATTGACACTTTTCAGATCTTTACACGCAACCAACGGCAGTGGAAAGCAAAACCAATAAGTGATGATGAAAGCAGAACTTTCAAAAGTGCCTTCAAGTCTTCAAAAGTTAAGATTGCATTTTCTCATGCATCTTATTTAATAAACCTGGCAAGCAATAAGGATGATTTATTGCAGAAATCAATAGATGCTATGATAGCCGAACTTGAACGTTGTGATGCTCTGGGACTTTCTTATGTTGTGGTGCATCCGGGAGCAGCTAAAGACCTTGAAGAAAAAGTTGCATTGGATAACGTTGCAAAATCTATTCAACATATAATAAAAGCAACCCCTGATAACAAAGTGAAAATATTAATTGAAAATACTGCTGGCCAGGGAACTGCTCTGGGCTATGACTTTAAACACCTGGGAAAAATAATTGAACTAGTAAAATCCGAGAGATTAGCAGCCTGCTTTGATACCTGCCATGCTTTCGCAGCGGGCTATGATATATCCAACAAAGCTATTTTTGAAAAGACTTTCAATGAATGGGATAAAAGTGTTGGATTAAGCAAATTAAAAGTGATACACTTAAACGATTCGAAAACCTCTCTTGGAAGCCGTGTTGACCGCCATGCACATATTGGGCAAGGAAATATCGGAACAGAAGCTTTCAAACTCATAATAAAAAATTTCAACGATGTTCCAAAAGTACTTGAAACTCCCAAAGAAGATAATATGGATGAAGAAAATCTAAAAATACTTAAAGCCCTTGCCTGACAAGTTATTGCCGAAACTCATAAAAATGGATTCTAAGTTTATTGTTTTTAAACTTTCAGGTTGATAGGTTTATAGTTTGATTTTTTTTAATTTTGACCTGCCGAGATAATTTTAATAGTAATAGTATAATATTTATAACATGCCTAAAACAAAAAATACACTTACTCCTCCCGATTTAACAAAACATGGTATACATAATATTGATAAGATTTATTATAATCTTTCATATGATGAATTGTTTAAGCACGAAACAGACCCATCTTTAGAAGGTTACGAAAAAGGTTTTGAGACTAATCTTGGTGCGGTAACTGTTGACACCGGAGTTTTTACCGGGCGCAGCCCAAAAGATAAGTATATTGTGCGTGACGATATGACAGAAGAAGAAATATGGTGGGCACAAGAGGGAAAAAAAGGTTCTGATAATAATCCGATACCTAAAGAAACATGGGATCATTTACTTAATATTTCTCAAAAGCAACTTAGCAGCAAAAAGTTATACGTAATGGATGCTTTTTGCGGGGCAAATGAAAACACCCGCATAAAAATCCGGGTAATCACAGAAGTAGCATGGGCTGCACATTTTGTGAAAAATATGTTTATCAGGCCCACAGAAGAAGAGTTAGAAGACTTTGAACCCGACTTTGTTATGTTGCATGCCTGCAAAGCTGTTAATGAAGATTGGGAAAAATATAATCTGAATAGCGAAATTTACATAGCTTTTAATCTTAAAGAACGTATGGCTGTGGTTGGTGGCACTTGGTATGGCGGCGAGATAAAAAAAGGGTTTTTCTCTGTCATGAACTATTTACTGCCAAAGCAAAACATTGTTAGTATGCATTGTTCAGCCAATATGGGGAAAAATGGAGACACAGCTATCTTTTTCGGGCTCTCAGGAACCGGAAAAACAACTTTATCTGCCGACCCTGAACGCTATCTTATAGGTGATGACGAGCATGGATGGGATGATGATGGTGTATTTAACTTTGAAGGCGGATGCTACGCAAAATGTATAAACCTGAAAGAAGAAAATGAACCTGATATTTACAACGCAATAAAACGTGATGCGTTGTTAGAAAATGTTGTTTATGACCCTGAAACAGGTGAAGTAAATTTTAGCGATACTTCAAAAACCGAAAACACAAGGGTCTCCTACCCTATTTATCATATCAAAAATATAGTAAAACCTGTCTCAAAAGGAACGCATCCCAAAAAAATTATTTTCCTGACTGCAGATGCATTCGGAGTATTCCCTCCTGTATCAAGACTTAACAAAGACCAGGCAATGTATTATTTTTTGAGTGGGTATACTGCAAAACTTGCCGGAACCGAGCGTGAAGTAAAGGAACCCACACCGGCTTTTTCGTCGGCTTTTGGTGCTGCTTTTCTTTTGTTTCACCCTATAGTGTATGCAAAAGAGCTTGCAGAGAAAATGGAAAAACACGGCTCCACGGCATACCTTGTAAATACCGGCTGGATTGGAGGCGGATATGGGAAAGGTGAAAGAATTGATATAGATGTGACAAGAAGAATTATCAGGGCTATACTGGATGGCTCTCTAGAAGATGTTACATGCGAAGAGCTGCAACCATTCGGGCTGGAAATTCCGCTAAAAATTGATGGAGTGGATTCAAAAATCTTAAACCCAAGGAATACATGGAAATATAAATCAGCTTATGACAAGCAAGCTGATATGTTGGCAGAAAAGTTTATTGAAAACTTTAATACCTTCACTGATACAGAAGAAGGGCAAAGACTTGTCACTGCGGGGCCTCAAAACGAATTGATGAAGCAGTATTACAGGTATTATCAAAATAAAATTAAGAAACTTGAGCATAAGCATAAACTAGAGAAGAACAGGTTAAAGGATCAAATATACATTTTGCAGAATTCATTCAATGAATATATTTCATTCAATTCATTAAACTCAGAATATAAACGAAGACCATTGACACGACATATACCTGTTGTCTCGTGGTTCGAAAACGTTGATGAAACAAAGCAAGAGAAATGCTATAATGCTGTTATTAACCTTATGGAATCTTTGGGATTTGAAGTATGTAGTCATGGAAAAACTATTGCCGGACATGATGAATATATTACAAAGTCAATAAATGCTATGACTTTAAAAGAACTATACCAAGTAATAGACGAACTGGCTGATGCTTTTAACGAAGAAGAACAAAAGAATCCCGAATTGATCAAACAATTAAAAAACCTTATTAATGTTACATCCAATATTAATCAATTTGTAATAAAAATAGGGTCATTATTAATAATAAAGAGGAAAAACAAACAAGGTAAAACAGAATACATGGCCAAAAAAGTATCGATTTCTGGTTTGATCCACCTTGATAAAAACCCTCATTTATTAGAAACACCAAATAAATTGCTGGAAGAGATTAATTTTTATTATTATTTTTAGTATTTTTGAACTACCGGTAGCAGGTTGTAATAAAATAAAACTTTCTCTCTGCTTGCACTTAATAGAGATACCTGCTACCGGATTTTTTGTAATTCTTGTTCATAATAAAACTTTTGCGAACTTCAATAATAACTCCAAAATCAAATCATACAATGAAGGATAGCTTGGATCAATTAACATATTTGCTGGGAAAATATTTTCGCCTTTTTCTAAGCATTAGCTTTGGAGTTTTTTTATTCATTCTTTTTTTTCAACCATTTCCGACCGAAAGATTTGATTTTAATGAAAGGTTAGTTTTGATTGCAGGATTAGGACTAATTGTTTTCGTTTTTTTAATCTTTACAAGAATTATTTTCCCCTGGATTATTCAAAAATATAATCAAAGCGACCAGGAACCTGTTTTTGCATACTTCCTGGGTGGATTTACTTTATTTGTTATAACTTCCGTAGCTTTTGCTTTTTATTTATATTATGTAGCTGCAGTTGAACTTACATTATATATTATGTTCAGAGTAGCTCTGATTAGCCTTGTTTCACCGGTTATCCTGGCACTATACGACAATTATAACAAATTAAAGCATGAAAATGAAATGCTGGAAAGTGAAAAATTACTTCTACAAAAACAAGTTGTGAACAACGAAAAAGATTATCTTAAAAAAAACATCGAAATTGTTTCTGAGAGTGGAAAAGAACCAATATATCTAACCATTGAAAGCATTGCATTTTTTTTATCCGCCGATAATTATGTCGAAATAGCATACAAGGAGAGTGGAGTCTTTAAGAAAAAACTTATAAGAAATACTCTGAAAAATATTGAGCAACAAATAAAACCTTATTATAACTTTATTCGTTGCCATAGAACATGTATAGTAAATATTCTTTATATTGAAAAATTAAACAGAGATTATTATAAAAATTGGTTGTCCATAAAAGGCCATGATCAACAAATTCCGGTTTCCCGCCAATATTTAATGAAGCTAAAAGAGACCTTATAAATCACAATGGGGTGAATGTTATTCAACCTTATTTTTTAGCATTCACCACAAAGTTGTTTTCCTCACCATTAAACATCTACTGTTTATCCCTTTATCTTATTAAGTGCATTGATAAGACTTATCTTTGCTATTGTAGATGACAACAGAATAAGTCATTGGTAATGAAATAATTTTATAATGTTAGCCTAACCAAGGCTAAAAATAAACAACTATGAAAAATTTAAAAATTGGAGATTTAACAATCTCCTATCCTATTATACAGGGAGGTATGGGTGTCGGAGTTTCTCTTTCAGGTATGGCGGCCGCGGTTGCTAATGAAGGTGGTGTAGGAGTAATATCCAGCGCAGGACTCGGATTACTTAGCAAATATAATGGAGCCAGCTACCTTGAAGCAAACATTCTGGGTTTAAGATATGAATTGCGAAAGGCCCGTGAAAACACAAAAGGTGTTATTGGTGTAAATATTATGGTAGCCATGTCAAATTTTGGAGATATGGTGAATACAGCGATAGAAGAAAAAGCTGATATTATTTTCAGCGGAGCCGGTTTACCTTTTGACCTGCCCGGATATCTCAAAGAAGACAGTGTTACAAAACTTGTACCCATAGTTTCTTCGGATAGGGCAGCCAGGATCATTTGTGAAAAGTGGAAAAACCAATTCGATTATTTACCTGACGCAATAGTAGTTGAAGGCCCTAAAGCCGGAGGACACCTGGGGTTTAAAACAAATCAAATCACAGACGAAAAATATTCATTAGAACATATTTTGCCGGCTGTGGTGGCTATAGCTAAAGAATATGAAGACAAATATAAAGTCAATATCCCGGTTATTGCTGCCGGAGGTGTATACACAGGCGAAGATATTAATGAAATGTTTAAACTGGGTGCAGCCGGAGTGCAAATGGGTACACGCTTTGTTACAACAACAGAGTGCGATGCTTCCGATGCTTTCAAACAAACATACATTAACGCAAAAGCCGAAGATGTTGAAATAATAAATAGCCCCGTTGGAATGCCGGGAAGAGCAATTAAA
The DNA here is from genome assembly GCA_007130125.1 of Bacteroidales bacterium. GTDB lineage: Bacteria > Bacteroidota > Bacteroidia > Bacteroidales > UBA7960 > PUKZ01. The sequence goes on from SLSZ01000166.1 coordinate 10,523, forward strand.
AATGATTTCATTGAAAAGATAAAGCAAGGCTACAAACATCCATTGCGATGCCCCTTTAAATGCATAAGAACCTGTGATATATCATCAAGCCCTTATTGTATCATCAATGCACTATTAAGTGCTTTAAAAGGAAATTTTAAAAATGGATACGCTTTTGCAGGCACAAATGCGTACCTGGCTGAGAAAATTATCTCTATTAAAGAAACATTTGCGAATATAAAAAATGAATTTATAGCAAGCAACGAAAAGGTTGCAAGCGTATAAACATTAGAAACACAAAGAATATACCCATGAACATTTTAATGATATATCCGAAATATCCGGATTCTTTCTGGAGTTTCAAGCATGCTTTAAGCTTTATTTCCAAAAAAGCGGCTGTACCGCCCCTTGGATTAATAACAGTATCGTCAATGCTGCCAAAAACATGGCAGAAAAAACTGGTTGACCTGAATGTTTCCAGTCTTAAAACTGATGACATTTTATGGGCTGATTACGTTTTTATCAGTGCCATGCATATACAAAAGGAATCAGTAAACGAAATAATTGAAGAGTGTTTAAAATTTAAGGTGAAGATTATTGCCGGAGGGCCACTTTTTACCCAGGAACATGAAATTTACCCTCAAATAGACCATTTTATCTTAAATGAAGCTGAGATCACCCTGCCTTTATTTATGGATGATTTAAACTCAGGGCTAAAACCAAAAAGAATATACAAAACCAATCGTTTTGCTGATTTAACAGAAACGCCTGTACCCGATTATCATCTTTTGGAAATGAACAAATATGCTAATATGAACCTGCAGTTTTCACGTGGCTGTCCCAATGCATGCGACTTTTGTGAAATAACTTCACTTTTGGGATACAAAGTCAGGATGAAAAAGCCCGAACAGATATTAAACGAGCTCGATTTGCTTTACAAACTTAAATGGCGAGGTCCTGTATCTATTGTTGATGATAATTTTATCGGAAACAAGAAAGAGATAAAAAGTAATTTGCTTCCTGCAATGAAAAATTGGATGCAGAAGCATAAATACCCATTCAAATTCAGTATGCAAGCATCTATTAATCTGGCAGATGATGATGAGTTATTGTCTTTATTGATAGAAACAGGTTTTGAATGCGCATTTGTGGGTATAGAAACGCCTGATGAAAATTCTCTTAAAGAATGTAACAAGTTTCACAACGAAAAAAGAGACATGCTCGAAAATATAAAAAAATTCCAAAAATCAGGATTACATGTCTCCGGCGGTTTTATTGTCGGATTCGATAGTGACGAGCCTTCCATATTTCAACGTCAAATAGAGTTTATACAGCAAAGCGGTATTGTAGCAGCGATGGTTGGCCTGTTAAATGCTCCCAAAAACACTAAATTATACAACCGACTGAAAGAATCAAACAGGTTGATAGCTGAAGGAAGTGGAAATAACACTGATTTCTCTATGAACTTCATACCTAAGATGAACTCCGATGAATTGCTGGAAGGGTATAGAAAAGTCATTCATGATATTTATTCGTCAAAACCTTACTACAAAAGAGTACGAAGATTCCTGTTAAACTACAAACGGCCAAAGTTTGAAAAAGCAAATCTTAAGTTCTACAATCTGAAAGGTTTTATTAAGTCAATATTCATTATAGGTATTGCCAATAAAGGCCGGCTTGAATATTGGAAACTAATTTTATGGACACTTCTACATCGGCCTAAGTTCTTTACAGATGCTATTACTTATGCCGTATATGGATATCACTTCAGAACGGTTTATGGATTAAGGAAGTAGTTTTTGCAAATCCATAGAATTATTCGAAAAATTCACTCTAATTGAGTAATTTTGATAAAAACTATACTGACAGTTAAATACACAGTTGGTGTTCTTTTTAGCAATCTTTCATCGTATGTGATTCGATATGTTGCAAATGAAAAACTATCAGAATCGATTTATTTTGAATTAACCGGTATTTATTTATTGTATTCATGAGCTACCTTCAGGCAGAGCGTTTAGGCAAATCATTCGGCGACAAAACACTTTTTTCGGAAATTGACTTTGGCATTGAACAGGGGCAAAAGGCGGCACTTATTGCACGAAACGGTGCAGGAAAGTCTACCCTGTTAAACATTATTGCCGGCCTTGTACCACCTGATACGGGTAACGTCACTTTTCGTAAAAATATCAAAGTATCATACCTTGAGCAAAATCCTGAATTCGATACTGAAGATACGATCGGGAAAACCATTCTAATGGCTGACAATCAGATGATCTCAGCTGTCAGGGATTATGAAGAGTTTATGCATGATAATCCTGATTTGAACAATAAAAATATACAGGCAAAGTATCAACGATTGGTCGAGAAGATGGATGCTTGTAGTGGCTGGGATTATGAGGCCAAAATAAAGCAAATTATTACACGGCTTAGAATTGGCAATATAAACAGACCTGTTGGGCAGTTGTCGGGTGGGCAGAAAAAAAGAGTTGCACTGGCTAAAATACTTATTGATGAACCGGACCTTTTAATATTGGATGAACCAACAAACCACCTTGATGTTGATATTATTGAATGGTTGGAAAACTACTTGAGCAGATCAAACCTGACTTTGCTAATAGTAACCCACGACAGGTATTTTATCGACAGA
>SLSZ01000061.1 GCA_007130125.1 Bacteroidales bacterium
GTGATTGCTGAGAAATAAAACTAATAGTTCAATCATTAAAAGTACTCCTGAAATTTTAAAGTGAATTATGAGTCTATTAGAAAAAGTTCAATAATATTGTGTCCCGCAGACCTCGCTGATATGCGCAAATCAAATTTTCCCAATAATCGACTATATTTATCCGCGACAATCAGCGAGATCTGCGGGGAATAACTTTTTAGCAGGGTCAATCACTTAATTAAGCAAAAACAGATTTTTGCAAATTAAAAATTATCACTATATTTGCACCCTCAAAACGGCTCCGTAGCTTAACTGAATAGAGCACCTGACTACGGATCAGGAGGTTCCAGGTTTGAATCCTGGCGGAGTCACTTGGTAGAAGCCACTTGCTATATTAAAAAGCGAGTGGCTTTTTTTATTTTGCAATTTATTTGGCACATAGTTTTGTGTATTATCAAAAAAAAATGATAATAATGTTTATAAATAACCAGGTTTTTCAATGCCGGAGTTCCGGATAATCAACTTTTTCCAGAGCATCAGGTGTATTTCTTTCTTTTTTGGCATAGTTCAGGTCTCTTGAAACCGGGTAAGCTGTCATATCTGATTGATCATAAGGTTTGATAAGGTCTTTAATTTGTTGTGGGTTAAGTTCTGGGTTTATCCATTTATGCTCGTTTTCAGCACTTATAATCAATGGCATACGTTTTTTAACATTGTGTAATTTTTCCATAAGCGAATTTGCGGGAGTTGTAATAATACTGAAAGTGTTTTTCACTTCTCCCGTTTCTTTATCTGTCCATGATTCATAAATACATCCAAGTGAAAAGATCTTGTTGCCTTTAGTTTTTATAAAAAAGGGGTATTTTGTATTATTGTACGTATGCCATTCATAAAACCCGTTTACTCCCAGCAGGCAGCGTTTTGATCTAACACTGTTTTTATATGAAGGTTTTTCAAAAACGGTTTCACCCACAGCATTAAGTGTTTTTGATTTAATATCATTGGCGAATTGGGCATTTTTTGTCCAGAATGGTATCAATCCCCATTCGTACATTGATATACCGTCATGTTTAATTATTGGCAGTTGCGGGTTCGAAAACCCGGATACAAAGTAATAAACAGGGAGTTCTTTATTTGTATTTTTATCGCTCCAGTCAGGCGGGATCACATTATTGTAACGTTCTGTATATTTTCCCAATCTTTTTTCAAGAAATGCGATATTGTAGCACATGGATTAGTTGGTTGAGATGTTGATATACATAATTGGGCATATAGATTATCATAAGGGCCTGGTTAGCCCGAATGGGTCCAGGAATGTGCCGACGCTGTACGTGTCAACAGGTTCTTCATCATCATCTACAAAAGGTATAATAGAAAGCACGGGAATATCTGATTTATCTATAATTCTTTCAGCATAGTTGTTTCCAAACACTTCAGCTATTTTACCACCTTTTTGTGCGACTACCATAATCAAATCGGCATTGGCTTTTTGGGAGTAATCCAATACTTTATCATGGAGTCCAGAACCTGATTTAGCCAGTATTTCAGTTTTTACGTTGACGCCAACATTTTTTATGTGGTTGATCATGTTAGCGATCAATACTTCTTGTTTTAATTTGTATGCACTGCTTTTTGATTCGAGCACACCAATAATGTGCAGTGTTGAGTCGAAAAACCTTGCAAACCTAATGGCTGTATTTATTTCTACTCTACTCTCATCACTAAAATCAACAGACACAACTATGTTTTTATATCCTTTTCCTTTGTGTTTTCTTTTAACGACCATAATAGGCACCTTTGAACTTTTTATAACCTTGTAGGCGTAGCTTCCCACAATTTTTTGCATGCCTTTTTTCCCATGAATTCCCATAATTATGAATTCGGCTGATACTTCCATGGCTGCGTCAGTAATAGCACTAAAAATACTACCTGCTTTTATTTCATATGAGATATCAATTTTATTCTTATTAGTTATGTGAGAGTTTATGAAGTTCTTCATTTTGCCCTCGATTGCATCCTTTTCATTGTTGGATAGTTTTTTTCCTGAAACATGCAGTAAAACTAATTTTCGCTTAAACAGCTTTGCTATTTCCACAGCATGGTTTACGGCATATCCTGTAACTTCGGAAAAATCTGTTGGTATAAGTATTGTTTTTGGTTTTTCCAGCACTTCGGCCTTATACTTCAAGCCCTCATATTCAAGATGTTCTTTTATTCTCTTCAGCAAACTGTTCTTATCGCATTTCTTCAAACGGCTTTCTGTGTGGATAACACCAATAACATGTACAAGGCAGTTATAGTTTTTTGCAATCTTTGTTGCTTTATTTATCTTTTTAAGCTTTTCATGGGAAAAATCTATGGGTACAATAATTGGATTGTTGCTAATTTTTTTATTAATTTTTTTAACGATCATCACCGGAACTTTGGAACCACTGATTACGCTATAGGCAAAGCCTTTTGTCAGGTTTTTCAAATCTTTTTTCCCGTGATAGCCCATTACCACAAACCCTGCTGATAATTCGCTAACGGAAGATGTGATAATATCGAAAATGCTACCCATTTTAAGCCTGTAGTCTATTTCAACGTCCGATTCTTTACTTTTTTCAGCCGATAAGGTTTTCAGTCTTTTGTCGATTTTGTCTTTTTCGGCGTCGGTAGCCATTTCACTAATAACATGCAGCAGGCATATACTTCGGTCAAAATCTTGTGCTATTTTAATGGCATGTTCCAGAGCCCTGTCGGCGTCGGGAGTAAAATCTGTAGGTACCAGTATTGTTTTTGGTTTCATTTTAATACCGGTATTGACTTTTACTTCGGCGCTTTTAATATAATTGGCTATTTCTTTAATAAAAGCTTCTTTATTGACTTTATCAACTTTTGATACATTTTTTTTACCAACCTTGCTTTCATAATAGATGTCACCGGTAACACATACTGGACTGTTAAACTGTTTGGCATATTTAATAGCAATATTGGCTTTTATTTTACTTTGTATTTTGGTATAGTCAACAGGAACGACAATGTGATTATCCGAAATTTCCGAATTATCTTTATTGACAATCATTACGGGCACTTTGGAGCTTCGGATAACATTATATGCGAAGCTTCCCAGTATATCCACTTCACCGCGTTTGTTATGAACACCCATTACAATAAGTTCGGCTAATAATTCATTTGCAACGTGTGATATACTATCAAAGATATTTCCTTCCCTAATAATGGTAAAAACCTCGACTTTGGCATCATGGCTGATAAATTCGGAAATAGACTTTAATTTCTCTTCAATCTTTTTATGTTCGGAAAAGGATGTTTTTGTAGTAACTATATGCAGCAGGCATAGCTTAAGATTAAATTGTTTTGCTATTTCCAAAGAATGGTCTATAGCGCGGTTTGCCACTGATGTAAGATCTGTGGGAACAAGTATAGTGTTACCAGATTTTTTATCCATATTAGAAAAGTGTAAATATTTATA
>SLSZ01000197.1 GCA_007130125.1 Bacteroidales bacterium
CCGACTATGGAGATGATTTGCATAGGATATTATTGTTATTAGCTATGTTGTATTTAAAATATTTCTTCGCGCCACCTCGGTTAATAAATTCTTCAACACATTCTTCACATTCTGCCACACAAGCTCCTTCGCCCAGGCAAAACCGGGACTGAACCAGCGCTGGGGATGGATGTTAAAAAATACCTTATCGGGGAGTTGGTTGGTTTGGATGAGATGGAGGAGGTGGGAGGTGGATTTTATCTTTATGTCAAAGCCGGAGTCAACGGTATCGCGTATGCTGGCGCTTTGTTTATTCCATGCCCTGCCGGTGTCGGTAATATAAAACACCTCGGAATAGTCAACATCAAAGTAGGGCTCGGCGATTATGCCATGATCACGATAGTCATATTTTTTCCAAAGCTCGCGGTTGTCCTGCTTCGACATGGGACTGCCGTGCATACAGATGGTTTTTACGGGGTAAAAGGCCCTCAGGCGGGCAAGCTGCTTTTCAAAGTGCTGTATGGCTTTCTTATAATCACCTTTTGTAATGTTCAGGTCCTCATAGTGGTAGCCTATCTCATGGCCAAGCGATACTATCTGCCTGATAACTTCCTCATCCCACGCATAGCTTACAACACGAAAATAATAGGTAGCTTTAATGCCCATATCATGTTCTAGCTGAGCCATTTTCAGGGCATTGGCGGGAAGTTTGTCGATGTCGTGGCGGAGGATTACGGTTTTTGTTTCGGGAGGGTTTTCGATGAAGCCGGAGAAAGTATGGAGGGTGTAGCCGGCTTTTTTGAGGCTGGTGATAATTTCTGTGAATTTCTTTAAAGTGAAGTCCATTTAGTTAGGTTTTTGAAGCGCCGTGATGAGAAGACACTAAGATTTCATTTTGTATCTTTCAGGCTTAGAAATTAAATTTTCTCTCACTTACCCGCTCGCACTCTTTCACTCAAAAAATATTATCTTCTCAAATACTCGTTTGTTTTATCAACACTCCACTTCAAACCGTTTTGTCTCGTTAAAAAAATGAAAGAATAAGTAAGTTTGTAGACTTTATCCCACAGAACATTAGCTTTTTGTAAAGCTATATATGCTGGCTTTGGCAGTTGGTAAAGCAAACTATACCATTTAGCAGTCAGGAAAACTAACTTTTTTCGAAAACCAATAAGTTCCTTAACCATAGGTTGATTTGGCAGTTGATACATTGGAATGTGGTGGATTGTGTTTTTTTGTATGTCAACAAATACAAGAAGGGAAATCCTGTTTTTTAAACTCCACTTTTTATATGTAAGCTTGCCAACAAAATGATAATTCTTTGTTGTCAGAACTTTTTCAGAAAAACTTTTAGGGTAGGCTATATGTGTTTGGGGTTCGATGTAAAAGTTAGGAACAATGAAGTTTCCAATGCACATATATGCTTTCTTTCCTTGATGCTTAACAACCCCTTGAATGCGGTGTGCATGAAGGCCTATTATACACAACACCTTTTCATGAGCTAAAAGCTTTTTTGCTAATTTAATAAGGTCGTATTCGGGTAATGCAACATGTTCCCTTCCCCAGTGAAAGTGAAGGATTGCTTTTGCATTATCAGGTACTTCATTTAAGTCCCGTAAAATATTATCATAAGACAGAGGATTGACCCCGGGTGAGTTTTTGGTGGCTTTTTGAACTTTTTTCAAATAGGGCTTACCGGATTCGCAATATCCTAAAACACAGGTGTTGTTATCAATCCAATATGGTGCTCTTGCTTCATCAATATTTTGGCCGGCACCAAAATATGAAATACTATTCTTTTTAAGAAGCCGGATAGTACTTCTAATTCCATCATCACCTGTATCCTGTATGTGATTGTTGGATAATGCCGCCACATCAAGCTTTAGTAAGCCGGCTATTGATAATGATTGAGGATCGGCATAGAGTGTGCATTTATCATCTTTTCTATTCTTTTTGCTTCCAAAAGATTGCTCTAAGTTTGACACTCGAATATCTGCTGCATAATACTCCTGAGATAATACAAATTGCTCCGAATTTGAATTAATAATATCCCCACCAAGAAACAAATCTCCGGTAAAACAGACCTTCATTATATCAATGTAATTTTTGAGTAAAAAGCTTTCCAAAAAGATAAGGAACAGATGCAAACCATATTGGCCAGTCACCTTTGTTGTTTTCTGCAACAACTAGCCTAGAAGCTTTCAGGCTTTTTTTCCATTTTGAATACGAAAGATTCCAGGGCTTATGATTATAACGATACCTGAACATACAGTTTAGAAAGTCCTGGTAAATTTTTACATATTTCACTTCACCATTAGCCATTTCAGACTTTTGGAAGGAAACCTCTTCGCCAAGCAATGATTTATAAGCAATATAGGGAATATTTACCCCACAATATGGTGTAATGCCAATCCATGACCATGGACGGGGATTAATCTCTATCAGACTATAATCTCCTGTTTTTTCATCCTTCTTATATTCAAATTCTGCTATTCCCTCAAAAGACATCTCGTTTACTATTCTTACAGTGTTTTCAATCAGCAATTCAGGAACTTTGTGACTTTCGCCAAGTATATTATCACCTATATCTGCCGGATAGCCACGAACTTTTCTTCCTGTAAAAACAGCTTTTATTTCATTGTTGCTGTCAGCATAAATCCCCACTGTAAACATGCTGTCAGATAAGCCTTCTACATATTCCTGAAAAACTACATGAGGCAGTATTTCCTGATTTTTGATGATGTAGTTATTAAGCTGCTTTTTATCATGTAAAACTACCAGCCTGTTTTTCTTTAAATATTTGTCAAGATTTACACCTTCATAATAATATGGCAATGATTTGTACTTTGCTTTCGCAACAATAGGGAAATCAATATTGTTAATTAATAACACCTCGTCTTTTGTCCATGTAATTGGTGTCAGGTAGTTTCTTTTCTTGCCTGTTTGGTAGAACAGATCTTTTGAAAGGATTGTGCTTGTTGTTTCATAGTTTGATATACAAGGAAAAGAAACTTCTGATAAGTATTCTTTATACTTTGCTGTTACCAAAGCCCATTCGTCATTTGTAGGGAACAAAACTGGCTTTAAGGGTAATCGCTCGCATAACTTATAAAGAAATTCTATAAAGCCTTTTTCTTGTTTAATAGGGTCAGGGCAAAGCTTAAATTTTGCATATTTGGAAAAAGCTCCTACGGAATATTTTTTATCAAGAGCTATGCAATTGATACCAATTGAACCAAGCTCCTGGATAATGCTTAGGCCGTTGTATGAGCAGTTGTATACTATTATTGGGTGTTTTGACAAAATTTTTCTTTTTTATATACAACACTTTTCAGCAATTTTGATCCAAACAAAATCATTAATATTTTTGAGTTTTTTGTAAACACTGAAAACAAATTAAAGCCAATCACTTTAACCAAATAATTATTACAACAAACCGAAAGCCCTGAAGAGGTGTTGGCTTTTAAGGAA
>SLSZ01000242.1 GCA_007130125.1 Bacteroidales bacterium
AAAAGCGAATCATTCAGGTTTTCAGCTTTCGAAGATTTTATTATCCTGTTATTCATATACGCCTTGCCTCCCTCCCAACTATAAAACGCTTCATTACTGTTTATTTCATATACCACACCAAGTACAGGCTTGTCCATCTTAACAAGCGCAATGCTTATACTGAAACATGGAATACCATGAATAAAATTGGTAGTGCCGTCGAGAGGGTCAACAATCCATGTATATTCATTTCCCCGTCGGCTTATGGTGTTTTCTTCAACAAGAAAGCCGGCCTCAGGCAACAGCTGCTCAAGCTTTTTGGTCAGACGCTTCTCTGCGCCCTTATCAACATATGTTACAAAGTCATGCAAGCCTTTTGTCTCAACATCTTTCCTGGAAACTTTCTGCATCTCCTTCTTTATCCATACTCCCGTTTCCCTTGAAAGCTGCACAACACTCCTGCAAAGCTTTTTCAATTCATTTTTCTGTAATTCCATATAAGTACTTGTGGTTTTATATTTAGTATCACTACTGTCCGGTTAAAATATTTTGAAACACATGAACATCAATAATGATGTATGTTCTGGTTCAGTTTAATGTCTATAGGGTTATATTTATAGTTCTCAGCGAACCTCTGCGTTTCTCTGTGAAACTCTGCGTAACAGCTATTTCGCAGATGTTCGCATTAAAACATTGGCACATTGGCACATTGGCACATTAATCCATTGTCACATTAATATGCTTTCACCTCACACTCTCCCCATGTCCGAAGTCAGTTCCCATCCACAAAATATACACCGCTCCACCTAACAACATTGCTATACCAAAATAAACGATATAGAGCCATGGGTCTCTGACCACTTCAAGCACACTCAATTCAGACCATTTCCCCCTGTTTTGATCATAGCTTACCTGGTAAAGGTGCCATCCGTTAACTTTTGGTGCTGCATTTACTTCAATTACTTCCTCGTATGGATCGTCCTCTTTGGTGTATATTTTCACCTGTGATTGATATTTTCTTGGCTCGGGCTGAGTCATTGCCAACACTTCATTTTCTGTTAGAAACAGATATGCCGGGCTTACCATAAAGCTTCCCGTTGATATCCATCCTGAAATGGTGTCATTATTTTGCCGATTTGCTACAAAAACCTTTGCCGCCGGAGGCGCACCAGTTTTGCCGGATTCTACGAATCTGCCTTCAAAAGGCCATCCTGCCGGCAAATAATCTTTTACTACAATATGATAATTGCCAAGGCAAACTTCTTTTTCACTATGTATTTCCGGTAAAGAGCTGTTGAGGTTTTCAATGAGCTTACCGGTTTTGCTGTCTACAATCGCCATTTTAGGCGGGTATTCATCAATATGGAAATTTTTAAGTTCAACTGCAAATGGTAATTCATATACACGGTTTTGGTCATCATATGCATACCAGATTGTTTCACCTTTATGCAGTTCCATTTTTAATCTTTGCAGATCACCGGTACCCAAACTTGCCGCGGCAATTACTATCCATAAACCTGCATGATTTAACAAAAATCCAATATTTTGCTTTCTTAGCTTTGCTATGCGTTTAAAAACGACAAGCCCTAAAACAGTTAGCAAATATATCTGGGCCAAAATTAAGATCCAGCTGTTTTTAACATGAGTAAATCCTATTGCCGTCAAAACAGATTCGGGCTGGTTTTCTTGTTTCAGAAGGCCAAGCAAAAGTATAACAACAGCAAGTAAACAAATAGAACTTATAGCTGCCGGCACGCTTGTCAGCCACTTAACAATAAGGCTTTTCCGGTAAAAGAAATGCAGGAAAGCAAGTGTAATGACAAATATCATCAGTGCAAACATGTTATGTGGAAAAGCAGGTACGCTAATACCCCGGGTAGGGGTAATCACCTCAAGCAAAATTCCGGTAAATAACAAGATTAATGCAAATAAAAAGCTTTCCCTGTATAACCAGGGAAAGCTCCAAAAGTTCTTAGATATTTTATCAGGCTTCTTATTTATTAATTCCTTATTCATGCCAGGAAAGTATTATTAATTTTAAACTATTCGAGTTGCTAAAATAAAGATTTTATTCGAAAATTTGCCCGGACGACTATCAACTCTTTATCATCGTAAGCAACATCTTAAACTTTTCAACAGCGGTTACGGCGTGTGGAATATCTGCCGGCATTATTATGGTTTCGCCTTCCTGAAGCAGGTAAGGCTTTTTATCAATAGTTATTTCTACTTTACCTTCTATAACCTGTACCATTGCATCGAAAGGGGCGGAGTGCTCACTAAGTTTTTGGCCTTTATCAAAAGCAAAAAGAGTAATGTTTCCTGTAGATTTTTCCAATACTCGTTTGCTTACAACGCCATTATCAGCGTAATCAACATCTTTTTTGAAATTTATTTTCGTACTGTGATTAAATGTGCTCATGTTATCTGTTTTTAATTTTTAATAGAACGCGGATAACGCTGATTAGGCGGATTATCGCGGATTAGTAATCAGTGAAAATTCGCTTAATCCGTGTCATCAGTGTTCTATTTCACTTTTTTATATTATTATTCTCCGTTTATTTCTTCCAGTAGAAGATATATGTCATCAACACAACTGCCGCAGACGGTGCCTGCTTCAGTTTCATCCTGGACCTGCTCAACGGTTGTTAGCTTTTTTTCTTTGATTGCATCTTCGACTTCACCCTTGGTGATGTCCATGCATGTGCATAATATGTCGTCTCTTTCCATGTCTGTAATTTTTAATGGAACACAGATGACGCGGATTATACTGATTATCGCGGATTTAATCTGCGATAATCCGCCTTATCCGCGTCATCTGTGTTCTTATATATTTTAATTCAAAAACAACTTCAAATCTTCATCCACCGTACCTATCGGCGCAATACCAAACTTATCCACCAGCACTTTAGCCACATTTGGCGAAAGGAATGCAGGAAGTGTTGGCCCCAGGTGAATGTTTTTCACGCCCAGAGCGAGCAGTGCAAGCAGCACAATTACTGCTTTTTGCTCGTACCATGCTATATTGTAAGCAATTGGCAGTTCGTTAATATCGTTAAGCTCAAATACTTCTTTCAGCTTCAGTGCGATAACTGCAAGAGAGTATGAGTCATTGCATTGCCCTGCATCGAGTACTCTTGGTATTCCGTCAATATCTCCCAGAGGCAATTTGTTATAACGATACTTCGCACAGCCTGCTGTAAGTATTACAGTGTCTTTCGGCAATTGTTCGGCAAACTGTGTATAGTAATCCCTGTCTTTCATTCTGCCGTCACAACCGGCCATTACAAAGAATTTGCGGATAGCACCTGATTTTACAGCATCAACTACTTTGTCGGCAAGCTGTATTACCTGGTTGTGAGCAAAACCACCTACTAATTCTCCTTCTTCGATTTGAACAGGTGGCTTACATTTTTTTGCGTGTTCAATTATCCGGCTGAAATCTTTTTTTCCGCCTT
>SLSZ01000115.1 GCA_007130125.1 Bacteroidales bacterium
AGGTAAACCATGAAAAACAACCAGAAGAGATGAACCAGAATAGCCATGACAACTGTGAAAGGAGTTACTGTAACAGTTGCTAAATGTATAACCCAGTAAAAGGGAGTGAAGGCGGCAAGAAGGCTCAACCAGGGTAAACTGAAAAGGTCAGCCAGGGCAAGAACATTCAGCAGGCTCAACCCCTTGGAAAAGGTAACCGCTTTAACTTTATCGCCAGCATAGTTAAAGAGCAGCAGACCTAAGGTTACTCCGGATATGGCATTGAGCAGGGCTATTAAAGTAAGAAGGACAAAATCCAGGGAGAAGATGTTAATAAAATAGTAACCCACATAGGTATAAATAAAAGCAGCGCTAAATGGTATGAGCGACCGCATCAAAATATAGCCGAGATAACCGAGAGGAGTAATCGATAGCAGCTCAAACATACGTGCATCGCGGTCATCGATCATCAGAAATCCACAAACTGTACCAAGCATATAAGGTGCCATCAGCATTGCCATGATCAGGATATAGCCGAAATAGGGAGAAAGGTCAAAGTTGAGATATTCAATTATAAGTGGCACCCCGTAGCTGATAAACAACCTGGTGATCAGCATGATAAACAGGGGCAGGATCATAAAAAGGATCAGGATAGGCTCCCTGAAAATCAGCTTAAAATCAGATTTGATGGCTGCCTGGTTGATCATTTGCCTAGGCTCCTTCCGTCGCCATGCGGTCAAATATTTTTTCCACATAGCGGGCAATGGCCAGGTTGGCCGCCAGCAGGTAAACTGAATATGCTGCTGCACTGAGAAAATCAATGCCCTTGAACGCTCCATAAACCAGCTTCAAACCAGCTACGCTGGGGAAAATATCAAACAGCCAGGCATATGGGAATCCAATCAAGCTGAAGCAGGGTAATACGATGAGCAGAAGGTAGGGAATCATTCTGATAAAATACTGGTTAAGGGTTGTGCAGCGAACGGCAACTATAAACCCGTAGAAAACAAAGAAGCTAGAAGTCAGGATAACTGCGATAATCAGCAAAAACCAGTTAAGGTCATAACCGTAGGTGGCCAGGGTGATCATGATAGTTGCCGCTATGGCCAAAATAGTCAATGAAAAAACCTTGGCCAACAGGTATTCAAGCGACCGCAGAGGGGTTACAACCACGTACTGAAGCACACCCTGCACCTTCTCCAGCATCACCAGGGCCCCGATAAAGAAGAACCCGACCATAGAGGGGTCGGAAAAGAGCACCAGGGGAATAATCGTGCTTTTCCATTCCACTGGCAATACACCAAGAATAACCATATAGATGAGCGTTAGGAGGATATAGACCAAGTAGAAACCCTGTTTGAACTGAAAACACACATCTGCCTTCAAGGCATTTACGATCCTCACAAAAGCTCCCTCCCTGTCAACTTAATAAAGATGTCCTCCAGGGTCGCTTCCTGAGTATGTATAGTTCTGACGAAATCCTGGTTAAGAATCTCCAGAAATCTGCTGTTACGGCCAATTCCGGTTAGTGGAAAAAATTCTTCTTGTAGTTTTCCATCACCGTTAAATGAGACTTTAACCGATTTTTGTCCATATTTTATTTTCAGTTCTCCTGGGTTATCAATAACTGGAACTGTGCCCTCGACAATAAAAGCAACCCGGTCACAAAGGTAGTCGGCTTCGTTCATGTTGTGGGTCGTAAGAAAAACCGTTTTGCCCTTTTTTTTAAAATCAAGAATCATGTTACGAATTATTTTAGCATTAACCGGATCAAGGCCTGAGGTAGGCTCATCAAAGAATAGGATCTCCGGGTCATGCATAACTGAGCGGATAAAGTTCAACCGCATTTTCATCCCTTTGGAAAACTTTTCGACCCGCTTATCACGATCAGCCAGCAATCCAACACTATCAAGTAATTCATCTTTATTCAGATTATTATTTTTGTAGTATGAACCGAGCAGATCCAGGTTTTCATAGGCAGTCAGCTTTTCATAAAGGTTTGGAAAATCAAAAGCCACGCCGATCTTTTCAAATATATCTTTACCCCATTTTCGTCTCTCTTTACCCATAACATGAACACTGCCCTGATAGCCCCGGAGCAAGCCAATGATGATCCGCTGGGTGGTAGTCTTTCCTGCACCACTAGGGCCAAGTAAGCCAAATATTTCACCATCGCCAATGTCAAAGGTAATGCCTTTTATTGCTTTCCCTGGTGATTTGCGGTAAACAAATTCCAAACCATTTACTTTTATCATATTTTTTCCCTTCTAAGCCCATTACCTTTAATAACCTTGAACTAATCTTTAACGCTCATTAGAATCTCCTATAATCAATCCATTTGAAATGAAATCAATATACCTTTCTAAAACTTCAGGAAACAGATCTTCGCCGATTTCCTGGTAATGTAGAGGCAACAAAAACAGGGCGCGTATTACCCCGGCAATAACCTCCGGAGAGCCTTTAATTATGTAACCAGCATCTTGCCAGTGCTTGATTAGAGGTCCTAATACTTCAGTATCCCTTGCGGTATGCTGCTCCATGAGCGATGATGGAAGCTTGCTTAAAAGGTCATCGATCTCTCTTTCAAGCCAAAGTCTGCGTAGCAGTGGGTTTTCCTCGAAAACCTTTACCGCCAGACGCAAAAACTCCCTGAATTTGCTGCGGTTCAAAGGCTCTGCTTTGCTAAGCCATTTGAGGAATCTATCACGAATCACTTGCTCTTCCTGTTCCAAAATGGCAAAATAAAGTTCCTCCTTTGAATTAAAAAAAAGATAGAATGCACCCTGCGATATTCCGGCTGTTTTTGTCAGTTCAGCAATTCCGGTTTTTTTCAGCCCAAAGCGGATAAAAAGATCTTTGCCTTCTATTAGCAGTTTTGTACGGATCTCTTTTTTTTCTTCTTTATTAAAAGGTCGGGGCATTGCCATCCTCCTTTTGTGAGCATATGAATATAATAATCATACATTCATATAGCTGTCAAGTTTTTTTGAGGGAGAGCATCTCCGGAGAAAGATCCGTTAATGTCACGCTGAATCTGTTTTTCAGGTAAAAAGCGTTATGGCCAGCGCCACAACCGAGTTCCAGGATTGTTTTTATCCCGGGATCGTGACGCAGCAACAGAAGCTCAACGGTTGTGGCTGGAGCCTACTGCGGGGTCGCAAGAATATAACTCCTATCATTCCTAAGCCTCTGAAAATTTATATTTATAAAGATTGGCATATTGATGCAGAAAGCAGATAGCTCTTGAAAGGTTGTCAACAACCCCGTCCCCCTGACATTCCCCTGACATTCACTTCATCCTGTGTTTCTCTCTTTTTACTTCTATGCTATCATGGGAAAAAAGATGAGGGTTGATCTAGTGCAGGTTTTTGAGTACGGAGCAAATGAAATAGCGCACTTGAAAAGCCGGGATAAGTTACTTGGTGCGGCCATAGACCGC
>SLSZ01000153.1 GCA_007130125.1 Bacteroidales bacterium
AAAAAAAAAGAAAAAAAGTTTCTTGTTAGAAAAAGTTAAAAAAATTGATAATAGCTGTGAAGTAATTAGTTTTGTAGTACATGCATTTAATTACTTAAATTGTTCGTTACTCGTTACCCGTCACCAAAAAAAACTCTATGAAAAAACTTTCATTAACACTTTTAACAGTTATTTTTTTAAGCTGTACCGGGGAATCCCAGGTTTTCAATGATTGGCGCGGACCCGACCGGGACGGCTATTATCCTGAAACAAACCTGCTTAAAGAATGGCCTGAGAATGGCCCGGAGATGAAATGGGCATTTGAAAAGCTTGGAAAAGGCTTTACTTCACCTGTAATAAGAAACGGTAAGCTATATATTACCGGTATGGAAGGTGATATAGGCCATGTTTATATTATGACACTCGATGGTGAATTGATAGATAAATACCCTTATGGTATAGAAGATTCCGGAAGGTACCCGGGTACAAGAAGTACACCAACTATAGTTGAAGATTTATTGTATGTTGCTTCCGGAGAGGGAGAGCTGATCTGTATGGATCTTAATAACGGCAATATTAAATGGAAAAGGGATTTATTTTCCGATTTTGACAGCAGGAATATTCGCTGGGGCTTTACAGAAAACCTGATAATAGATGGTGATATGCTATTTTGCAGCCCCGGCGGTAAAAAACATAACATCGTTGCGCTTAATCGTCACACAGGCCGGTTGATCTGGTCAAGTGAGGGAGAGGGCGGCCTTTCCGCATACTGCTCACCTTTGCTGATTAACCATAACGGACGAAAAATGCTTGTTACACATATGCAAAGCAATGTAATAGCTTTGGATGCAAGGACCGGCAGGATGCTTTGGTCATACCCGCATTCAAACTTCAGAAACATTCATCCCAATACTCCAATATACCATGATAATCATCTGTATTGTGTTAGCGGGTACGGATATGGCGGTTTTTTGCTTAAGCTTAGCTCTGATGGGGAAAGCGTGACAAAAGTCTGGGAAAACTCAACCCTCGATCCCAAAATGGGGAGCGTTATAATTAAAGACGGATACATCTACGGCTCAGGCGACAGAAACAGAAGGTGGTTTTGCCTCGACTGGGAAACCGGCGAAATTACCTACGAAACAAGAGATATTGATAAAGGTAATGTCATCTCTGCTGAAGGATTGCTTTATACATATACCGAGAGAGGTGAACTTGCACTGCTTGAGCCTTTACCTGGAAGATTCAGGATAATAAGCCAAACAAATATAACTCTTGGCTCAGACCAACATTGGGCTCACCTGGTTATTAACGATGGAATACTTTATGTCAGGCGTGGAAATGCTTTAATGGCATTTGATATCAGAAGGAGTTAATGTGAGCTGCTAATGAAAAAATATTTTGACCAACTCCTTAAGATGATCCCTGCACTTTTGATTGTTGCCGGAGTTGCTGTCATTATATTATGGGTCTTTTATAATCCTGCCAAACATTTTGTTGTTTCGGAACCCGGCCGCGACGGTTACGTTTCTCCCGATGAAATTGAAGAAAACATCATTATTGGGGAGCATTTTGAAAGGTTTGCATTTGCCGGCAATGGCTTTAGTGAAAACTGGCCGCGATTCAGAGGAAGCAATTATGATAATATTTACAACTCAGACATCACCTTAACTGATAATTTCAATAATCAAACTCCCGAAATTCTTTGGTCTGTTGATCTGGGTGAAGGCCATGCCGGGGCAGCCATCTATGATGGTGTTGTTTATCTGCTCGACTATGATGAGGAGCTGAGAGCTGACATGTTACGAAGCTTTTGTTTAAAAACAGGTGAGGAGCTTTGGAGAAGATGGTACAATATCCATGTCAGGAGAAATCATGGCATGTCAAGAACTGTGCCTGCTGTTACTGAAAAATACATTCTTACGCTAGGCCCTCGTGGCCATGTGATGTGTGTTGAAAGAGAAACAGGCGATTTTCTTTGGGGTATTGACATTGAAAAGAAGTTTGACAGCGAGATTCCGCTATGGTACACAGGCCAATGTCCACTTATTGATGATGGCCTTGCAATAATAGCGACAGGGGGAAGGTCTTTGATGATCGCTGTGGATTGCCGGACTGGAGAGATAGTATGGGAAGTTCCTAATCCGGATGGCTGGCAGATGTCGCATTCATCTGTTATGCCATTTGAGTTTGGTGGTAGAAAGATGTATGTTTATAGTGCCATCGGCGGTGTAGTTGGCATTGCTGCCAATGGCTCTGATGCAGGTTCTGTTTTATGGAAAAACTCAGAATGGAATCATCCAGTAGTTGCGCCATCACCGGTTTGCATGCCTGATGGTAAAATATTTCTTACTGCCGGATATGGTGCAGGAAGTATGTTGATGCAACTAAGTGAAGATGATAGTGAATACAGTGTTGAAGTGTTAAATAGTTTCAGGTCGGGTCAGGGACTTTCCAGCGAACAGCAAACTCCGATATACAATGAAGGCTACTTGTTTGGAATTTTACCAAATGATGCTCGTACTATGAGAAATCAGTTTGTTTGTGTTGATCCCGCTGATCCCGAAAACATTATATGGAGCAGTGGCCAGACAGCACGGTTTGGACTGGGGCCATATATACTTGCTGATGATAAATTTTATCTGCTTAATGATGATGCAACCCTTATAATTATTAAAAAGAGCAATCGTGAGTATATCGAACTAGACAGGGTAAAGCTGTTCGACGGTTTTGATGCATGGGCCCCATTAGCAATTGCTGATGGATATATGGTGCTGAGAGATGATAGCAGGATGATTTGTATTGATGTGAGGAGTGAAGGGTAATCGGTAATCGGTATTGAGAAAGCATAGGGCATAGAGCAATCGGTAATCAGTAATCAGTAATCGGTATTCAATGCGCTTTGTCAACTGCTTACTGTCAACTGTCAACTATGTTTTGTGGACTGCCGACTGAAGACTGCCGACTGAAGACTGCCGACTGAAGACTGCCGACTGAAGACTGCCTACCGACTCTTGGGATTTGGATTTTTGGCTTATAAAAAACGGGTAACTTAGACATAAAATTAAAACAGGTGAACAAAAAAATCAAAATATTGCTTCTGGTATTATTAGCCGCAATTATAGCTGTGGTTGTTTATGACTTCACTTCAACACTTCCCGGCAAAAGACCTGATTCTCCCTTTAAATATGATATTGAGGAAAGTAAAAAGGTTGATGAAAGCCTTATCTCTCACATTGAGGTTAAGCGAATAAGCCTTGATAATGACAATGTTCATGGTTTTACCTACCATAACAGTCAAATATACCTTATTGTTGACAATTTTCTACAGGTAATTAATACCGATGGGCATGAGTTGTTAAAGATTGCTTTGGAGCAGCCCGCACATAGCATTTCAGCTTTTAATGAGCATAATATGTCAGTTGCATTTAAAGATTT
>SLSZ01000250.1 GCA_007130125.1 Bacteroidales bacterium
CAGGTGGCAGAAAATGCCCATGGAACCCACGGCATGGATGAGTGGCTTAAGCGTTTTCATGGGCAAGAGATAAGAAAGCCGCAGCGGCCGGATTACTACCCCCAGGATGACTTTGTCGACTGGCATGTACGGGAAGTATTTCGGGGGCCGGCGAGGTATGTTTCATAAATTTCATAAACGTTATCAGTAACATTATTAAAGGGGTGTCTTGAAGTGAATGCAACTGATCCGACATTAGCTAGTATCTTACAAGTACAGGGCAACTTGGAGCATTATCATGT
Source organism: Bacteroidales bacterium (assembly GCA_007130125.1). Lineage (GTDB taxonomy): Bacteria > Bacteroidota > Bacteroidia > Bacteroidales > UBA7960 > PUKZ01. The sequence goes on from SLSZ01000250.1 coordinate 282, forward strand.
TCCAAAATACCAAAGAGAATACACATGGGGACGAAATGAATGGGAACAGCTGCTGAATGATATTGAAGAGAATGATATTGGCTACTTTATGGGAAGCATTATTTGTATAGATGATAATGCTGAATTAGGTCCAGGAGAATCAAGGATTTACGAAGTTGTTGATGGTCAGCAGAGATTAACAACGCTTTCAATTGTACTGATGGCAATCTATAAAAAACTACTCGATTTAAGGGAAAGTATGGCTGAAGATGAGGATGAAGAAGATAGTTATAAAACAACTTTAAGTAACATAAGAATACAATTGATTCACAGGAAATCATCACTTAATGTGACAGAAAAAGGTTATTTTCAGGACAGTAAAGACAAATTAAATTATGCATTTTTGAGAGTTCAACCTTCCACTCAAAATAGCAATTTAAACGATTACAAGCACATATTAAATGAGTTAGAGCTTATAAAAGGTGAGTATAAATCGAACTATTGTGCTGTTAGAAGGCTATATAAGGCTTATGATTTCTTTTGTAAGAACATCCCGGAAAGTTATGATCAATTAATTGACCTTCACCACAAAATTAACAGTTTGAAGTTCATACATATTTCAGTTACATCATCTTCTGATGCCTTTGTGCTGTTTGAGTCCTTAAATAACAGAGGGTTACCGCTTTCACCAATGGATATCATTAAAAATAAGATGCTGGCCAATCTGGAAAAATTAGATGATATGGATATTGATATGGCCTATGATGAATGGCAGAAGCTTCTCCGCTTTTTACCTGATTATAATGATCAGGAAAGGTTTCTGAGACAATATTACAATGCCTTTAAAATATATCCTGATATTAAATTTGAAAAGTATACAAAAGCAACAAGAAGCAACTTGATGACAATATATGAGTACTTTATTAAGCAAAATGCAAAAAAAACAATGGACATATTGCTAGAAAAAGCAGAAACCTATAATTTATTTATAGAACCGGATTCAAATGGTTTGTCTGAGGAAAGGAAAAAATACCTGCTTGACTTAAGAAGAATTGGTTCCGCTCCATCGTACTTGTTTTTGTTATATCTTTTCAGCTTGCCATCAGAAGCAATGGATAACAGAGAAGAAGTTATTGATGATGTCTTGCAGTTTTTCATTAAATACTATATCCGCAGGAACACAACAGACTACCCCAACACCCGCGATCTTGATGCCATCAATATGGATGTAATAGATAAATGCCAGAAGCACTATGACAATGGCAACACATTGACTAGCCAGTTTATTATCGACAAGTATATGGACAGTAAAGAAAAACCATCAGGCATTTTTGATTTCAAGAAACGGTTAGAAGACAATCTCTTCTATTACAATACAGGCATGGCACGCTATCTGTTAACAAAGCTGGATGAGGTTTTCCATACCAGAGAATATATGCCTGATCTTTGGGCCAGAAACAACAAAGGTTTGTTGGTATGGACAGTCGAGCATGTATTGCCGCAGGGTGAGAAAATACCAAAAAGCTGGGTTGATATGATTGCAGACGGTGATAAAGATAAAGCAAAGGAAATCCGCCAAAAGTGGGTTCACTGTCTCGGCAATTTAACATTAAGCGGGTATAATTCACAACTGAGCAATGCAAGTTTTGATGAAAAGCAGAGTTTGCATAAGGATAAGCTTTTCCTGGGCCACAAGATTCATATAGGCTATAAAAACGGTCTATCATTAAACAAATTCCCCTTTAAAATAGGTAACCAACGGACAAGTCTTGCTGGAATAGATGAATGGACTGAGGAAAGCATTGCCGCCCGCAATAATGCAATGGTAGAACAGCTATTGGATATGTATGCATTTAACAGTGATGAGTTAAATGCATTAAGAGAAAAATCATCATAAACTAAAAACAGAAACATCTTTTGTAGATATTAATGCTTGTAAGATGTTTGCAGATTACGTCAGTTTTGATGAGCATATCATTATAAAAGGAGAAAAGCATGTCCAACCCCTTTTTTGACCAACCTATTTTAAATTCGCCCTATGAGTACCCAATGCGCCATTGGGAGCTTGATGATGATGGCCAACCTACTCAGCAAGTTAAAGATGCACGCCGTCGGGCTGATTTTATCACCCCTATCCCGAAACCCAAAAAACGTAAAGGTGTCGGTGAGCAGGAAAGCTTTGCCTTTGATGAAGGAAAAGGGTTAACAACAGAAGATCAAAAATATGATCCCACTTCACTGATTAATACAATCAGAAAGCATGTCGAACAATGGCGTGCCAGGTCTAATCCAAATGATTGGCAGGTCACACCGGAAACAGCCCGGTTATTACAACATTGGCGAAGCCATTATTTTAGCAGTTTCCGCCCGTTCTTCTGCCAGATTGAAGCCGTAGAAACGCTGATATGGTTGACTGAAGTAGCGCCTAAGTCTGGAAAAGCGATTAAAGAAATATTAGAGCATCTGGATAAAGCCAATGTTGATGCAAATCCGGAATTAGCCCGTATCGCCCTCAAACTGGCAACTGGTGCCGGGAAAACTACTGTCATGGCTATGATTATTGCCTGGCAGACAATTAATGCTGTTCGCAGGCCAACCAGTAAGAACTTCACCAGAGGTTTTTTAGTAGTAACTCCAGGGATAACAATTAAAGACAGGTTACGCGTGCTTCAACCCAATGATCCCGATAGCTATTACCAAAGCCGTGAGCTGGTGCCAAATGATATGCTTGATGATCTCCAGCGGGCTAAAATAGTTATTACTAATTATCATGCTTTTAAACTGCGTGAAACGTTGGAGCTTTCAAAAGGCAGCCGTTCCTTGTTAAAAGGTCGCGGAGAAGACATCAAAACCGTAGAAACAGAAGGTCAGATGCTGCGGCGGGTTATGGATAACCTAATGGGCATGAAAAAGATAATGGTTTTAAATGATGAGGCCCACCATTGCTACCGTGAAAAACCTGCCGAGGATGACGAAAGTGTTCTGAAGGGTGATGAAAAAAAAGAAGCCGAAAAAAACAATGAAGCAGCCCGGCTGTGGATATCCGGTTTGGAAACCGTAAAACGGCAACTGGGAATAAGTAAAGTAGTTGACCTTTCTGCCACACCGTATTTCCTTCGCGGTTCAGGTTATGCAGAAGGGACACTTTTCCCCG
>SLSZ01000255.1 GCA_007130125.1 Bacteroidales bacterium
GGCACCGTGAGTGCTGCCGTGATATCCGTTTTTGAAGCTTACGATCTTTGTTCTGCCGGTCACCCTCTTGGCCAGCTTCATTGCACCCTCAATGGCTTCACTGCCCGAGTTAACAAAGAAGACATTATCGAGTGGGGCAGGAAGCGTTGAGCAAATCAATTGAGCCAGTTCAACCTGTGGACTCAGCACAAACTCACCATAAACCATAGCATGCATATATCTGTCCAGTTGATCGTGAATGGCTTTGAGAACCTCCGGGTGCCGATGCCCGATATTACTAACAGAAATACCCGAGATAAGGTCAAGGTATTTTTTGCCGTCTTTGTCAAACAACCATAACCCTTCAGCTTTGTCAACTTCAATTGATAAAGGAATAGGTGATGTTTGAGCCAGATACCTGAAAAATTCTTCTTTTTTTGACATCGGTATTAATTTTTTTTTGTCAACTGTTAACGGTCAGCTTGTAGAGACAAGGCATGCCTTGTCTCTACTTAATGTTGCTGATTACCAATGTAGTGAAAGCGGCATCCCGACACTTCGGGGTTGCCGACTCACCTCTAATAATCATACTTCTTTCCCCATAGCCTTCTAAGCTTTTCGCGCATTTCTTTTTCTCTCGGGTTATCCCCCGGATCGTATAATTTGGCTTTGGTTAGCTTTTCAGGCATGAACTCCTGGTAAACGAAGTTGCCGGGAAAGTCGTGAGCATATTTATAGTCTTTTGCGTAGCCTATATCTTTCATCAGCTTTGTTGGTGCATTTCGTATGTGCAATGGCACGCTGAGATCACCAGTTTCTTTAACGAGTTTTTGTGCTTTGTTAATAGCCATATATGCGGCGTTGCTTTTTGGGCTTGCTGCAAGGTATGTGGTTGTTTGTGCCAGGATTATCCTGCTTTCAGGCCACCCGATTTTGTTTACGGCTTCAAAGCAGCTGTTTGCAAGCAGCAGGGCATTGGGATTTGCATTGCCGATATCTTCAGAAGCCAGTATAATCAGTCGGCGTGCAATAAACTTCGGGTCTTCACCTCCTTCGATCATTCTTGCCAGCCAGTATACCGCTGCGTTGGGGTCGCTGCCTCTTACCGACTTTATAAAGGCAGAGATGATGTCATAGTGCATCTCGCCACTCTTATCATAAAGAGCCATATTTTCTTGTACCGTTTCTACAACCATGGTGTTGGTGATCTCAAGCTTATCGCTTTTATGTGAGTGTACGACCAATTCAAGAGCGTTTAACAGTTTGCGTGCATCACCACCGGAGATGCGCAGAAATGCTTCGTCTTCCTTGACAATAATTGTTTTACCCGTTTTTTGTTCCATATATTTGCGGGCACGTTCCAGAAGCAAGAGCAGATCCTCTTTGTCAAGCTCTTTTAGAATATATACCTGGCACCTGGATAACAAAGGTGAAATAACTTCAAACGATGGGTTTTCGGTAGTGGCTCCTATTAATGTGACAATGCCTTTTTCCACAGCCCCAAGCAACGAGTCTTGCTGTGATTTGCTGAAACGGTGTATTTCGTCAATAAACAACAATGCATTGCCTTGCATGGCCCCGGCTTTGTCAATTATGTTGCGAACATCTTTTACGCCGGAGCTTATAGCACTCAACGTGAAAAACTCCATATTTAGCTTATCTGCTATGAGGTAGGCCAGCGTGGTTTTACCTACTCCGGGCGGCCCCCAGAATATCATAGACAATATATGCCCGGCATCAAGGTTTTTGCGCAAAATGCTGTTTTCACCGATAAGATGAGCTTGTCCAAGGTATTCATCAAGAGTCTTTGGACGAAGTAGCTCAGCAAGGGGTGTCGTTGTTTTCGTCATTAATTATTTGATAGTTTAAGATAAACCATTCCAATCAATATTGCTATACCAAAACTTAGCAACGTGCCTATTAAAATGTATTCAGTTAATTTGCGGCCCTTAGATTCCTTCAGGTCACCAAATCTGAACACTGACTTGGCTGCTATTAAAAAGCCTATAGCTTCCCAGTGTCCTGCAATTATAAACACGAAAACAAATAAGCGTTCTAAAATGCCTATATATCTTCCTGCTTTTGCAATTGATTTTTCATTTCCTTCTTTTGTTTCCGGATTCCATTTTGATATGGATTCATGTATAACAACAGGCGCAACAAAAATTATGATTATAAGACAAATTATAAGTAGCAGGTTGTTAAATGATAATAATTCGGAGAATGACAGTTCGTAAGGATAATAAATGTATGCTGCAATTGCAATAATTAAAATATGGGCTAATTGGTCAACAAAAAATAAATGCCTGGTCTTTTCTAAATTGGTTTTTATTAAATCAAACAAGAAATGTGTAGTTATTATAACAATAAAACCAATCCAATATTGGAAATCAAACGCTAGTATAAGAGATAATAAAATTGCATGTATTCCCGTATGAAGGTAAAGTTTTTGAGATTTAATCTTTTTATGATTTTTATCATTTACCCAGCTGTTTGGTTGTAAAATGAAATCGCCGATCAAATGGGCTAATAGTATTTTTAAAAATAACTCAATCATAATGAACTTACTATTTTTTTGTAATAGTTATTCAGTTTTATTATTTCATCATACCCTCCTCTTTTTAGGCCCCTGCTGACATTGCTCTGTTTTATTTTCAAATTGGCAGCAAGCTCTTCTTGCGTTGCTTTTGGGTGTTTCAATGCTTCTGTGATTATATTGGATACAGTCACTGTCCAATTCCGAAAAATATATGAAGAAAGTTCAAACATTAGGTTTAAGGCCTCGTCTATCTCTTCGCTATCAGTTTTAATTGCAAGTGTTTGCTTTTTTAAGTTTTCATAACACTCCCCTGAATATTGGAAGGCACTGCCATTTGACTCCGATACCTTCTCACCCTCGAATGTTTTTATTCCAATACCTATGGCAGTTCTTACATCTAACCGGTTGATTTTTTTGATGTTTGATTTAAGTTTAATTGCAGATTCAAAACCAAGCTCTTTTTTTACTTCTACCTGAAAACTATCTCCCCTGTAAATTTCCCAATACTTGCTTGACCCTCCTATTTCTTTTAGAGTATATTTTAGTGTATCCATCCAATAGGTTGATGGTACCTTTCTTGATTTAACAATATCACCAGTTATTACAGCTACCATTTTTGTTTTTTTACAAATATATGCTATTATTTTAATATAAGCAAAAAAATACCCCCTTAATAGCATATTGTATATTATGCTACCAAAATAGCATAATATACAATATGCTATTTTGGCAGCGGAATAAATCGTTGAGAAAATATTTTATTCATAACTTTTAAGCGCTTCCAGGCGCTTAAGCAGTGGTGGATGCGAGTAATTTACAAAAACGTATGCCGGGTGTGGCCTCAGGTTGCTCAAATGGTTTACCGACA
>SLSZ01000184.1 GCA_007130125.1 Bacteroidales bacterium
CTTTATAATGGGTGTAGTGCTGGCAAGGATCATTGCCCCGGAATCCTATGGTTCAATAGCCATGGCTATGGTTGTTATTGCCATTACCGGTTCGCTGATTGATGGTGGGTTTGGCATGGCTCTTATACGCAAAAAAAAACCTACTGATAATGATTATTATACTGTTTTCTGGTTTAATATAATTACAGCATTTTCAATTTACCTGTTAATATATTTTACCGCTCCAGCCATTGAATCTTTCTATAATACTGAAGGGCTTGTGCCTGTTATCCGCTATTTATCGCTTGCACTTATTATAAGGGGGCTTACAGGCATACAAAATGTACAGCTTACCAAAAAACTAGATTTTAAAGCATTAAACATCATTTCGCTTATAGCCACGTTTATTTCAGGTGTTATAGGTATAAGCATGGCATATACAGGTTATGGAGTATGGGCGCTGGTGGCACAACAATTAAGCAGCAGCCTGTTAAGCAGTATAATAATTGTTTCTTATAACAGATGGTTGCCTGCATGGATATTCAGCAGAGAATCTTTTAATGAATTATTTTCTTTCAGCCGTAATTTACTTGCAAGCAGCATAATAACATCAGTTTTTCAAAACTTATACCCTATTATTATCGGTAAATTCTTTGCCCCAGCCATGTTGGCTTATTATACCAGGGCAGATTCATATCAGCAAATGATCTCAAAAAATATTACTACCATAGTGCGAAATGTGTCATTTCCTTCCCTTGTACCCTTTCAGGATGATAATGAGCGGCTGGTAAACGCTTTCCGCCAAATGATTAATATGGTAGCACTGGTTACCACCCCTGTATTGGTTGGCCTGATAGTAGTAGCTGAACCTTTAATAGTCTTTATGATTACAGATAAATGGTTGCCAACTGTACCTTATTTGCAATTGCTTTGCATTACAGGGATTATATATCCGTTAAGTTCCATAAATATAAACCTGGTAAATATAAAAGGCAAATCTCAGGTTTATCTAAAAATAGAATTCATAAAAAAACTTTTATTTATTCCTGCTATTTTGGCAGGTATCCCATGGGGAGTAATGGGCCTTGTAGTTGCAAAAGTATTTTTATCATTTACCTCATATATACTTAGCTCATACTTTTCTTTACGCATGGTAAATTACTCAATAAAAAAACAATTAATAGATATAAGCCCATATTTGGCACTAAGTGGAATGATGGCAATGTTTGTATGGGCTATATCTCATTTAACAATTTTGCCTATTACTTATTTATTGTTAATACAAATACTTTTTGGTTTCTTAGTTTATATTTCAGGTTGCTATCTTCTGAAATTAAAAGCTTTTTTTCAGCTTATAGAATTATTTAAAAGTGTTTTTTATAAAAAAGGATGAATTGCGTCTTGTGTAATTGGTTATTTAATTTGCATAACAGTGGCAATTTAATTATGAAGAAATGAGCTATTCAATTTTTAATGTTATAAAATATGATTATTGTATTGGCTGTGGAGCATGCGCTTATGCTGACAGAAACTTTACTATAGGTTTTGATAAACTTGGAATGTACAAAGCACAATATAATAATAACATCGAACCTGAAAACGTTGAAATAGCCGATAAATATTGCCCCTTTTCTGATAACACTATTGATGAAGATCAATTGTCTGAAATATACTTTGAAAAGGACTTGCTAAAAAACGAAAATATTGGTAAATATATTGAATGTTTTGCCGGGTATGTGAAAGAAAAACCATTCCGGAAAACAGGCAGTTCCGGTGGATTTGGCAAATGGATTCTTTATAAATTAATAAAAGAACGTAAGGTAGATTATATCATTCAAGTTACTGAAGGGGGTGGCAACAATGAATTATTCTCCTATAAAGTTTTCAGAACTGATGATGCTGTTTTAAAAGGCTCAAAATCTGCATACTACCCAGTGACAATAGCCAATATGTTAAACTTCATAAGAGAAAACAAAGGATATTATGCAATAACAGCACTCCCTTGCTTTAGCAAAGCATTACGTAACATATGTTTGCAAGATAACGTTATTTCAAAACGATTAAAATATATAATCGGAATTGTTTGTGGGCATCTAAAATCTTCTGCCTTTGCTGAACTTTTTGCATGGCAACTGGGAGTATTTCCTGATAACCTGAAATCAATTGAGTTCCGCGATAAAATAAAGGGTATGAGAGCTAATGAAAAAGGAGCTTATGCTATAAATAAAAAAGATGAGAAAACTCCCGTTAAGTCATCAAAAACTTTGTTCGGAGGAAATTGGGGACATGGCCTATTTAAATACAAAGCTTGTGATTATTGTGATGATGTCCTCGGAGAAACCGCAGATCTCTCTGTTGGAGATGCCTGGCTCGACGATTACATTAATGACCCCGCCGGTAATAATGTTTTAGTTATTAGAAATAAAGAAATACACAAATTAGTAATTGAAGGTATAAAAAGAGGTGACCTTAAATTTGAACCAATTGATGTCCAACAGTTAGTAAAATCACAAGAAGGAGGATTAAGGAACCGCAGAGAAGGCCTGCAATACAGAGTTTATAAACAAAAAAGAAAAGGAAAATGGGTGCCGAAAAAACGTAATTTTCATTTCTTCAAAATTAAACACGAAAGAAAACGCATATACAGGCTCAGGGAAATAATTCGTGTAAAAAGTCATAAATATTTTCATGTTGCAAAAGAAAAAAATGATCTTTACTATTTCATAAACAAAATGCAAAAGATCACAAAAAAAACAGAAAAGCCCGGGCTTTTATACAGAATCGAAAGCAAGCTATATAGAAAATGGCAGCCAATTAAAAAAGTATTAAATTTAACAAAATGAACATCCTTATCGACAATGCCGGCTTTAAAAACAAAGGTGCAGAATTAATGCTTTATACCGCTATGGAAGCTGTTAGCAAAATGTGTGCAAAAAAACCAGACTTTGTCGCTATAAGACAAAAACCCAAAAACTCGGTTCATAGGAACCTTTATGAACTCAGAGATCAAAAAAGACAAAATTTAATCCCTGTAAAACTTATTCCACAATTTATTACAAAAAAGATTTATGGATTTGTTGTACCCAAAGACCTTGGCCTTGTTTTGGATGCGGGAGGATTCAGGTTTGGGGATCAATGGGAGTTATCATATTCAGATGAGATAATCAAGCAATCAGTTGATTTTTATAAAAAACTAAAACAAAGAGGGGTAAAAATAATATTATTACCGCAAGCTTTTGGACCTTTCGAAAAAGATGTTTCACGAAAATTCATTGAAGAAGTTTCTCCGTTTTTTGACCTTGTTATTGCCAGGGAAAAACAATCATTAAAAAACCTTGAAGCCGTTTTTGGAAAAAATGATAAAATTGCATGCTATCCCGATTTTA
>SLSZ01000024.1 GCA_007130125.1 Bacteroidales bacterium
GAGAGTTTACCGAAGATAATATCACCATGTCGGTCAAAGCTGCAAAAAAGGCTATTGACGATGCAGGCTTAAAAGCTTCAGAAATAGACTTTATTGCCTATGGCAGTGCACACCAGGATCAAATGCCGACAGCAAGTGTTAAAATCCAGGAAGAACTGGGGATAGAAAAATGTGGAGAGATGTCAATACATGCCAACTGTACCTCAGCATATAAGGCGTTATTGACAGCTTATGAATTTATCAGAACCGGCCGCTATAAAAAGGCATTGGTCATTTCCAGCTCAATTGCATCTTCGGAGTTGAGGGCTGAATATTACAACCAGAAACTTGTAAAGAAGGAAGAGTTATTCTTGCGTTATTTCCTTAGCGACGGTGCAGCAGCGCTGGTGCTTGAGGCTGATAAGGATGTAGAAAGATCAGGATTGTACATTGAGAATTGTTATATTGAGTCTATCGGTGGCAATAAACCATCGGCAATGGGTAACCGGCGGCCGGCATACTTTATTAACCCAATAGAAGAATATGAAAAGGGCTATCACCACCTCGCCCAGATGTTTAATGAAAACCTGCGCGAGCTGTTTCATGAAGATGATGGTTCGGTATTTGTTAAAGGGCTTCAACGAATGCTCGAAATCTACCCTGTTGATATGCAAAATATCAGGTTTTTCCAGGTCAACTTTCCGTCAAAACATATTTCTGAACTTGTTATGGAAGAGTGTGAAAAAATAGGGATACCTGCAAACACTCTTTATACCAGCATGTCAACAATGGGTTATATCGGCCCGCCAATGGCTTTTTTATGCCTCGATAAGATAAGAAAAGAAGAAAAGTTAAAGCAAAAAGATATAATTTTGAGCTTTGTCACGGAAGTCAGTAAATTTATGCAGGCTGGCTATATTTGTAAATATTATTAAGTTTTAAAAACAGAATAATGCATAAAAAGCAATACAAATTGCTGCTTCTAAAACCCCGACAGCACCTTAAGCATTACTCAACACAAATTGAGATAGCACGGCTTTTAGGTAAGCGAACCAGTGGTGTTCCCCTGGCATTACCATTATTGGCAGCGCTTACTCCTGATAATTATAAAATCAAGATTATTGATGAAGATATCTCTTCTGTACCAAAAAATTTTGATCCGGATATTGTAGGTATATCTATGATCACATCCAACTCTGATAGGGGTTATGAGCTTGCGCGCAATTATCGCGAAAGGGGTGCAAAGGTGGTTTTGGGTGGCCCTTACCCCAGTTTCAGAGTGGATGAAGGAAAAGATCATGCTGACTCTATAGTAGTGGGCGAAGCAGAAAGTTTATGGAAAGAGGTTCTGAAAGATTTTGAAAACAACGACCTGAAACCTGTTTATTATACTAAGGAACGTGTAGATTTTTCTGCATCACCTATACCTAGATGGGACCTTGTAAAAACCAATAAGATGTTCTCAATTAACGTTCAGGCTTCAAGAGGTTGCCCGTTCGAATGTGAGTTTTGTCTGACAACACAACTGTTTGGGAGAAAAGTGCGCAGACGGAATATTGATGACGTGGTAGAAGAAATAAAGCAGTTGCCAAAGAAGAATATTTTGTTCACTGATGAGAACTTTACAATCAATAAAAATTATGCTCGAGAACTTGCCAATGCACTAAAACCACTAAACGTAACATGGATGTGTCAAAGCAGCGTGGATGTTGCTGATGACCCGGAACTGCTTAAAGACATGGCGGATGCCGGATGCAAATATGTTATTATAGGGTTTGAATCATTGAAAGCCGACAGCCTGGCCGAGACACATAAATATCAAAATAATCCGGAAAAATATGATGAAATTATTGATAAAATTCATCAACACGGAATACACGTTTATGCATCTTTTATTATTGGGTTTGATCAGGATTCGCCTGGAGATTTTGAAGTTTTTAAACAGTTTGTTGAGAAATCGTCTTTGCCCGTATTTACACTTAGTATACTTGGTACATCTCCGGGAATGGAGTTATATGGCAGGCTCGAAAGGGAAAACCGGCTACTTAAAGACCTAAACAAACAGTTCTTTGTGGGTGCATACCCTGTGATTAAGTACGAAAATTTTGATAACAGGGAGTTCTTTGACAAGTTTAATGAAACAATTGAATACCTGTTTTCTTTTGCGCAAATAAGAAAGCGTACAATAAAGATGCTGGAAAAAGGCTATTTTGCTAAAAGTAAAAATAACCCTGCAGTAACCGTTGCTCAAAAAATAAGAGCAACGGTGATCCTGGGTATGAGTTATACTTTTACAAAAGACAAAGAAAAAAGATTATTCTTTAGTAATCTGATTAAGCTTATTAAACAAAAGAAACTCGCAATAAATGAAGCTGCTGCAATATTGTTGATGTTTGAGGCAATAACAAGGCATATAAGGAGAGACCGGAAATACAGGAAGTTTTATTTGGCTGAGTTGGAGAAGGTTGAAGGGAGGCGTAGGGCATAGAGCATAGAGCATGTAATCGGTGTTCAGTATTCGGTAATCGGCGGGGAATTTGATAGAAAATAGAAAATAGCGAATAGCAAATAGAAAATATTTGAAAAAGACTGTAGTGATTTTTAAATAATGACAAAACTCGGCTTAATTGGAGCAGGTAAAATGGGTAAAAGCCTGTTTAACTTGTTGAATCAGTATGATATTAAAATTGTTTGGGTAAACATTGATGACCTTCCTGGTGAGAGGAAAAAGTTTGAACGCAAACTGGAAAGAAGCAGAAAAAATGATCTGGTGTCTGAAAGTAAGTATTCCCAAAAGAAAAAAGATGTCATTTTTACTGAGAATCTGGATAAATTGAGGGGATGTGATATCGTAATTGAAACAATTACAGAAGATATTGAATTAAAAAATGAACTTTTCCGAAATCTTGAAAGCATTATTGGCCCTTCAACCATTTTGGTTTCAAATTCATCATCTATACTTCCCGAAAGATTTAATTTGTCGGAATGCAGCAGAAACAGGTTTGCCGGTTTACACTTTTTCTATCCTGCTCAAACAAGTAAGATGGTTGAAATAATTACATGTTCAAACACAACCGGCGATACTCTCGAGAAGATCAAAAAGTTTTGCAGTTTTATAAACAAGAAATATTTTATCCAGGGTTCTGAGAGTGGTTTTTTTGTAAACCGCTTTTTTCTGGAAATACAAGCCGGGCTGTTTAATTATTGCAATGCGAATGAAATAAGCTTTTCCGGGGCAGATAAGGTAATAAAAGATAACTACTTCCCTATAGGCATATTTGAAATGATGGATGCTATTGGTGCCAATATATTGCGCTATGCAATTTCTAATTATACCAGGAGCTACTCTTTCATCAATTCGCCCACACCTTTA
>SLSZ01000097.1 GCA_007130125.1 Bacteroidales bacterium
AAAACAAAAACCATGAAAACTCTATATTATAAAAAAACGCTGTTACTTGTTTCCGCAGTGCTTTTTTTGTCTTTTTTCTCTGTTACATCAGCCAGCGCACAAATAAGATATACTGAAACCGATACTATTGATGGCATAAAGGTTATGTATCGCTGGCAACGTTCAAACATTTTCAAAAAAGAGTCAAGGACAATTCTCAATCTTCGCCTGACAAACACTAATGACCATCCTGTAAACGTGGAATTATCAGTTGGTTTTTACAAATCAGGAATTTTGGTTTATCAAAGTGAAGAACATAAAAAATGTTTCAAACCCGGACAAAGCAAGCGAGGCGGGCCTGCAGGTTTAAGGTTCCAATCAGAGGATTTGACTTTAGAAGATATTGAATCCGAAAAGTTTGATTGGAGTTTTGCTAAATTTGAAGTGGAAGAAGTAGATGAATGCCCATAAAATGTCCTATATTTATCATCATGAAAAGCAAATAAAGTAATAACCACAGTAGATTGCATTCATATTTTTATCACTTTGCAAACATTTACAAACTAATAATAACTACTTAAGATTAATTGATTAAAATAAATGGAATTAACAGACTTTCAAAATTCAATACTTCAAGGGATACCTGACGAATTACCTGAACCGCTACCTTATGATCCAAATGTAAACCATGCACCAAAACGCAAAGATATTCTCACTAAAGAAGAAAAGAAGCTTGCCTTAAAAAATGCATTGCGTTATTTTCCGGAAAAGCATCATAAGGATCTTGCCCCGGAATTCAATGAAGAGCTTCAGAAATACGGTCGCATATACATGTATCGTTTCCGGCCTCGTTATGATATTACCGCACGTAGTATTGATGCCTTTCCTCACAAGTCAAAACAGGCTGCTTCCATAATGCTTATGTTATGCAACAACCTTGATTATGCTGTGGCACAGCATCCTCACGAGTTGATTACCTATGGTGGTAATGGTGCTGTATTTCAAAATTGGGCACAATATCTGCTTACAATGAAATATCTTGCCACCATGACCGATGAGCAAACGCTTGTATTATACAGTGGTCATCCAATGGGCTTATTCCCGTCGCACAAGGAAGCCCCCAGGGCTGTTGTGACCAATGGCATGATGATACCTAATTACTCTAAGCCGGATGACTGGGAAAGGTATAATGCTTTGGGTGTTACACAATATGGACAGATGACTGCCGGATCCTTTATGTATATAGGGCCACAGGGTATAGTTCATGGTACTACTATTACTGTACTTAACGCCGGGCGCAGGTTAAACACAGCAGAGGATGGACTGGCAGGTAAAGTCTTTGTTACCAGCGGTCTTGGCGGAATGTCAGGCGCACAACCCAAAGCAAGTGTTATAGCCGGCGCTATTGGAGTTGTAGCCGAAATAAACCCTAAAGCTACCAACACCAGGTATTCTCAAGGTTGGGTTGATGAAGTGTATGAAGATCTGGAAAAATTGATTAATCGTATCAATCATGCACGTGACAACAAAGAAGCGGTATCACTTGCATACCAGGGAAACATAGTTGACCTATGGGAAAAATTTGTTGAGGAAGGTGTTGAGGTTGAACTTGGATCGGATCAAACATCGTTACACAATCCATACTCAGGGGGCTATTACCCTGCAGAATTAACATTCGATGAAGCCAACGAAATGATGGCCAAAGAACCTGAAAAATTTAAAAAATACGTACATCAATCCTTGAAAAGACACGTTAAAGCAATAAACACAATGACCGAACGCGGCATGTATTTCTGGGATTATGGCAATGCCTTCCTTCTTGAGGCCGGCCGTGCAGGGGCTGATGTCTTCGATAAAGACGGGAAATACAAATATCCATCTTATGTACAGGATATAATGGGTCCTTTATGCTTTGATTATGGTTTTGGTCCATTCAGATGGGTATGTACTTCGTCAAAACCCGAAGATTTGCAAGCTACAGATAGAATTGCCGCAGAAGTTCTGGAAGATATGATCAAAACGGCACCTGAAGAGATCAGAATGCAACTTTCGGATAATTTGCGCTGGATCTGCCAAGCTGAAGAGAATAAGCTTGTTGTTGGCTCTCAAGCCAGAATACTATACGCTGATGCTGAAGGCAGAATAAGGATTGCAAGGGCTTTTAACAACGCTATCCGTGATGGGCTTGTCTCTGCCCCTATTGTATTGGGCAGGGACCATCATGACGTTTCTGGAACAGATTCACCATTCCGGGAAACTTCAAACATTTATGACGGCTCAAGCTTTACTGCCGATATGGCTATTCATAATGTTATTGGCGATAGCTTCAGAGGCGCCACATGGGTTTCAATACATAACGGAGGAGGTGTTGGCTGGGGCGAGGCTATAAACGGAGGATTTGGAATGCTTCTTGACGGATCAGCAGACGCTGACAGAAGACTTGAATCAATGCTCTTTTGGGATGTTAACAATGGTATTGCACGAAGAAGCTGGGCCAGAAACAAAGAAGCTATATACGCTATTAACAGGGCTATGAAAAAAGAACCATTGCTTAAAGTAACTGTTCCCAGCATTGTTAATGACAATACTATCGATGAATTATTTTAGATGTATTAATAATATTTAATTTCGTATTATTAAATAAAACTAATGGAAAAAAACATCAAAACACTTCTTATTCTGATGTGTGTTTTTTCGGGGCTAATATTTGTTAGTTGTGAAAAAGATGATGATGTATTTGTTGATCCGGTTGAAAAATTCCTTGGCAAATGGAAATGTGAAGAGGACAGTGAAGTATATGGGCCAGGATACAACTACGATGTTGAAATTACCCGTAACCCTGGAAACAGCAGCGAGGTTCTTATTGCCAACTTTTATATGCAAGGAAGCAGGGAACAGGCAATTGCTTTGGTTGCTGGTAGCTCTCTAATAATCCAGGAGCAAACAATTTGTGATGACACAATTATCATTGAAGGCAGTGGCACATACAGTAATGGAGAGATTAACCTTACTTACACGGCCAACGATGGTGCTGACCTGGATAATGTAACTGCAAGATATTACAGGGATTAGCGTAGATAACTACAAATAAAAAATAATTATTGTAAAAATTTTTCTTTAATAATTCTTTGCAATTCTGTAAAATATTTTTTCAATTCGGGAAAATATTTACGAGCAACATCAAAATTTTCTTTTTTATTATTATCATCAATGAATTTCGAAATTTCGAAAAGCCTTGATGCTCCAATAGTAGCAAAAAGACCCTTTAAAGTATGAACGTACTCCTGAAATTTTTCATGATCTGATTCATTAATAGCTTTCTCAATATCTTTCATCAAAACGGTAGATTCTTCA
>SLSZ01000200.1 GCA_007130125.1 Bacteroidales bacterium
AATAATATGACTCCGGATGTTTTATTAATAAAATTGCTCTGGTCGGATAAACCATCCTTTTTTAAAAATCGTGGCAGCATCACACGTACAAACAAAATCAGCACGAATACTATAGCACTGAGGCCTGCTTTAAAAAGAAGCCAGTCATTATATTCGAGGCCTTCAATAGCAAATGGTTGATAAAAAATCATGAATAAAAAAACACCAAAGCTTATGCTAAGAGAAAGTTTAGCTTGCTCCTTCAGTAGTAAACTTAAAGGTTTTGACTTATCTGGCATATATTTTTTGCTGTTTTGCAACCAGAAAACAATGTCGGAATTAGTAACAGGTAAAAAAGAAGTACACTAAAAGCGATAAAAGTGAAAAATCTGGTAGCATTTCTTTATCTATTTGCAAAGATAAGTTTTTTTAATTTATAAATCTTCATTGTTAAATATCACATCATAATAAATCAGCATGCAATACCATATTTTACCTTTGTAAATCAAAGTTAAATGCAAAAGTCCTCTTCAGGATACTTCGTTGTGAGAAAAAATAATTCATTGTAGCGAGATTGCAGATATTCATATTATTTTTATATTAGATTTTTAATTCTACAAAAACTAAAAAATTGCTTTATGAGTCAAAAACGAGATATTCCGACTCCACCATATTGGTTAGCTCTTATTCCAGTTCTTATTACAGGAGTTACACTGGGTTTTTCAGTTTTTATGTTTGGTGTTCAGCCGCATTTTTCTTTGCTATTGGGGGCTGTTGCTGCGGGTATTTGTGCATTCATACATGGTCATAAATGGGAAACTATCAAGGATGGGTTTAAAAAGGCTATAAGCAGGACGATTCCTTCAATTATTATTCTGCTTATAATTGGTATGCTAATAGCTGTTTGGATTGCAAGTGGCATTGTTCCTGCTTTGATGTACTGGGGATTTGACTTTTTTGTAGCAAGATGGTTTTTGCCTCTAATATTGATTTTTTGTTGTTTCATGGCTATTATTACCGGTAGTTCGTGGTCAACAATCGGCACGCTTGGTGTTGCTGCAATTGGAGTTAGCGAAGGACTTGGTATTCCTTTGGCAATGACAGCCGGAGCAATTGTTTCGGGTTCTTTTTTTGGCGATAAACTTTCACCAATGTCTGATTCTACAAACCTGACACCATCGGTATTGGGAGTAAATCTTTTTGACCATATTAAGCACATGCTTTATACAACCCTGCCTGCGTTAGGTATATCATTGGTGTTTTTTACTGTAATTGGCTTTTCTTTATCGGGAAATGGCAATGAAGGTGATGTAACGATGTACACAGAAACGATAAGAAATAACTTTAATATTTCATTATGGCTTTTAATTTCCCCAATTGCTGTTGTTTTTCTTATAGTTAAAAAGGTGCCTGCAATACCCAGCCTTATAGCCGGTTTGTTATTGGGAGGATTAACATATTTGGTATTGCAAGGAGGTGATTTATATACATTGATTAATACTATTCATACCGGGTTTGTTATGGAAACCGGAAATGATGAAGTAGATGCGCTTTTTACCCGTGGTGGAATGGAAAGTATGTATAATGTTGTAGCACTGGCATTGATATCATTAACTTTTGGTGGAATTATGGACACAACAGGGATGCTGCACAGCATAGTTTTGCTGATGTCCGGACTTGTAAGAAGCATTGGAAGCCTTACACTTACTGTATTAGGTACCTCACTTTTTATTAATATATTTGGTGCTAACCAGTATCTGGCCGTTATATTGCCGGGTCAGATGTATGAGGAGTGCTACCGCGATAAAAAGCTAAAACTCAAAAATCTTACACGTACGCTTGAAGCTGGGGGAACATTAACAGCACCGTTAATACCTTGGAATAGTAGTGCTGTTTTTGTTTATTCCGCACTGGGGGTTTCAGCATTAGATTATGCTCCTTATGCAGTTTTATGTTATGCTACCATGGTTGTGGCTGCGGTATTTGGTTTTACAGGCATCACTATGCATAAACTCCCCAAAGAAGAAGAGGCAGAGCGTGAAGACCAGCAATAGGGATTGTAAAAACTTCGAAGACAAAAAAGCCGGCAACAGGCCCTTTTCATGTGCAAGCAGTGAAAAAGGATTTACGTCTTAGTATTGCCTGCTGCCGGTTTTACAAATATAGTGAAAATTAATAGAGTATAAACATCTGCTTCGTAATGAGTATGGGTTTTAAAGCTCTATTATTTACATGCTTTACTTTCACTTCTCTTCTGTAGCCCTGTTTTTTTCACCTTTATACCTATAGAAAAATTGGCGCTACACCACGAAATATCCCGGAGGTTCCGTTCATTGTAACCGAAAATAAAAATATAGTTTTTCCTATTGAAAAAAACTTTACTTTTGCAAAGCTTTTTTAAAGTTCTTTTACAAAGAAAATCCTTATAAATGCCCAGGTGGTGGAATTGGTAGACACGCTACTTTGAGGGGGTAGTGGCCGCAAGGCCGTGCAAGTTCGACTCTTGTCCTGGGCACTTTCACCTAAAGCTATACTTTTTTTGAATGTCATAATGCCTGGTAATTAAATGCTTTTGACTTTGGTATTTAGTTTGCTATTTGGTTAAGATTTGACTCCTAAACTGGCCTCGAATTCCTCAAAAAATCCTAAATTTTTTTAAATGTCTCACTTAATATTATCTTTGTAGATTGTACCTCTACAATTATTTTTTGATATGCCTGCTTATAATAAAAAAGAGAAAGTTTTTGGCGATAACCGCTGTGTGTTTGCAATCTTTAAGCATCCTATACTAGGAATGCTAATTGACGCATATGTGGTTAAAGAAAACAGCAAGGGGGTATTTGCATACTCATTTAACAGGCTTACGTTTGCTAATTATCATGATTATTTTTCCGAACTATCTGAAGCTGAAATTAATGGGCTGAAAATATCAGATAAATACTCTGATGAGGTTCTTTTAAAGCGATTTTGCAGAGAAAAAATCAGAGTTAAAGATTTTATAAGCGGTCTTGAAGATGAATTTGTTTTAAAGCATATTAGACCATTTATTGATAAGAGGTTATATGAGTTGGCTTCTCACCTTGCCAAAAATAACTTGTCGGTTTTTTATAAAGGAGGAATTGATGACAGGGTAAAAGAAGAGGAGATTATAGTCTGCGAAGACTTAGTTGATGTTCGTTTTTTGTTTGACAGAAAGTCAGAGCATACATCTTACCGACTTGAGCTTTATTATAATGATGATAAGCTTAATATATCCAACGCCGGGGCTGAAATTATATCGGAAAATCCGTGTCTGATTCTTTTAAACAATAAATTGTACATGTTTGAAGGTGGTTGGGATGGT
>SLSZ01000147.1 GCA_007130125.1 Bacteroidales bacterium
ATTCATTACAATTGATAGCTCGTGCATAATAATTTCTTTAACAAATTCTAGGAAGCTGCTCACCGCTGAGCATATCCATAATTCTTTTTCCTCCTATTGATGTTTTCAGTACTGCTTTGCCGGGGTGCTGGTCGGTTATTTCACCTATGACAGCAGCATCTTTCCCGAGGCTGCTTTTTTTCATAACCTCCAATGCTTTGTCTGCATCGGCAGCGTCAACAACCATTACTACTTTACCTTCATTGGCGACGTAGAACGGGTCGAATCCAAGAAGTTCACACATGCCTCTGACGTTTTCGTCAACGGGCACTTCTTCTTCGAGAGTTTCGACGCCAAGCTTTCTGTTTTGTGCTATTTCGCATAATACTGTGGCTAATCCACCACGCGTAGCATCTCGCATAAACTTGACTTTTACACCATTATTAAGAACATCGTTTATCATATGGTTCAGTCCGGCGCAATCGGACTTGATATCTGTTTTGAAACTACCGAAATTCCTTACTGCCATGATAGTCATACCATGCTGTGCTATCGGCCCGTTGATAATGATCTTATCCCCGGACTTTATTTGTGAGCCGCTACTGATGTGTTCGTGCTTGTCATCCAGAAGGCCTATGCCCGATGTATTGATGAATATTTTGTCGCATTGGCCTTTACTGACTACCTTAGTATCGCCTGTAGCTATTACTACTCCGGCTTTTGAAGCTTCTTCTGCCATGGCTGATACTATCGTTTCCAGCTCATCCATGCTAAGCCCTTCTTCAATGATAAACCCTGCACTTATGTACTTTGGTGTTGCACCCGACACAGCAAGGTCATTAACAGTGCCGCAAACGGCAAGTGTACCTATGTTGCCACCGGGGAAAAACACCGGGTCAACCACATAGGAGTCTGTTGTGAAAGCTAGTTTGCCTTTGCTGAAGTTAAGAATGGCAGAATCGCTTTGCTGCGCCAGCAGCGGATTATCAAAATGTTTGTAGAACAGTTCCGTAATAAGCGAGTGTGTAAGCTTACCGCCACTGCCATGACCTAATAGTATGTTTTTCTCCATATCAGGAATAATGAATAATTGATAAAATTTTCAAACTGTAAAAAGCACTTAACGGGGAAATCCCAAACCCAAAATCCCAAATCCCAAATAAATCCCAATTACAAAGCTCCAAAAGCATTCTCCAGTCGGCAGTTGGCAGTCTCTATGCCCTATGCCTTTTTAATCCGAATACCGAATACCGATTACCACTCATCACTTTCAACTAACAACTTCCTTAGCACAAGCCGACACCCGTCACCCTTCAAAACTAAACCTAAAATACGCATTACACGCTCCTTCGTGCGAAACCATGCATGCGCCTACCGGGTTTGTTGATGTGCAGATTTTTCCAAACAATTTGCAGTCATGCGGTTTTTTCAATCCTTTTAATATTTCGCCGCAGATACAACCTTTTTCTTCTATGGTCTCTTCCACATCAACAGGGATCATCTTTTCGGCATCAAACAATTTATATTTTTCAGCTATACCGAGCCCGCTTTTTGGTATGATGCCGAATCCCCGCCACCAGTCGTCACGAAGTGTAAAAACTTCTTCCATTGTTTTAAGGGCAATGGTGTTGCCTTCAGGCTTAACAACACGGCTGTATTGAATTTCAACGCTGAATCTTTTTTCTTTGATCTGTTTTAGCAACATGTAAACTGACTGCAGAATATCCACCGGCTCGAAACCCGATATAACGCAGCCGACACCATATTTTTCTGGTATATTCTGATATATGCCTGAGCCGGTTATTGTGCTCACGTGACCGGGGGCAATATAGCCGTCAATCCTAACACCTTCGTCAATTAGAGCACCCATTGCCGGAGGCATTATCTTATGTGAACTCAGAACAAAAAAGTTTTTAATATTCTCTGCGGCAGCGTTTTTTATTCCTTGTGCAGTGCCCGGCACGGTTGTTTCAAATCCTATCCCGAGAAAAACAATCTTTTTGTCAGGGTTGTTGCGTGCAATATCAAGTGCATCCAGCACAGAATAAACGATACGTACATCATTCCCTTTGCTTATTTCTTTTTCTAAGCTTGATGAGGAGCCGGGTACGCGTATTAAATCGCCAAATGTAGTTATAATAACATCGTCTGATCTGCTGTATGCCACTGCCTGATCAATAAATCTTTTGCTTGTGACGCACACCGGACATCCCGGTCCCGACATCAGGTTGACCTGGTCCGGCAACAATGAAGGTATGCCAAATTTTTGTATTGCCCAGGTATGCCCACCGCAAACCTCCATTAAGGAAACATTACGGTCTGCAATGTCCTCTATCTTTTGTACAAGTTTTTTTACAAGATCTTTATTGCGAAATTCATCTATATATTTCATTCGTATTTTATAAATTGTTCAAAATGGAAAGTAGCATATAAACCATTCAACCCTTGTCAACTGTCAACTGTCAACTGCAGACTGCCGACTGTGCATATTAAAAACCCTAATCTTTTGTAATATTTATTTATTATCAGATACATCCTGGCTATTTGACTCTTCCAATTCGTTGAAAAGACGCAGTGTTTCCAAAGCCTCTTCTTCATCGAGCTTTTGAATGGCAAAGCCTGTATGTACAAGCACATAGTCATCCACTTTCACGTCTTCGAGAAGCTGCAGTGAAGTTTCATATTCAGTACCGCCAACGGAAACAATTGCTTTGTCGCCGTCAATGGATTTTACTTTTCCGGGAATACTTAAGCACATAAAATTAACCTATTTAAAATAATTAAAAAGAATCGTAAAAAATCTAAAATCCCAAGTCCAAAATAAATCCCAATCTCCAAATCGCAAATTCAAATATTCAAAAATGTTTTGGTTATTGGTTTATGAATGTTGTTATTTATATCAATATAGAAATTCAAGTATTGCAAACTACCATTTTTCGGATGCAAAATTAATCAATTTTGCGTGTTAAATTTATCTTTTCCTATTTGCTGCGATTATCAATTGCCCCAATGCAATACCGCCATCATTAGCAGGTATTTTTGATTGTGAATATACTGTATAACCTTTTTGGGTAAGCTTTTGTTCGATATTTTCGGTAAGGAATTTATTCTGGAATGTGCCACCCGAAAGGGCTACTTTTTTTATGTTGTGCTGACGGCTAATTTTAGCTATTGTCTGTAGGATGACTTCAATTACTGTATTGTGAAATTTGGTTGAAATCTTGTGTAATGGGGTATTGTTTTTGATATCATTTACAATTTGCTCAATGGTTGGTTTGAACGATATTGTATCACCGGTATAAAAGCTGTAAGTGTCCGGTATTGTTTTATCAATCGCAG
>SLSZ01000052.1 GCA_007130125.1 Bacteroidales bacterium
AAATAATTAAATAAAAATCTAAATAATATGAATATTAAATCAAAAACAGCTGCATATCTTTCTTTGTCACTATTAATTATAATATTAAGTGGAATTCTGATTTCTTTTGCTGCAGATCAATACCAGCAACAGCGGGAACAAATGGTCAGGACTCAATTGCAAAACCGGGGTATTACTGATCAGAAGACTCTTGAAGCGATGCGTACAACGGAGCGCCACAAATTTATTCCCGGCAATCAAAAAAGACATGCATATGAAGATCGTCCCCTGCCTATTGGTTATGGTCAAACCATTTCCCAGCCATATATTGTTGCCTTTATGACACAAATCATAGAACCTAAGAGTCATTATAGGGTGCTTGAAATCGGAACCGGGTCAGGTTACCAGGCGGCTGTATTGGCAGAGATAGTAGATGAAGTCTATACAATTGAAATCATAGAGGAGTTAGGGAATCATGCCATTGAAGTTTTGGATAAGCTGAACTACAACAACGCACACGTAAAAATAGCTGACGGATACTATGGCTGGGAGGAACATGCTCCTTTTGACGCAATAGTTGTCACTGCCGCAGCCGAACATATTCCACCACCACTGGTTAAACAGCTCAAGGATGGAGGGAAAATGATAATCCCGGTAGGATCTCCTTTCAGAGTGCAACAATTAATGTTGGTAGAAAAGAAAAACGACCAGTTAACAACTAAAAACCTTATGCCTGTCCGGTTTGTACCCTTCCGCAGGGCTGATGATTAATAAATCTGAAGGATCATAAAACAACATTACATTGCTATGATAAAACTTTTTGCAAAACCAGGCTTTGAATCCCGTCTCCTCCTGGCATTAGGATTGCACTCCGTAGCTATTATTGCCTATCAATTGGTGTTGATGCAAGTTTTATCTGTTATTCAATGGCACCACTTTGCATATATGATAATTTCGATTGCAATGCTTGGATTCGGAGCAAGTGGTACTCTTGTCGTGATTGCCAGACAATGGTTCATTAAAAGGGCTGAATGGATGATCCCTATGCTTATGATAATATCAGGCCTTACCATGGTTACTACTTTTCCCTTATCAAGACAAGAGCTGGTACAGTTTGATGTGTACATACTTTTTACCGAGATAAGGCAATTCCCCCGACTGGCAGCAAATTATATCATTTTCTTCCTTCCTTTTTTCTTTGGGGCTTTGGCAATAGGGTTAATATTCATCCTTTACGCAAAAAAAATTGGCACATATTACTTTTCAAACCTGATAGGTTCCGGTATAGGGGGAATACTTGTGCTCTTGATTTTATCGCACTTATATCCACAGGAAGCCTTCCCTTTAATAGCTATTATACCGGTGATTTCAGGATTAATAATAATTTCTCGAAAATTCAGAAAAACACAATTAATTCTTGTAAGTATTTCTGTGTTACTATCTGTTTTGTTTTTTATCAGACCTCCGGATATAACCGTATCTGAATACAAAAGCTTATCAAAAACCAAAACCTTACCTGATGCAGAAATAATTCATAGTGAACCAAATATTTATGGCACAATTGACATAGCAGCCTCTCCTGCTCTAAGATATGCACCGGGGGTAAGCCTTGCTTTCCAGAAAGATATGCCGGTTAAGCCAAACCTCTTTGTTAATGCCAACTCCTACGGTGCGATCCCAAAGCACGATGATTCAGCTAGGTATAATATACATGATTATACAACAATGGCTTTACCATATATTAAAAACAAAAGAGACACAGTTTTGGTATTAAATGCTACTACAGGTAATGCTATTTCTCACGCACTGAATAACAATGCCAAACATGTTGATGGTGTGATAGAAAACAGTGCTGTGATCAATCTCTTAAAAGAAGACTTTTCAGAAGAAAGCGGCAATCTTTTCAATCATCAGAAAGTTAACATCATACATCAAGAATCAAGAGCATTTTTAAACGAGCACTACGGTAAAAACAAATATGACCTGATTGCACTGCCATTGCTCGATGCTTTTGGAGGAACAACAGGACTTAACGCTCTTAATGAAGAATACTATCTCACAAAAGAAGCTTTCCAAATGATGTGGGAAATGTTAACCCCAAATGGTCTAATAGTGGTTTCTTCCTGGATGGATTATCCTCCGCGTACTACGCTAAAAATATTTGCAACACTGGCAGAGCTCGCAAACAATAACAACATAGAAGATGTCGAAAAACATATTATTGCCATTAGAAGCTGGGGAACAATTACTTTTGCTATTAAAAAAACCCCTGTAGACTTTATTGAAACTCAGAAGATCAGAAGCTTCTGTGAAAACATGTTTTTTGATCCGGTAATGCTTCCCGACATTGATCCTGAAGAACGAATAAAACATAACGTATTGGAAGACGATTCTTTCTTTGACTATATAGACGAGTTAAAGGGTCCGGGAAGAAAATCTATTTATAAGGATTACGGTTTTCATATAGAACCGGCAACGGATGATAAGCCATACTTTTCACAGTTTATGAGATTAAACTCATTAAACTACCTTGCTGAAGTTTTTGGGCCGACCCAGATGCCCTTCCTGGAAATTGGTTATTTAGTAGTGTTATTAACTTTTGCGCAAAGTTTTATTCTCGCACTGCTGTTCATAATTGTTCCTTTATTTTTCATTAAAAAACTGGGGCCGGGCAAAACGCCAACATTACTTTATTTTGGGGCTCTTGGTTTGGGTTACATGTTTGTTGAGATAATACTGATTCAACGATTTGTGTTGTATTTTGGGCATCCAATATATGCAATTACAGCTGTAATTAGCACTATGTTGCTTAGCAGTGGTGCCGGAAGTTATTATTCAACAAAGATCAGCAACATTAGAAAATCAGCTGCGAAAATAAACCTTGTAATTGCATTGATACTTTTATTTTATGCATTTGGTCTAACTCCAATATTGGAAGCAACAATAAGTAACCATGGATTAATAAAAATTATCTTTGCACTATTCTTAATAGCCATACCTTCATTTTTTATGGGAATGCCATTCCCTTTGGGAGTGAAATATCTTTCACAAAACAATGAGAGCCATATAGGTTGGGCATGGGGAATTAACGGATCAATATCGGTTATTGCAACTTCTCTGGCCATGTTAATTGCTGTGGAAGGAGGTTTTAGATCAGTCATTATTGTTGCTCTTTTAAGTTACTTTTTAGCTTTCGGAGCTATGAGATTATATAAAAAACATTATTAAATATAAAATGATTACCAACTTACAAAACCCCAGAGTAAAAAACATCGTCAAGCTTCAAAAAAAGCCCTCTGAAAGGAAAAGCCAAAACACTTTTGTTATAGAAGGTAAGCGGGAATTATCATTAGCTCAACAAAGCAGATTTGATATACGTGAAATTTATTTATGCGATGATATATATAAAGAAGACTCTTCCTATCCGGTTAATATTGAATCAGTCAGTGTTATACACATTAGCACGGAAGTATATAACAAAATAGCTTACAGGGAAAATTCAGAAGGTATTATTGGATTAGCAAACAATAAAGAAACTGCACTGAAAGATATTAATTTATCATCAAATCCCCTGTTGCTTGTTTTAGAAACCGTTGAAAAACCTGGCAACCTTGGTGCTGTATTAAGGACTGCCGATGCAGCCGGAGTTGATGCAGTTATTGTATGCGATATAAAGACTGATTTATATAATCCAAATGTGATCCGTTCGAGTCTTGGATGCATCTTTTCAAACCAGATAATTATTTGTGATAGTAAAGAATTGATTAAATGGCTGACTAAAAAACAAATTGCTGTTTTTGCCGCTATGCCCGGCTCCAAAACCCCATATTTTAAAATCGATTATACAAAACCTTCAGCTTTTGTCTTTGGGGCTGAAGCCGAAGGTTTATCACAGCAATGGTCTGAAGCTCCAATACAAAAAATAGAAATACCAATGGCAGGGAAAATAGACAGCCTGAACGTTTCGGTCAGTGTTGCTATTGTAACGTATGAAGCTTTAAGACAAAGAGAAGCAAGTCCTTTATAGAATAATGTTTAGACTTAATTAATTATTATTCATATCTCAGCTATCTTATTTTTTTATCAAACCAAGTGGATCAATAAACGGTTTAAAAACTGTTTGTTGTGAAGAATAAAGGTTATCCTTTACCGGATCGGGTATTATATTTAAAACCGGCAAATCTGACTTATCAACAATTTGTTCAGCCGAATTACGTGAGAAAACATCTCTAAAGCTATCCCCCAATTCAGCTACTACCATGATCATATCGGCTTTTATCTTCTCGGCATAATCAAGTACTACATCATGAATTACTGCTCCGGGTTGAATAATTATTTCGGCAGTAACGTCAACACCCGCCTGGCTAATATAATCAGTAACTTTTTGAAGAATTACCTCCTTCTTTATCTTCCATACCGAGCTTTTGGTTGCCAAAAAACCAATAATACGAATAGTAGCATCAAAATATTTAGCAAACTTGATTGCATATCTTACTTTTTGTGTACTCTCAAGTGTAAAGTCAATAGGCAAAACAATGTTTTTATATCCCTTATGCATATGCTTCTTTTTAACGACCAAAACAGGCACTTTGGATGAAGTTATCACTTTATATGCATAACTGCCAACAATGTGTTGCAAACCTTTCTTGCCATGAATACCCATTATAATAAATTCGGCATTTACATCTTCCGCAGCCTTACTGATAGTTGTAAATATACTACCCTCTTCAATTTTATATGAAACATCCAGCCCTGAATCCTCACTAAGCTTGGAAGATTTTTGCTCAAGTTTCATACGGACACCCTCATCATTCTTCTTCTTTGACATAACATGCAGTATAATAATCTTGCGGTTAAACAATTTCGCTATTTCAACTGCGTGATCCAAAGCGCACTCAGTAACTGCCGTCAAATCGGTAGGTACTAATATTACATTCTTGTCATTATCTTTCATTTTTCTTCCAGTTTTTTCCTTTACTGTATGTCTGTTTTTATTCTCTTATTAACCCCTATCTTTTAAATAATTAAACTTAAGATACAAAATCATATTTGCTTTGGCTGTCTTTCCATTAATCCAAGCGGGTCAACAAAAGATGTGACAACTCCGGGACGAAATACAACTGTAGGTATAATACTAAGTACAGGAATTTGTGATTCATAAATAACCTCTTGAGCCGTAGAGCCAATAAAAAATGGTACAAATTTTTTCTTTTGTTGAGTCATTAAAATAATCAGATTGGCATCAATCTTCTTTGCATATTCAACAATTGTTTTATGGATGGGCTCTCCTTTATTTTCAATAACTTCAGCAGTACAACGCAGGCCATTTTTTATAATCTCATTTTTCACCTGTGTAACCTGTACTTGTTTGAACAATTTATTCATTTTATTATCTCCGGGAAGTACTGAAACTATATTAATAGTTGACCCAAAATAACCAGCAAGTTTTATTGTTTGCTGTACTTGTTTTTGCACAGGTTTGGTAAAATCCAATGGTAGCAAAATATTGTTGAACTCACCATAATAGCTGTCTCCCTTAATAGATATTACCGGACAAGGAGCATCTCTTACAACATTAAAGGTATTACTACCTATGAATTTTCTGCCGGGTTTCTCCAAAACACTGTTTTTGCCCATAACTATGAGTATTGCTTTCTCATCAATTGCAGTTTGTATAATCTGCTCATAAGGTTTTCCTCTTACAATCCGTGATTTAACCTCAATGTTCAGGCTGTCAGAAGTATCCTTCACTAAATTTTCAAGCTCATGTAATTTTTCTTTGGCTTTATGTAGAATCTTATTATTGTAATCTTCATGAGAAAATAAGCTTTTTAATATTCCGGTCTCCTCAACAACAAATAATAACAACAATTCAGCATCAAATAGTTTCGCTAAATGATATGATTGTTGTAAAGCCTTCAGTGATTGTTCTTCAAAATCTATTGCAACAAGAATCTTGTTACGATTCATATACCCTCCTTTAAATTAATATTTCTCCAGTTTCATTTTTTGAAATAACCAATAAACAAGATGCTAGTCATCTAAAACTGTCCAAATCTATCAAAATTACAAAAATTTATTAATACCACAAATGATAAAAATTACAATTCATAAAACAAAGGTGCGCCTGGACCTATTGGCACGCCTAACTGTATCCATATAATTAACATCACCAGCCAGGAAATCAGGAACACAACAGTATAAGGCAACATTGTCGCAATAATTGTTCCAATACCGGCCTTTTTGTCATATCTTTCAATAAAAGCAACGATCATAGCAAAATATGACATCATAGGGGCAATTATATTTGTAACACTATCTCCTACCCTGTATGCAAGCTGAGTAAACTCAGGAGAATATCCTAATAGCATAAACATAGGAATAAAAACCGGTGCCATTATAGCCCATTTTGCACTTGCACTGCCGATAATTAGATTAATAAATGCAGAAATAAGAACAAGGCTTATCATCAGAGGAATACGTCCCATGCCGGCTGAACCGATCAGCTCGGCACCCTGAATTGCAAAAATCAATCCTAGATTAGTCCAATTAAAATATGCTACAAACTGAGCGGCAAAAAATACTAAGACAATGTATGTTCCTAAAGTTGACATTGATTTACCCATGCCTTTAATAACATCATTGTCATTTTTAAGTGTCTTGGCTCCTATCCCATATACTATTCCCAAAATACCGGCTACAAGAAAAATAATAGCCACAATACCAGACATAAATGGGGATCGTAGTAAATTTCCAGTTTCAGGATCTCGTAAAAACCCCGACAGTGGTACATGTTGCCAAAAGCCATCATTTATTGGCACCGCACTCCATAATAATACAAATACCAATATTATAAAAGCTACCAGCGTAAACTTTAACCCACGACGTTCAAGCGGCGAGATTCTTTTAATTTCTTCAGGCTTAGCATCTCCTTTATACTCACCCAGCCTGGGTACAACGACTTTCTCAGTAACCCATGTTCCTATAAAAGCAACAAAAAACGTACTTACAAACATGAAGTAATAATTTGCTGCCGGATTAACAACATAAGTTGAATCAATTATTCTTGCAGCCTCTTCGGAGAGGCCGGCAAGTAAAGGATCTATAGTTCCAAGAAGAAGATTGGCGCTATAACCACCGGAAACACCCGCAAAAGCTGCAGCTATACCGGCTATTGGATGCCTGCCCACTGCCAAAAATATCATGCCTCCCAAAGGAACCAAAACAACATAACCAACCTCACTTGCTGTATTTGACAAAATACCTGCAAAAACAAGTGCAAAAGTCAAAAGCTTCTTTGGAGCTGAAATCACCAATAAACGCAATGAAGTTGACATTAAACCACTGGCTTCAGCTATACCAATACCAAGCAAAGCTGTTAATACTGTTCCTAAAGGTGCAAAAGAGGTAAAGTTTACCACCATGTTTTTCATGATCATATGCAAACCCTCATTGCTCAATAAATTAAAGGGCTTTACCACTTCTCCTGTCCCGGGATGAATAGCTGAAACATTAAAAGCGTAGGCTATACCGCTTAAAAAAATGATCAGCAATGCAAACATAGCAAATAGAGTAGCCGGATGAGGCAACTTATTTCCTACTCTCTCAATACTACCTAATATCTTTGAAATAATATTGTTGTTATTACTCATGCCTATAGTTTTTGGATTTTACGCCTTCATAATTGAATTATAGAGATATAAACTTATTTAATAACATCCGGCAAATCAGACCAGGTGACCTGAACAATCTTCATTAAGAGCCCCAATTTCTTAACCGGCTTATGTCTTGGTATTTTACGGAGCCAGCAGCGCTGCTTTGTCCAGATAGTCGTTATCGCAGGCTCAGCAAGCAACACTAAACAATAAAAATGAACGGCAAAAATAATCAAATTAATTTAATCTTTTTGCTCAAATAGTTTCCCCTGCCATGTATCTTTTTGCCTAAGTTCCTTTTCTATTCTCTCCAATATTTGAAAAAACCTTGTATCACCCCAGCTCTTACCAACATTGAATGCCGGAGGCACCTCTCCACTAAATCGTTCAATAAGGATCCATGGGGCTAATCTTTCAATAAAAGAAATGATAAAATCAATATATTCATCAAGATCAAAAAGATTGAACATCTCCGGATTTGACAAATACTGTTCAGCCATTTGGGTACCTTTGACTATCTGTAGCTGATGGAATTTCAAACTGTTTACCGGTAAAGCTGATATTATCTTTGCCTGGTTAAGCATTTGCTTACGGGTTTCATGCGGCAACCCGAAAATAAGATGAGCATTAACATGCAAACCCCTTTCAGCAGCAAGTTTGATTGCCCTTACCGACTGAGCAAAAGTATGTCCACGATTTATTAATCTCAGGGTTTTATCATAACAACTCTCTATCCCAAATTCCAATGAAACAAAATGTTCTTTGGCAAGCTTCTCAAGCAAATCCAATTTAGGTTTATCAACACAATCAGGCCTGGTTCCAACTGATATGCCAACTACTTCTTCATGAGCTAAAGCCTCCATGTATTTTTTTTCCAGCAATTCTTCCGGACCATATGTATTTGTGAAAGCCTGAAAGTAAGCAATAAACTTCGAAGCTTTTTTATACCTTTTTCTCAGAAAGGCAATACCTTGGTCTAATTGCTCAGATATAGGTTTTTGAGGATCACAATAAGAAGGATTGAAGCCCTCATTATTACAATAAGTACACCCACCAAAACCTATATTTCCATCACGGTTAGGACACGAAAAGCCGGCATTTAAACTAACTTTTTGCAACCTGCTGCCATACTTATTTTGAACATGTACTGACCAGGAATTAAATCTCCTGTTGCCCTCCCAATAATATTTCAATAATTTTAATGTTTTGGTTTATTATTGCAAAACTACAAAGTTTTGATAACCTAAATTATGCCCTTTATTAAAAATTACAATCACCATAGTCGTGATCCGACTTCTATCTCAACTCAACTGTATTATGAAAACTTTCAAAATTTGCTTTCGTACAGTTGCGGAACTACTTAATGGTATTCTAAGCTTTGGGTTTTCCCATGTTAATTAAATAAAATAAAATTTTATCTGATTTTTTATATATTTGCCTTTTAAACAAAAACTATTATTGTTTAGATGCATTGGATAGACATAGGGATTTTCGCCCTATACATGCTTGGAGTAATTGGGATTGGAGTCTATTTTTTAATAAAAAACAAAGGCGCGGACGATTACTATGTAGGGGGCAGAAATATTGGTAGCTGGCATGTAGGTTTATCGGTCGTTGCAACTGATGTAGGTGGTGGCTTTTCAATCGGCCTTGGTGGCTTAGGTTTTATCATGGGATTGGCCGGTTCGTGGATGCTTTTTACAGGATTAGTAGGTGCATGGCTTAGTGCTATAATATTAATACCCCAGGTAAAAAAAATCGATGCATTAAAAAGATTTCATACTTTTCCCCAGGTTTTAGGACATATATATACTCCACGTGTTGCTTTGCTTGCAGGTTTTATTTCAGCTATAGGATACTTAGGCTTCACCAGCTCACAGGTTCTTGCCGGTGCTATTCTTGCTGAAGCTACTTTTACGCCTATACTTGACAGGCAAACAGCACTGATAATAATGGGTATTATTGTGATAGTTTATACTTCAATGGG
The DNA here is from genome assembly GCA_007130125.1 of Bacteroidales bacterium. GTDB lineage: Bacteria > Bacteroidota > Bacteroidia > Bacteroidales > UBA7960 > PUKZ01. The sequence continues at coordinate 9,622 of SLSZ01000052.1, forward strand.
AGGTATCAAAGCTGTAATATATACAGACACTATCCAATGGATAATTCTAATATCAGGATTGGTCTTTATCGGCATACCTGTTGCATATTTTAGTGTTGGTGGAATAACTGCAATAAGAGAAGTTCTGCCACCCGAATTTTTCAGTTTAACTAATATAAGCTGGCAACAAATTCTAAATTGGGCTCTAACTATAATACCCATATGGTTTGTAGGAATGACGCTATACCAGCGTATTTATGCAACCAGAAGTAAAAAACAAGCACAGAAAGCATGGTTTATTGCAGGATTTTTTGAATGGCCAATAATGGCATTTATGGGGGTTCTGCTTGGGCTGTTTGCAAGAGTGGCTATTTTGCAAGGACAGTTTGAATACCTCGGCTATGACGCCCTGTCTTCTATTGATGAGGAAATGGGATTACCTCTGCTGTTAAGAACAGTATTGCCTGTTGGTTTTATGGGATTGATGATGGCAGCCTATTTCTCAGCAATAATGTCTACAGCCGACAGTTGCCTGGTGGCATCATCAGGAAACTTCATAACAGACATTATAAACAAATGGTTCAAAACACCCGACAGCAGAAAAGGATTCCTTTTATTCTCCCAGGCTATTACTTTAATTTTAGGCACTGTAGCATTACTTCTTGCATCATATATGCCAACAGTCCTGGAGCTTATGCTTTACTCTTATGCCTTCATGGTCTCAGGACTCTTTGTGCCTGTTATAGGTGGGCTTTTTATAAAGAATGCATCCCCAAACGCTGCATTTTGGTCAATGTTACTAGGTGGCGGTACAACTATTACCCTGATAATCCTAAACCTTGACTTGCCAATGGGGCTTGACCCAATAATTTTTGGAATATCTATATCTGCGATTTCGTTTTTAATAATTAATTATATACTTTTACTTTTAAATTATAAAAAAAAAAGATAAAAATTATGGAATACAAAGTTTATACTCCGAAAGATGAACTATCGGATAATAAAAAGAAAGAAATAGCTGATTTTTTGTATGAACATTTAGATCAGTTTGGTGATGAACACAAATACATAATGAAATGCATAAACTTCGCTCATGATGATAAAACCAAGTTTGGTGGCTTTATAGTTACAGCAACAGATGAAGGTAAAATAGTTGGAGCAGTTGTTGTAAATAAAACCGGCATGAGTGGGTATATCCCTGACAATATATTAGTTTATATTGCTGTACACAAAGACTACCGAGGCGAAGGACTTGGTAAAATATTGATGCAAAAAACATTTGACAATGCCGAGGGAGATATTAAACTTCATGTTGAACCAGAAAACCCGGCAAGATTCCTATATGAAAAGCTTGGCTTTACAAGCAAATATTTAGAAATGCGACGACCACAACAATAAAAAAATGTCTGAATTAGTACTTAACCGAAAAAACCTGGCTCACAATTTTGAGTTTCTGCGTAAGCTTTTCGAAAAACACAACATAGAGTGGGGTATTGTTACAAAGTTGCTTTGTGGCCGTAATAAATTTCTGCAGGAAATTATTCAACTTGGTGCCCGCGAACTATTGGATTCGCGTATCAGCAATTTGAAAAAAATAAAAATGATTGACCCTGCAGTAAGGACTATTTATATCAAACCACCGCCACACAGAAGCCTTAAGAATGTTGTTAAATATGCTGACGTTAGTTTCAATACCGACTTTGAAACACTAAAATTGCTTTCGGAAGAAGCCCACAACCAAGACAAAGTACACCAAGTCATCATAATGATTGAAATGGGAGATCTGCGTGAAGGTGTTATGGGTGATGAATTAATTAGTTTTTACGAAAAAGTTTTCGATCTTCCTAATATTGAAATTATAGGATTTGGGACTAACCTTAACTGTCTTTACGGGGTAATGCCTTCACCAGACAAATTAGTTCAACTCAATCTTTATAAACAAATAATTGAGTTAAAATTTAACAGAAAAATACCTCTCATTTCAGGCGGCTCATCTGTTACCATACCAATGTTGCTAAAAAAGCAATTGCCAAAAAGCATCAATCACTTCAGGATAGGAGAAACGTTATATTTTGGCAATAATTTGATCACAGAAGAACCTATTAAAGGAATGCGTGATGATGTAATATCATTCTACGCCGAAATTATTGAGTTAATAGAAAAGCCTCTCGTTCCGGAAGGTGAACTTGGCGAAAACCCTTCAGGTGACAAGTATGAAGTTGACCCTAGCGATTATGGGAAAAAAGCATGGAGAGCGCTACTTGATGTTGGCTTGCTTGAGCTTTCCCCTGATTTTCTTGAACCTTTCGATAAAAATATTAAACTGGCCGGAGGCAGCTCTGATATGATAGTTATAGATTTGGGTAAAAACCCTAAGAAATACAAAGTAGGCGATTATGTTAAGTTTAAGCTAAAATATATGGGTGCCTTGGGATTATTCAACTCCGATTACGTAAGTAAAAGAATTGAATAATAAAAATAGCGCCCCGGGCTTTAACGAATCCTGTTAACAGAACGAACCAACTCTTCATCCTTTCTAATAGCCCTGTTGGCCAAAAGTATAAGAATCATTGAAATAAAAGGGAAAAATATTCCCACTCCATATGATATCTCTGCTGATAATTGTTCTTTTACAGTATCTATATAAAAAAATGAAAGTACAATCAATATCAGCAATAACAAAATATTTAACCTGCCCATCTTTATCTGTAATAACCGCTTTTTATACTTAAAAGTAGTAATAATTACAAGCAACATGTTTGCAAAAAGCACAATCAATATAAGGGTCTGCAGTAATGAAATATCAAGCTGATCAGTAACCGCTTCAGGTGCTTGCATCGTATGAGCTTTCAACGTATAAAAAAATTCCCCTATATATATTGTAGCCAAAGGAAACAATAAATATAAAAGGCCAAAAACTAAAACTAAAAATAGAAAAACAGTTTGTATTCTTTGAAACATCGTGAGTAAAATTTAATTATATACATTATTTATTAGACAAATTTAGAAAATAATATTAATAAAATAAAAAGTTA
>SLSZ01000157.1 GCA_007130125.1 Bacteroidales bacterium
ATACCTGAAAATGAAAAAATTCTTATTGCAGAAATTGCAGCTCAAAATTTATTCAGTGACCTGCCAACAATATATTCCGGAGGCATAAAGGGAAGTGTATTGTTGCCTGAAAGACGAGACATTATATACAGTTTTTACCGACATGGTTCAGCTCCTACCAGCGATTTATTAAAGTATAGCCGAACCTACTTATCATATAGCACTCCAACCTTTAATGTTGCCTTGGGAGATATTTCAGGAATGAATCTGAAATATGGAGGCGGAAAAGGTATGGAGTTGAATTATATTGTTCCGGGAACTTTTAGATTTGCTGCCTTTGCAAACCAAAATAGCTTCAGACCTATTACTAATTATGGATTTGCAGTTGAAGAAAGATTAACAGATGTAAATATTGCAACACGATTTGCATATAGTGATAATCAGTTTTTAGATAATTATGCTTATGTTGCAGGTTTTCGAGGATTGTTTAGGTTAGCCCACAATCATAGACTTCGGGCTGACATTGGGTTAAGCACTGTGCATTACAACTTTAATGAGACTACCAGATACGGTTATGGCTTAAACCTGGATTACAGCGGCCGATTTAATAACACTACGGTAAGAATCAGAGAGCAATTAGGCTCTATTGATTATTACGGGAAGTTTTCAGGAAGACACAATTTAACAGCCAGAATATTTCATCCATTTGAAAGCGGTTTGCAGATGGACATTAACATAAATGACCAAAGGTACAGACCTTTAATTGAAACAAGGGAGGGAGTCAGGGGAGACATGTATCTTGATCATCGGACTGCCTCTGCAATATTCAGGATGCATTTAGATCAAGGATTTATTGTTTATGGGGGGCCTGTTTATCAAAGAAAATCATCAAACACGTTTTTCTTATATGACGGTATTAACCCTTTTACAACCCACTCAGCTAAAGCTACGTTAGGCACAAGAATAAATGAGGGAATTGGTCTAAGTTTTAACCCAAGTGTTACCATGGGATATACTTTTATTACCGATTACTCAATCCCTGACCCCGAAACTTTTAGATATAATATTGCAGGTAGAGATACCGAGTTTTTCACAAGCCTGTTAAGTGTTAACCTTAGAAGTGCTTGGTGGGGAACATATATTAATTATTTTTACGGTCCATATTCTGTAAACCAGGAAATTACACAATTTTACTATGACTTGCCAACTCACTCTGTAAGGGTAATGCCTTATATTGAAAGATATATATATAAAGATATGGTTAGCCTTTCTTCAAAACTAAGTTTTAATTACGATTTTACGTTTAAAACAAGCAGGCTAAACCTGATGAACCAACTGGACGTTTACCTTGAGCATGATTTCAAGATTACTATACTTAATACTTACGGCTATCAGTTGACAACAGACCTGGTAACAGATGACAAATACACCTATTCCAGCCTTTATTTTGAAGCAAGGCTAACAAAAGAATTTAACTTTAACCAACCCAGACTAAGATATTATGACCTTGAAATAAACTTGTTTAAAGACCTTAATGGAAACCTGACCCGTGAGCCTAACGAACCCGGCATAAGGGACATTCTTGTTAATATTACCAGTGTTGACCCACATAAATATGAAGAAATGGGCGTTGATTTTCCTCCGCCTGACAGGCTTGTTAATATGAACCTGTTAACCGGAATGGATGGGATAATAAGGTACGAAAATCTTCCAATGGGTATTTACAAAATAGAGCTCACTAACGTTGGAAGAGACCAGGATAAGTACTTCCCTGATGAAAGTTCATTCCTGGTATTTCTCGTACGTGATGAAGTAATTTATGTACCATATCTTGAAAGAAATAAAATCTTCGGCAGGGTAGTAATGAACAGAAGCAGGCTATCAACCCTGGGAAGAATAGAGGTTGGAAACATTAAAGTTACTGCTGTTGACAGCAAAGGTAGAGAAACTTCTACTCTAACTGATTCAAGAGGCCATTTTGAAATGTATGTTCCCAGTATTGATCATTACGTTGTTTCAATAAACAATATCTTCAGAGATCACTTTAACCTTAGGCAAAATGACTTCCGCGCAAACCTAAATGGGTTCAAGCAATTTGAAGTTAACTTTGTATTTGATGAAATACGGCGTCATATAGAATTTACACCAACACCAACTGATATTGAGGCAGAAATTCGTAGAGTTGGCCGAACAAACCTATCCGGAGTTGTACGTGATGCATCAACATTAAGACCTATTAGGGCACAGATTGAAGTTATTGACAATAAAACCGGAAACAGCATAGCTCAAACAGTTTCCGACAGGTCTACAGGCAGATACAGTGCAAGCTTTATTACCGGTGAAGATTATATGATAATAGTATCTGCAAGTGGTTATTGGCTGCATACAGAAAGGCTTTCTCTTGACCAGTTCCTTACTATACAAGATGCTGAAAGAGATGTTTTAATGGAAAGCATCGCTATAGGAGCAAGATTCCAGCTAAACAACCTGAGGTTTGCAGCCGGCAGTGAAGAAATACCAACAGAGGCTTATCCTGAGCTCGACAGGCTTATTACCCAGCTTAGAGACAATCCAAATGTTAGAATTCGTATCGAAGGACATTCAGATCCTGTTGAAACACTTGACGACAGAAGTTTATCAGTAAGACGTGCAGAAGTTGTAATGAGATATATGGTGCAAAATGGATACAGCAATATCGAGTTTACAGGACGTGAAGATTCTCAGCCTGTTGCTCCAAGTGATACAGAAGACAACCGCAGAAGAAACAGAAGAGTTGAAATAATTATCATGGACAGATAATATTGTACTTTTGCGGCAAAACATTTCTTAATTTAGCGGATTGCAAAGTAAGCACAATAAGAAACATCAAAATGGCTTTCTACAAAAAAATAATTACGCTTATTATTATTTCTCTAGCAATAATTGCTTGTGAGAAAGAGGAAGAGTTTGATTATGATATAAATGACTTATTGCTTACCCATTGGGGAGTGCCTCATGTTATTGAACCCGGGCAAGATGATATAGATCTTACAGCACCTACAATTTTTTACCCTGAAGGCTATGTGACAATTGGCCCTGACAGAACTGATTTTTGGATGATCAGGGACCCAAAAAGTATACTCTTAGAACAAGCGGGTGAGATTTGGTTTATTATTAACCTTACTCCTGATACCTTATACGTAGAAAAAACCCGTTTTCCTCAAGGTACATTTATTGTAAAGTGCATATACCACCCTATGGAGTAGCTTCTGTCATTATTCCGGGGAAACTATTATTTAGAAATCAAAATATTTTTTACTCCTTTATGTTTGAAATTCGAAACATTATTGTCCG
>SLSZ01000017.1 GCA_007130125.1 Bacteroidales bacterium
CATCATGGAAGTAAGACAAGTTCAACCGCAAACTTCCTCGAAGCTGTCCAGCCTGAAGTCAGCGTTATAATGTGTGGAGAAGATAATCAGTATGGGCATCCTCACAGTGAAGCATTAGCACGCTTAAACGCAGTAGAAACAGAAATATACGTAACTGCCACTCATGGCCATATTGTTATTAAATCTGATGGCGAAAATTACACTATCTCAACTGAAAAGTAAAAATTGAAGGTTAATCAAAAAAACTGTTTATGAGCATTACGGTCTTTATTATTATATTGACAGCCGCCGTATCCATAACTGCATTTAACAACAGTGAGGTTTTCTACAGGATGAAATTCAATGCTTTTCTTATAAGAAGCGAGAACGGCTGGTACAGATTCCTGTCATATGGCTTACTTCATGCTGATTGGGCTCATCTGATAATAAACATGTTTGTGCTTTTTTCCTTCGGCAGGCTTGTCGAAGCTAGTTTTGAAAACTTATTTGGAGCAAAGGCTATCCCCTACTTTCTATTACTCTATGTAGGAGGTTTGATTTTTTCGGTAATAGCATCCTATATAAAAAACCGTAACAACAGTTATTACAATGCTGTAGGTGCTTCAGGTGCAGTGTCGGCGGTTTTGTTTGCAAGCATTATTATGCACCCGGAGGGACAAATCATTATGTTGCTCTTTCCCGTCCCAATTCCTGCTTTTGTATTTGGCATTCTGTATCTTATATATTCTGCTTATATGGCTAAACGTGCATCTGATAACGTAGGTCATGATGCACACTTCTGGGGTGCCGTTTACGGAATTCTGCTTACAATTATTCTAAGACCCAGGTTTCTATTTGAATTTTTAGATTATGTCTTTTTTTAAAAACATAATATGACTAACTATCTTAATTACAACAACATCCTTTTTCCCTCAACTGAAAATATCTTTGCTGCCACAAACAGGGCTTTCTCATATGGCGATGGGCTTTTTGAAAGTATAAGAATAGTCAATGGGAAAATATTTAATGTTGAAGAACATTTTAAACGTCTTACAAAAGGAGCTTCCATTCTGAAAATTACGCTTCCTGGAAATATGACCATTAACTTATTCTCTGAACAAATTTTAAACCTGGCAAAAAAAAATTCTCACCTGCCCTCAGCAAGGGTCCGTTTTACTCTTTTTAGAGATGACGGCGGATTGTATCAGCCTGTATCCAACAATGGAAAGTATCTGATCGAAAGTTCGAATATTAATAATGATTGTTTTGAGCTGAATGAAAAAGGCTTAATGATTGGTATATATGAAGAAACAAAAAAGCTGCCCGGCCCACTTAGCTCTATAAAATCATGTAATTCCCTGCCTTATATCATGGCTAAAATCTTTGCCACAGACAACGGTTACGATGATTGCTTAATACTAAATAACCAAAACAGAATTGCAGAAGCAACTTCTTCAAATGTTTTTATTATTAAAGGCAATACTATTGTTACCCCCGCAATAAAAGAAGGATGTGTTATTGGCACAATGCGTAATTTGATAATCAGTATAGCAAAAAATGAAGGACTCGAAATCATTGAGTCGGAAATAAATATAAATGATTTGGATGATGCTGATGAAGTTTTTTTAACCAATGCTGTTTCAGGAGTAAAATGGGTGCATACCTGCAAGCAAAAAATGTATAGAAATAAACATGCCCGGCTTTTTATCTCAAAGCTTAATGATCTGATTTAGTTATTGTTGATATTATAATATCAAAATCCACATTGCTTCAGTTTGGACATAAATCCATAGTCGCTTTATCAGAAAGTTAAATTTCCTGTTTATTGTTTGGTCTTGTTATGTGATTTTATATCTTTACAATCACAATCTTTAATTAGTTTCGTTATTACTGTTAAATATTTCACACAAAACAAATACAACTCCCCATGAAAGGTTTGTTTTTAAGGATGAAGTTGAAAAATAAAATGATTTTCCTCATTTTAACAATAACAACTGTTATCTTTTTTATAGTAATAGGCTATTTGGCAAACAGAAACCGATCTGTTGAGATCTCCAACGCTAAGGATCTTGCTGAAAGCATGAGTAAGAACTATGCCAATACTTTTTCCGAATACTTAAATTATAGTATGGATATTTCAAGATCGTTGGCGCATAATTCAAAAGCCTTGATTGAGGCCGGTGAACCTCGAAGGCTAGTGCTGGATAAGATGCTTGAGCAAACGATCAAAGAAAACCCTGAATTTTTGGCAGTATGGACAAGATGGGAGCCTGATGCTTTCGACGGGCAGGACACAGCCTATGTTGCAAGTGACTGGGGTACATTAAGCGGTATTTTTGACCTTAACTATTACTATGTGAACGGTGAGATCATACGTTATGTTGATATGACCACTACCCCCGAAGAAGAAGCGGCAATGGAATACGGGCCTTACATTACTATTCCTATGGAAACTATGCAGGAAGCACTTATAGAACCCTACTATTATTCTTATACGGGAAGACCGGAAGATGAGATCCTGATGACAACTGCTTCTGTTCCTGTTATTATTGACGGGGACTATCGCGGAGTAATAGCTATAGATATAGAGCTGGAGTCATTTTATGAGATTATCAGGGATATTGAATTTTACGAAAGTGGTTTTGGTAAGATAATTTCAACCGAAGGATCTTTAGTGACCCATCCAAGATTGCATTTTGTCGGTGAACCCTCTTATGAGTTCATTGAGGAGGATATCGATGTAATGCAGGCAATTCATAACGGAAATTCTCTATTCTCAATAGAGCACAGCCATGATTTGGGAGAAGAAGCACTTAGGATTTACACTCCCATACAAGTTGGCAATGCACCAACACCATGGGCTTTTGCATTGGAAGTGCCGATTTCCGAAATCGAAGCTGCTGCAAACCAACGACTTTGGGTTGCAATATTTTTAGGGATTATTGCTTTGGCTGTTTTATTCATTGTAATATGGCTGATCTCAAGGTATATAACAACTCCTGTATTAAAAACCACTAATGTGTTAAAAACACTTTCAAAAGGAGACCTGGAGAAGGTTGAACCTTTAAAAACAAGAAAGGAAGAAGATGAACTAACACAAATGGCAAATGCAACCAATACACTTATTGAAGGATTAAAAAATACTGTTTTATTCGCACGTAATATAGAGCAAGGAAAACTCGATTCAGAGTTCACTTTGCTTAGTGACAATGATCAGCTGGGCCAAGCGCTTGTAAGTATGAGAGAAAGCCTTATTGCAGCAAATAAAGAAGAATTAAAACGCAAAGAAGAAGATAGAAAACGCAGATGGTCAACTGAAGGTTTTGCCAAATTTGGTGAAATATTACGTTATGATAATGAAGACATTGAAACGTTGAGCTATAAAGTTATCAAAAACCTGGTTGAATACCTTGAAGCTTGTCAGGGCGGAGTATTTATCATTAATGACGAAAATGATACTGATAAGTTTCTCGAAATGACCGCTTGTTATGCATATGACAGACGTAAATATTTGGAAAAAAAGATTAAAATCGGAGAAGGGCTTGTAGGCACATGCTACCTGGAAGGAAAAACCAACTACATGACAGAAATTCCTGAATCATATGTAAAAATTGCTTCCGGACTGGGTGAAGAAAAGCCAACCTCACTGATATTGGTACCTTTAAAGCTAAATGAAGAAGTATATGGTGTAATTGAACTGGCATCACTTAATAAATTTGAAGACTATCAAATAGAATTCCTTGAAAAAATAGGTGAAAATATTGCTTCTACAATCTCCTCATTAAGAATAAATATGCGTACTGCTACTTTGCTTGAAAAGTCACAACAACAAGCTGAAGAAATGAAAGCACAAGAAGAAGAGATGAGGCAAAATATGGAAGAACTGTCAGCTACACAGGAAGAAATGGCCAGAAAGACCAGCGAAATGGAATCAATACTTAATGCACTGGATGCATCAAGCTTCGTCCTCGAATACGACATAAACGGATACGTACAAAAAATAAGCAAATCATACCTTAACTTCCTCGGAATTTCTGAAGATGAAGCTGTGGGAAAACACCATGCTGATAAAATTGAATTTACCGAAGAACAGAAAAAAGAGTATGATCAATTCTGGAAAGACCTGAAAAACGGTAAAATCAAAAAACAGGAAACTGAGCTTAACATCGACGGGAGAAAATTATTTGTGGCCGAAACATATGCCCCTGTTTTTGATCAGAACGGAAATGCGTATAAGTTCTTTAAAATAGCCAATAACATTACAAAAAGTAAAATGGATATTCTTAAAGCACAGGAAGAAAAAGAAAAGCTGGAAAAGGAACTGAAAAAATGCCATGAGGAAAAAGAAAATTTAACTAAACAGGTAAGTCAAAAGAAGAAATAATCTCTTATTATAACTTCCACCCTACTATTTAATGTTAAGATTGACGATCAATCCAGTTATTAACATAATTGTTAATAAATCAATGTAGCGAGTTAATTAAAGCTACGTGCTTTTTATATACTTTTGTTATAGCAACAATATTTCCAATAAAATTTTCAAACATGTATTACAAAGCAATATCAATCCTGATTACAATATTCTTCGTATCTAACTCATATTCACAGCCTTCGCAGGAAGAAATAAACCAGTCACGTGAATTCTTTAATAAAGGTGTACAATATGGAGTCAATAACGAATTTCAGAAATCTCTTGAAGCTTTTAATAATGCTATCGAAATAAATCCAATATACGCAAAAGCTTTTTTATACAGGGGTTTGACAAAGACCGAACTACATGATTATAAAGATGCAATAAAAGATTTTACTATAACTATTGAACTGGATCCGGGTTACTCAGACCAGGCTCATTATTTCAGGGGTCTTGCAAAATATAAAAAAAGTGATTATGAAGCAGCTATAAGGGATTTTTCTATTGCCATAAGGCTAAATCCCGATTTCGTATCTTTTTTTCAACGTGGAAAAGCCTACCTTAAACTCAAAGAATATGGCAGGGCTTTACAAGACTTTGACATCTCATACCGGTTAAATCCTGAATTCCAAGATATTCACCTTTATCGTGGGCAGGCCTTATATTATGTTGGTCAATACCAGTCTGCCATTGAAGATCTGGATATTGCAAAACAATTAATGCCAGATAACCCGGAAGCTTATTATTATAGCGGCCTGACCAGGATTGCTATGCAAAACAGCTATGTTGCCATTGAAGACCTGGATAAATGTATTGAGATGAACCCCAATTATGGTGAAGCATATCTCGCAAGAGCCCGGGCAAAAAAGAATACCGGTAATCATCAGGCTGCTCATGCCGATGAGGAAAAGGCAAAAACTTTGCTTGCAAAAGCCGAAACTGACGATAAAACAGTAACACTCACTACAAAAGATGATCCTGCGGAACATGAAACTTCATCTGAGACTCTTGATATCGCAAAATTCTTTTCTTCAGATACACGCACAAAACCATCGGCAGTAAAAGATGTTGAAAAAGATATTGCAACGGTTGAAGATAAAGTGGAAGTGGAAGCTGAACCCGAATTAATTAAAGAAAAGCCTGCAGCTCCTGAAACTACTGCTGTTGAAAAGAAAGCACCTGATATTACACAGCTTAGCTCCGGTTTTTACAATAAAATGCTTAATAATACATACCCTAAAGGTTTTGGAGTACAAGTAGCCAGTTACTCTAATACTGATAACCTGCAAAACCTGGTTAATGCCTATGAAGAACAATTTGAAAAACCCGTTTTTATTAATGTTAACCACTTGAACGGACAGAAAATCTACAGAATCATTATTGGTCAATTTAATAACAGGGATGAAGCAGAGTCTTTCAGAGACAATCTCAGACAAAATCATTTTTCTGACTGCTTCTTAATTGTATTTGAAAGACTTCATTAAGCGAATCATTTTACCAATAATAAAACGAACTGTTAATTTCAAAGATCAGTGTAAAAGTAAGCAGCTCATTGAATAGCTGCAGCTATTCAACTTACATGCTAAATACTCTCTTTATTAAGAGTAATAATAGTAATTTCGGGTGGCATACCTATTCGAAGCGGAAGTAAGAGAAATCCAAAGCCGGTATTAACATATAAATATTGGCCGTTTTGCTCGTATAACCCTTGCCATTGTTGATATTTATATTTCGCAGGGCTCCACCTGAATCCAAAGATATTTATCCCCAACTGCAACCCATGTGTATGGCCGGATAAAGTAAGGCGTATATTTTCCTTGCCTCTGACTTTCTCACCCCAATGCGTTGGATCATGAGATAATAAAATAATAAACTGAAAATCATAATAAGGAGAAATAGCTTCAGTAAGATCTCCGGTCTTTTCAAAGGGAGGTAAGCCCCAATTATCAACTCCGGCAATCATTATGGAATCCCCACCCTTATGAATAAAATCATGCTGATCACGCAACAACTCAAATCCAAACTTAGCATGCAGCTTTTCAATAGATCTAATATCCGGGTCCTTTTTCTCAATAGTATACCACCTCCTGTAATCACCAATGTCATGATTACCAAGAACAGAATACTTCCCATAAGGAGGTTCTAATTCGTTGAAAACATCTATGTAAGGCATACCCTCTAAAGCTTCATTGTTGACCAGGTCGCCGGTAAAAAGCACCAAATCAGGCGATTGTCCGATTATTTTTTTAATGCCTTTTATTACATTCTCTTCACGCTCAAAACTGCCAAGATGAGTATCGGAAATATGTGCGATTACAAAACCATCAAATGATTCAGGCAACTTATCATAAGAAATGCTAACCTCTTCTACCTGATAATTAGTTTTACCTATAACTATACCATGCAAAACAAATAAAAACATTACAGCACTAACCAAAATGCCCGCTTTTAAAACAAAATTTTTATTATATGCCTTTTTACTTTTCCTATATAAAGCATGCCCTGAAAGCATATAAGTCTTAAATATAAAAACAGCAATTTTTTTTAAATCATTTATCAATACAAAAGGCACAAAAGAAAATTTTGTAAAGTATATCAGAGCAAAAGCGCCAGAAACATATGCGTAATTTCTGTATTTAACAAAATCATGCCAATCAGAAGTCCTTATAACTATTATCCAGAATATTGAAAAAACTATAAACAAAATATCTATCAAAAAATACGAATAGATAAGCTTCATTCGCCTTTGTTGGCTTTTTTGAATATTGAAAAGTATAGCTACTCCTCGAAAAGCATAAAAGTTCAAAACCAGGGCCAATAACAAATACAATAGCATTACATATAGCATTGGAAAAAATCAAAGTTAATTAAACAAAAAATCTAATAAAGATTAACTTTGCACACGGCTAAATGGAAACAGTCAATCTTTTTGTAAAGCTAAGTTAAACTTTTTTATCTAAAAATTTATCAAATGCCTGATATTGTTTACGAGGGATATTTCGCGCTTTTTCTGATAATATCAATAGGAATTGTTTTAGGCAGTGTTAAGATAAAAGGCTTATCACTTGACTTATCTGCCGTAATATTTGTGGCTTTATTTTTAGGTCATCACGGGTTTATCGTTCCTGTTGAGTTTCAAACAATTGGTTTGGTATTTTTTATTTTTACTATAGGTATTCAGGCAGGCCCCGGCTTCTTTGATGCTTTTAATAAAATGGGCCGCAAATTGATATATATATGCTTATTGCTGATTTTTTCCGCAGCGTTAATAAGCCTGGGCTTTTCAAAATATTACGATATTGATATTAGTTTGGGTATAGGAATATTCACCGGGGCCTTGACAAGCTCCACCGGCCTGGCGGCAGCCATTGATGCCACAGGCTCACCCCTTGCTTCAATCGGATACGGCATTGCTTATCCCGTGGGTGTTATAGGTGTAATATTATTGCTAAGCTTTTTCCCTGATATTCTAAAAATTGACATGAACAAAGAAGAGGAGGACTACAAAAATCAGCAAAAAAGAGATCATCCGGACATATTAGAGGGAAACTTCGTTGTGGAAAATAAGAGCATGGATGGTAAAAAAATTCACGATCTTGAGATCGGAACCATGACCCATGCCGTTATATCACGTGTAAAACACAATAATAAAGCCGTAACGGCAAGTGATCAAACGAAGCTGCATGTAGGAGACATCGTTAAGGTTGTTGGCACTGCCGAAGCACTTGAGAAAATTAAATTATTAATAGGCAAACCTACTGAAGAGAAAATTCCGCTTGCAGAAGACTATAAAGTTAACTGGATCCTGGTGACCAATAAAAACGTTATAAATAAAACATTAAAAGAATTAAGCCTTACAGCATATTATAATGCAACAATAACCCGCATTCGACGGAGCGGTATTGACCTTACACCCGGCGGCAACAGTACTCTGCGGTTTGGTGATAAGGTTATGGTGGCCTGCGATAAAGAAAATCTCCGTAAAGTGATGAAGCTGCTAGGTAATGAAGAAAAAAGGCTTAGTGAAACTAACTTCCTTCCAATTTCTCTTGGTATAGTGATTGGAATGCTTGTGGGTTCATTGAAAATTCCCTTTTTTGGTATGTTTGATTTCTCATTAGGAATAACCGGCGGTATATTAACCACAGCAATAGTTTTAAGTAATCTTGGCAAAACCGGTCCAATAATATGGTCCATGTCAGGTACAGCCAACCAACTGTTGCGAAAATTGGGATTATTGATGTTTCTGGCAACCGTTGGTACACACTCCGGCGCTCATATTGTAGAAGCATTTGCTACCTACGGTTGGAGTATGTTTTTTATAGGGGCTGTGATTACCATAGTACCAATGTTTTTAAGTGTTTTGTTTGGTAAGTATATATTGAAAATAAACTTTGCTGTATTGTTGGGAGTTGTCGCCGGTAGTATGACAACCACTCCGGGGCTGGCTGCTATAGATTCAAAAACAAAAACCGATGCTCCTTCTATTGGATATGCTACTGTATACCCTTTCGCATTGGTTATGATGATACTGGTGAGCCAGCTTATGGCTATGCTATAAAAATTTAGTGGTTGGATTTATACCTGCTCAATATCTCATTGGTAAGCTTCATATAATCAAAAGCGCCGATACTGTTTTTTTGATAGCGAAAAATATCCAAACCCTCATTTGGTGCTTCTGCCAACGCTACATTATTGCGGATACGGGTATCAAACACTTTTTCACTAAAATGTGATTCAATGGTTTCGAGAACATAACGATTCAATACTTTACGGCGATCAAACTGCGTTATGAATATCCCACCAATCTCAAGCTTATTGTTTAAACGCTTCTTTATAACATCCTTCAATGCTAAAAGCTTTCCAATGCCCTGCAAAGCAAGGTATTGCGCCTGCATGGGTATATATATCTCATCGGCTGCCGTAAAAGCATTAATAGTAAACAATCCCAGCGAAGGCGGACAATCTATAAGTACAAAGTCATAATTATCAATAATTGGCTCAAGCAATTCAGATAAAATAAATTCACGACCGGCTTCAGCTGTTAGTTCAGGCTCGGCAGACGAAAGCTCACTGACCGAAGGAATTACATGAAGGTTTTTTAATACAGGCAAAGGTTCCAAAGGATAAAGACCCTTAATAGCACCATAAATATGAAACTGAGGATCATCAATATCCAAACTCTGACTTAAATTCGCCTGTGGATCAAGGTCAACCAACAAGACCTTTTTACCTTTATTACATAATCCTGCCCCTATATTTATTGCAGACGTCGTTTTACCAACACCACCTTTATGATTGCTTACTGCTATTACTTTTGCCATAAAGTTGAAATCTTAGGTTAATAATTATAAAAACGTTGAATTGCAATATTATAAAAAAATATTAAGCAATTACTATGGTTAATTCTTTTTTTATGTCATAAGCGAAATCTTAACCCCCTGATTTATTTTAAAATATTGATATATCACTTGTAATTTTAGCATCATTATTTTAAAAGAATATTGCATTTTTTTTTTATTTTTCTTAAAATACAAATATTATAAATTATTAGAAAAATTTAGGATATTTGCAATATTCAAAAATATACTTGACAATAAAAAATATATTATGAGAAACCGGACTATAACAGACAAAAGCGAAATTAAAACAATCATTGACAAGTGTGATGTTTGCTATTTAAGCATGGCTGACGATGATAACAAACCTTATGTCTTGCCTTTTAATTTTGGTTATGAAGACAATACAATATTTTTTCATTCTGCCCCTGAAGGTAAAAAAATAGATATTTTGCGTAAAAACCCTCACGTTTGTGTGGCCTTTAGTACTGATCATAAACTTTTTAAGCGTAATGAAGAAGTTGCATGCAGTTATGGAATGTGCTTCAGGAGCGTAGTTGCTCATGGAACCATTGTATTTGTTGATGATTTTGATGAGAAAAAAAAGATATTAAACATAATAATGCGAAAATACACCGGCAAAGACTTCAGTTACAATGCCCCGGCTGTTAAAAACGTTGCCATATTCAAAGTAGAGATTACAAAGATAGAAGGAAGGGAAATGGGGTACTAAAAGCTACTCATTAAGCTTTTTCCATAATACATCTTTCAACACATTCAAGCCATAATTTGTATGAGCAGATATAAATACTGACTCAATTCCGGGAATATTGTTTTTTAATGCCATTAGTTCTTTTTCATCCACCAAGTCACATTTACTGACAGCCAGGACTATTGATTTATCCAGCAGTTCTGGATTATACTTTTTTAATTCTCCTACCAGCATTTCATATTCTTGTATTATACTTTCGGTATCTACCGGTATTATAAAAAGCAGCACGGCATTTCTTTCAATATGCCTTAAAAACCTATGACCCAAGCCTTTGCCCTTATGTGCACCTTCAATAATACCCGGTATATCGGCCATAGCAAAAGATTGATTGTCATAGTAAGGCACAATCCCCAGGTTGGGTGTAATAGTTGTGAAGGGATAATCAGCAATTTTTGGTTTTGCTGCGGATAATACTGAAAGCAGAGTTGATTTTCCAGCATTTGGCAATCCGACAAGTCCAACATCTGCAAGCACTTTAAGCTCAAAGACCACCCACTTTTCAATTCCAGGCTCACCTGGTTGAGCATAACGGGGAGTCTGATTTACAGATGATTTAAAGTGAGTGTTTCCTAATCCTCCCTTTCCCCCCGTCAACAATACTTTAGTTTCATCATGCCCGGTTATCTCAAATATCATTTCATTGGTTTCTGCATCCTTAACAACAGTTCCAACAGGTACTTCGACAACAACATCTTTTCCATAAGCACCGGAACGATTATTACGCTCACCGGGCTTTCCGTTCTCAGCAATCACATGCTTTGAATACTTAAGGTGCAACAATGTCCATAATTGCTTATTCCCGCGTACTATAATATTACCACCCCTGCCTCCGTCACCACCGTCAGGTCCCCCTTTCGGAATAAACTTAGCCCTGTGCAAATGTGCTGACCCGGCACCGCCCTTACCCGAACGACAACATATCTTGACATAATCTATAAAATTGGATGTAGCCATCAGAATTAATACATATTAATTTAGAAGTAATAATGCTTATACACTATGTACTATTTTTTTACAAGATTTATAAGTGTCAACTGCGTGGCAAATCTTTTCAAAAACTTTTTCTACCGGAGCCATCCCGTTAATATTTACCAACTTATCTTGCTTTTTGTAGTAATTAATTAATGGATAGGTTTGATCTTTATAAATATCTATTCGCTTATGTATAATTTCTTCTTTATCGTCCGAGCGGTTTGAATCTTCAGCTCTTCCCATCATTCGCTTAAACAACTCCTCTTCTTCAACTTCAATATTCAACACAATATTAATAGGGATATTGTGTTTTCCCAGCATCTTATCAAGCATTTCAGCCTGGACAATAGTCCTGGGAAAACCATCAAAAATAAAACCCGGAGAATCAACATGATCCGATGCTTGTTTATAAAGCTCCTTGATTATAATTGCATCAGGAACAAGTTCTCCTTTATCAATATATTTCTTGACTTGTTTTCCAACACTTGTGTTTTTCTTGATTTCTTCACGAAGTAAGTCCCCGGTAGACAAATGCATAAGTTGGTACTCATCGGCAATTTTTTTTGACTGGGTACCTTTTCCTGAGCCCGGAGGACCAAAAATTACGATATTAAGCATGATTGTTTGGTTAATAACAAGTTTTTGGTTTAATACTTGATTTATTCTTCTATTACCTTATATATATCTTTATAATTACGTCCGTATCCATCATAATCCAACCCATAGCCGACAATAAAATCATTTGGTATTTCCATACCAACATAATCAAGTTTTACATCAGTTTTAAAAGCATCAGGTTTAAGTAAAAGAGCAGCTATTCTTACATCTGAGGGCTCATATTTGGCCATTTCTTTTATTAAATATTTAACTGTTATACCGCTGTCAACAATGTCTTCCAGAATAACAACTCTCCTGTTCTTAATGTCTCTGACCAGATTTGACATTAATTTGACTTCTCCGGTAGATTCAGTGCCACTATAAGAGGAAAGTGTAAGAAAGGTAAGCTCACAATTACCATTAAACTCTCTTAACAAATCCGCCGCAAAAATAAATGATCCGTTGAGCACACCAATAAAAACAG
>SLSZ01000108.1 GCA_007130125.1 Bacteroidales bacterium
ATAACATCCATCCTGATTTTATTCAGATATTTTTTTGAATCCTTATTGGTTTTAAAAAATATATTTATACCTTTGCACTCCCAAAAAACGAGAGTGTTTTTGTAAATGGTTGATAATAAGTTTTTTTAATAATATAATATTCAAATAATTAACTGTAAAGTATGCCAACAATACAGCAATTGGTTAGAAAAGGGCGTAAAAAAATTACCGGAAAGAGTAAGTCTCCCGCCCTAGATTCGTGTCCTCAGCGTCGCGGTGTATGCGTACGTGTTTATACGACTACACCTAAGAAGCCTAATTCTGCAATGCGTAAAGTAGCCAGGGTGAGGCTTACAAATGGAAAAGAAGTGAACGCATATATCCCCGGAGAAGGCCATAACCTTCAGGAACACTC
Source organism: Bacteroidales bacterium (assembly GCA_007130125.1). Lineage (GTDB taxonomy): Bacteria > Bacteroidota > Bacteroidia > Bacteroidales > UBA7960 > PUKZ01. The sequence goes on from SLSZ01000108.1 coordinate 395, forward strand.
TATCGTGTTGATGCGAGGTGGTAGGGTTAAAGACCTGCCAGGCGTTAGGTATCATATTGTTAGAGGAGCATTGGATACTAGCGGAGTGGAAGGACGTTTGCAAAGAAGATCAAAATATGGCGCAAAGCGACCCAAAAAAGACAAAAAATAATAATAAGGTTTGAAAAAAATATCAAACAGGTAAAAGCAATAACATAATGAGAAAGTCAAAACCAAAAAAAAGAATTTTGCTTCCTGATCCCAAGTATAATGACGTGAATGTAACACGATTTGTAAACAATCTTATGCTTAGGGGTAAAAAAAATCTTGCTTTTAAGATTTTTTACGATGCTATAGATATTGTATCTGAAAAGACTAAAGAAGATGGGCTTGAAGTTTGGAAAAAAGCTCTCGTAAACGTTACTCCTGCGGTTGAGGTAAGAAGCCGGCGTATAGGTGGTGCTACTTTTCAGATCCCTTCGGAAATCAGACCCGAGAGAAAAGTTTCTATTGGTATTAAGAACATGATCTCTTTTGCCAGGAAAAGAAATGAAAGAGGTATGTCATACAAACTTGCAGGCGAAATAATCGCCGCCAGTAAAGAAGAAGGGTCTGCATTCAAAAGAAAAGAAGATATGCACCGTATGGCAGACGCCAATAAAGCTTTTTCGCATTTTAGATTTTAAAAAATAAAAGGTAGAATAATATAAATAGTTGATTCAAACAATTCATGGTTAGGAGTTTAAAATATACAAGAAATATTGGCATCATGGCACATATTGATGCCGGTAAGACCACTACCACAGAACGTATTTTGTTCTACACGGGTGTGAATTACCGGATGGGTGAAGTGCATGATGGTGCGGCTACCATGGATTGGATGCAACAAGAACAGGAAAGAGGTATTACCATTACCTCGGCTGCAACCACTACTTTTTGGAATTTTGAAGACGAGCTATACAAGGTTAATATTATAGATACACCCGGCCATGTTGATTTCACCGTTGAGGTAGAAAGGTCATTGAGAATCCTTGATGGCGCGATCACATTGTTTTGTGCCGTGGGTGGTGTAGAACCTCAATCTGAAACTGTTTGGAGACAAGCGGATAAATATAAGGTGCCACGCATAAGTTTCATTAATAAAATGGACAGGGCTGGCGCCGATTTTTTTGGTGTTGTATCCCAAATTAAAGAAATGCTGGGGATGAACGCTGTACCGCTGCAGTTGCCTATTGGAGAGGAAGAAAACTTCAAAGGTATAATAGACTTGATTGAAGGGAAAGCATATGAGTGGGATGAAGAATCCTTTGGAATGAAGTACAGGGAGGTTCCTATTCCCGAAGAAATGAAGGAGACTGTTTCGGAATACAGAATGAACCTAATTGAAGGTTGTGCTGAAGAAAGCGATGAGTTATTGGAGAAATTCATGGAAGACCCCAATTCTATTTCAAAAGAAGAAATGATTGGGATTATTCGCCAAGCAACACTTGACAGACGCATCACGCCAGTGCTTTGCGGTTCGGCTTTTAAAAATAAAGGAGTACAATTATTACTTAATGCTGTTATCAAATTTCTACCTTCACCATTAGATGTTGAGGCAATTAGTGGCTTTCATCCCAAAACAGAAAAACCCGAAACACGTGAAGCTGATACCAATGGCCCTTTTGCTGCTCTTGCATTTAAGATTGCTACCGATCCTTATGTTGGAAGATTGGCGTTCTTTAGGGTATACTCGGGTACACTTAAAGCAGGCTCTCAAGTCCTGAATGTTTCAACAGGGAAAAAAGAACGCATTTCCAGAATTTTGCAAATGCACGCAAATAAACAAAACCCGATAGACAAGATTGCTGCAGGTGATATTGGAGCAGCTGTAGGTTTTAAAAATATTAATACAGGAGACACTCTCGCTGATGAAAAAAATCCGGTTTTGCTCGAATCAATAACCTTCCCTGAACCCGTTATTAGCATTGCAATTGAACCAAAAACCCAGGCTGATATTGATAAGCTTGGACATGCATTAAATAAGTTATTACAAGAGGATCCTACGTTTAAGGTTAAGATCGACGAAGATTCAGGTCAAACTATCTTAAGCGGTATGGGGGAGTTGCATATTGAGATTTTACTTGACAGGCTCAAGAGAGAATTTAAGGTTGAATGTAACCAGGGAGCTCCGCAAGTATCTTATAAAGAAGCTTTTACCCAAAGTGTTAAACATAGAGAAGTTTATAAGAAGCAAACCGGTGGTAGGGGTAAGTTTGCAGACATCATTTTTGAAATGGGACCGGCTGATGAATCAGTTACCGGACTGCAGTTTGAAAACAAAATTAAAGGTGGCAATATACCAGGCGAGTTTATTCCTGCAATAGAAAAAGGGTTTAAGCAAGCCATGTCTAACGGTGTAATTGCCGGTTATCCTTTAAACAACCTAAAAGTTACATTGCTTGATGGATCTTATCACAGTGTAGATTCGGATGCATTGTCTTTTGAACTTGCTGCTCAAATCGGATTTAAGAATGCCAGCAAAAAAGCAAATGCGATATTGCTTGAACCAATTATGAAACTTGAAGTGGTTACACCTGAAGATTATCTCGGTGATATAACCAGCGATATTAACAGGCGCCGTGGTATTCTTCAAGGCTTTTCTTCAAGAGCAAATATGCAGGTAGTTAAAGCAAAAGTGCCTATGGGAGAAATGTTCGGTTTTGTTACAGATTTGAGAACCCTCTCATCAGGTCGTGCAACTTCAACAATGGAGTTTTCTCATTATGAGGAAGCACCAAAAAATATTGTTGATGATGTTTTGTATAAATTATATGGTGTAAAAATACAGTAATTTGAAATTTCAAATTTAAACCGAAAAAAAAGTGAGTCAAAGAATTAGAATTAAATTAAAATCTTACGATTACAATCTTGTAGATAAATCAGCTGAAAAGATTGTTAAGACAGTAAAAACGACCGGAGCCGTGGTAAATGGACCAATACCTTTACCAACAAATAAGAAGATCTTTACGGTTCTCAAGTCAACATTTGTCAATAAAAAATCTCGGGAACAATTCCAGCTAAACTCATATAAGCGTTTGCTGGATATATACTCAACATCTTCCAAAACGGTTGATGCTTTGATGAAGCTTGAACTTCCGAGTGGAGTTGAGGTTGAGATAAAAGTTTAATATTTATCACGCTAATGCGTTAAAAAAATTATAGAAAATGTCCGGATTAATTGGAAAAAAAATTGGAATGACCAGTATCTTTGATGAATCTGGTAAAAACATACCTTGTACAGTTATTGAAGCCGGTCCTTGTGTGATTACTCAAATCAAAACAAAGGAAAAGGATGGTTATGAATCCATTCAACTGGCTTTTGATGACAAAAGAGAGGATAAGATTAACAAGCCGTTAAAAGGCCACTTTAAAAAATCAAAAACAACGCCTAAAAAAGTGATGGCTGAATTCACAAGGTTTGAAAAAGAGCACAGGAAAGACTTTGGAGATATTCTTAAAGCTGATATATTTATTGAAGGAGAATATATTGACGTGGTGGGAATATCTAAAGGTAAGGGATTTCAAGGCGTAGTCAAAAGGCATGGATTTCATGGTGTGGGAGATAAAACACACGGCCAGCATGACCGTGTAAGAGCTCCCGGTTCAATCGGTGCTTCATCTGATCCGTCAAGAGTTTTTAAAGGGATGAGAATGGGCGGAAGAACCGGAGGAAACAGGGTTAAAATGATCAACCTTCAAATCATGAAGCTTATGCCCGAACAAAATCTGGTTATTGTTAAAGGATCAGTTCCTGGTCCAAATGGTTCATATTTAATATTAGAGAGATGGAGTTAGCAGTATATAATATTGATGGTAATAAAACCGAAAAAACCGTTAAACTTAACGATGAGGTTTTCGGAATAAAACCCAACGAACACGCTATTTACCTGGATGTAAAGCAGATACTTGCCAATCGTAGGCAGGGTACACATAAGGTTAAAGGTAGAAGCGAAGTAAAGGGGAGTACCCGCAAGTTGCGCAGACAAAAAGGTACTGGCATGGCACGGGTAGGAGATATTAAGTCACCCATATTTAGAGGTGGTGGTATTGTATTCGGACCAAAACCACGTGATTATGGCTTTAAGCTTAATAAAAAAGTTAAAAAGCTTGCAAGAAAATCTGCATTATCGCAAAAGGCCATTAGTAAAAACATGATTGTGGTTGAGGACTTCTCGATTGAAGCTCCGAAAACTAAAGAATATGTTGAAATATTGAAAAAATTAAAACTCGAAGGCAAAAAGTCTTTAATGGTTTTGGGTGAAGAAGGTAATAAAAATATCTTTTTATCAGCACGCAATTTGCCAAATTCCAGAGTAATAGTGGCTGCAAATCTTAACACTTATGATTTGATAAATTCACAGCAAGTTGTTATAGCTGAAAGTGCCATTAAAGAAATTGAAAATGTTTTATCAAAGTAAAAAAACTGCTGAGTTAACAGCTTAAAAATATTAATAAAATGGATATCCTTATAAAACCATTGATTACCGAAAAGATGACGGCGGTTACAGAGAAGTTTCCCAACCGATATGGGTTTGTGGTTGATAAAAGAGCCAGAAAACCCCAGATTAAAAAAGCCGTGGAAGAAATGTATGATGTTAACGTTGAGAGTGTGCAAACTATGAATTTTTTGGGCAAGCGCCAGGTTCGTTATACTAAAACAGGCTTTAGGGAAGGGCGAAAAAATAACTTTAAGAAAGCTATTGTTACCGTTGCCGAAGGAGAAAACATTGATTTTTACAGTAACATTTAAGAAAAGGAACTGAAAAATGGGTTTACGAAAATTTAAGCCAACAACACCAGGACAAAGATTTAAACTAATAAGTGATTTTGAAGAGATCACAACCTCCACCCCGGAAAAGAGCCTGTTGGTTGGCAAACTTAGAACCGGAGGTAGAAACAGCCGTGGTAAAATGACCATGCGTTATATCGGTGGTGGGCATAAAAAGAAATATCGACTGATCGATTTTAAAAGAGATAAGGATGGAGTACCAGCGAAGGTAAAAACCATTGAATATGATCCTAATCGATCGGCACGTATAGCTTTGGTGTATTATGCCGATGGTGAAAAGCGCTATATTATTGCACCTAATGGTATTCAGGTTGGACAAACAATAATGTCGGGTGAAAAAGCTACTCCCGAAGTTGGTAACAGCTTGCTTTTGAAAAATATTCCTTTGGGTAGCGTTGTTCACAATGTAGAGCTGAAGCCCGGACAGGGTGCCAAGATGGCTCGCAGTGCCGGCTCATATGCCCAGTTGACTTCCCGTGAAGGAAAATATGCTGTACTAAAGCTTCCTTCAGGCGAAACCAGGATGGTTCTTGTTACTTGTAAAGCAACAATCGGAAGTGTTTCCAATCCTGATAACATGCATGTAATGAGCGGTAAGGCAGGGCGAAACAGATGGCTTGGACGTAGACCACGCACCAGAGGTACTGTTATGAATCCCGTTGATCACCCAATGGGTGGTGGCGAAGGCCGGGCAAGCGGCGGACATCCCCGAAGCAGAAAAGGACTGCCGGCTAAAGGTTTTAAAACAAGAAACAAAAAGAAACAATCGAGTAAACTTATTCTGGAAAGAAAGAAAAAATAAATTGTTAAATTTTCAATTTAAATTGATTAAATATGAGCAGATCGCTTAAAAAAGGACCCTACATAAATTACAAACTTGAAAAGAAAGTTTTGACTATGGCCGGGAGTAAGAAAAAATCAGTTATTAAAACCTGGTCACGAGCTTCAATGATTTCACCCGAATTTGTTGGTCAAACTATTGCAGTTCATAATGGCAATAAGTTTATCCCGGTATATATTACCGAGAATATGGTCGGACATAAACTAGGTGAATTCGCTCCAACAAGAATTTTTAGGGGTCATGCAGGGAAAAAAGATAAAGCCAAAAAATAAATTGCAAATAATATAGAACAATGGGAATAAGAAAGCATTTAAGGGCTGAAAAGTTAAAAGAAGAACGTAAAACCAAATATTTTGCCAGATTACGTAATTGCCCTACTTCACCACGTAAGATGCGACTGGTAGCTGATTTAATTAGAGGTAAAGATGTTGATAAAGCATTGAGTATCCTTAGGTTTACAAAAAAGGAAGCAGCTCAGCGACTTGAAAAATTGTTGCTTTCAGCTATTGCTAACTGGCAAAGTAAAAATGAAGGTGAAAGGTTAGAAGAAAGCAACCTTTACGTTAAAGAAATATATGTTGACAGTGCAAGAATGTTGAAAAGGTTGAGACCGGCACCGCAAGGCAGAGCACATAGAATCAGAAAAAGGTCAAACCATGTGACTCTTGTAGTTGACAGTAAAAAGCCAATTGAAAAGGAAGTAGTAGATACTGAACAAGATAAACAACTTAAAAAATAACAAAATGGGTCAAAAAACGAATCCTATTGGTCTGAGATTGGGTATCATTAAAGGTTGGGATTCCAACTGGTATGGCGGCAAAAACTATGAATCCAAACTTGTTGAAGATGATAAGATAAGAAAATATTTGCATGCCCGACTAGCAAAGGCCAGTATTTCAAAAATTATTATTGAAAGAACTCTTAAGCTTATAACAATTACGATTAATACTGCCCGCCCGGGTATTATTATTGGTAAAGGCGGACAAGAGGTAGATAAGCTTAAGGAGGAGTTAAAAAAGCTTACGAAAAAAGAAGTACAAATAAATATTTCAGAGATAAAAAGACCTGAAATGGATGCTATTCTGGTAGCCAATAATGTTGCCCGCCAAATTGAAGGACGTATTTCGTTCAGGCGTGCAGTAAAAACCGCGATTGCATCTACTATGCGTTTAGGTGCTGAAGGTATAAAGGTTACCGTTTCAGGGCGTCTGTCCGGAGCCGAAATGGCACGTAGTGAAACTTATAAGGAAGGACGAATTCCTTTGCATACGCTTAGAGCTGATATTGACTACGCCATGACGGAAGCACACACAACCTATGGTAGAATTGGTGTAAAAGTATGGATATGTAAAGGTGAAATATTTGGAAAAAAAGAACTTACACCATTCGTTGAAGAACCATTTAAGGGAAAAGGTCAGGGCACCGGTCGCTTCAGGGGAAAAAGAAAGAAGTAATTTGTTTGGGAATATTTAATGAAAGAAATTTAAATTTTTGAGTAATGTTACAGCCGAAGAAAACAAAATTTAGAAGACAACAAAAGGGCAAAATGAAAGGTAACACCAAGCGGGGTGCAGAACTATCATTTGGCTCATTTGGAATAAAATCGCTGCAAACATCCTGGGTTACCGGAAGGCAAATTGAAGCTGCACGACAAGCTATAACAAGACGGATGAAACGTGAAGGACAATTGTGGATCCGTGTATTTCCCGACAAACCCGTAACAAAAAAACCTGCCGAGGTTAGAATGGGTAAAGGAAAAGGTACTCCGGAATATTTTGTGGCTCGCGTTTCCCCGGGTAGAATTTTGTTTGAAGCAGAGGGGGTTAATGTTGAAACAGCAAGAGAAGCATTGAGACTTGGATCGCAAAAGCTGCCTGTGAAAACAAAATTTATTGTTCGAAGAGATTATATTGAAGAATAATTTTTTGTTAGCATTATTTTTTGTATCTTTGCAACCTTTTTCAAAGCTTTATATAATAAGCCGATAAGTAATATTCATATAAATTGGCTGGTAGGAAAAGCAGATCAAATAGTAAGAAGTGAACATATAAATATAAACCGAACACATGAAACCGAGCGTAATACGAGAAATGTCAACCAATGAACTCAAGGAGAGACTTGAGGAGGAAACAAAGTACCTGGTTAAACTAAGACTTAACCATACTGTTTCTCCATTGGAAAACCCTCAAAAGATTCCGGCATATCGTAAAATAGTTGCCAGAATTAAAACCGAACTCAGGAAAAGGGAAATTGAAGAGTCTAACAAAGAAGTAATAAAAGAATAACATGGAAACCAGATCTCATAGAAAAGAAAGAACAGGGGTTGTTGAGAGCAATAAGATGGAAAAATCCATTATTGTTAAGGTTACCCGTAAGGTAAAACATCCAAAATATGGGAAGTATATAAAAAGGTATTCCCACTTTATGGCTCATGACCAAAACAATGAATGTAATCCTGGAGATACTGTTCGTATCATGGAAACCAGGCCACTTAGCAAAAGTAAATGTTGGAGGTTAGTTGAAATACTTGAAAGAGCAGAATAGTTATGATACAACAAGAATCTAGATTAGCAGTAGCGGACAATAGTGGCGCAAAAGAAGTTTTGTGCATAAGAGTACTGGGAGGTACCAAAAACAGGTATGCCAATATAGGTGACAAAATTATTGTTACAGTTAAAAACGCATTACCATCGGGTAACATTAAAAAAGGTACTATTTCAAAGGCAGTAGTTGTTAGAACCAAAAATCCGGTTAGAAGATCTGATGGTTCTTATATTAGCTTTGATGATAATGCTGTAGTTTTATTGACAGCAACGGAAGAAATGCGTGGCACAAGAATCTTCGGTCCGGTAGCCCGAGAGCTGCGCGAAAAACAGTTTATGAAAATTGTATCCCTGGCACCAGAAGTACTTTAATTGAAAAAAAAATATTGATCATGCAACGAAAATTATACATAAAAAAAGGAGATACCGTTAAAGTAATTGCCGGTAATGCACGTGGGCAGGAAGGCAGGGTACTTAATGTTGATAACCAAAAACAACGCGCAATCGTTGAAGGAATTAACATGATATCAAAACATACAAAACCCAGTGCTGCTAATACGCAAGGTGGTATTGTTAAAAAAGAGGCTCCTGTCCATATCTCAAACCTTATGATTGTTGATGGGCAAGGTAATCAAACCCGCATTGGACGTAAAATTGATGAATCCACAGGAAAACTTGTTCGTTATTCCAAAAAGTCAGGGGAGGTTATTAAGTAATGGAAAAATATACACCAAGACTAAGAGAAAAATATTTAAATGAAATTGTTCCTAAATTAAAGGAAGAATTTAAATATAAAAACGTAATGGAAGTTCCCAAGTTGGTTAAGATCTGTCTTAACCAAGGTGTTGGAGAAGCTATTACTGATAAGAAAATCATTGAAACAGCAGTTGAAGAAATGTCATTGGTTGCAGGGCAACAAGCTGTGCAGACCGTTTCCAAAAAAGATATTTCTAATTTTAAGCTGCGTAGAGGTATGCCTATTGGCACCAGGCTCACGCTCAGACGTGAACGTATGTATGAGTTTTTAGACAGGCTTATCTCAGTATCTATTCCGAGGATTAGAGACTTTAGGGGTATAAATGAAAAAGGCTTTGATGGCAGAGGAAATTTTACTATGGGTGTTTCCGAGCAAATCATTTTCCCTGAGATAAATATAGATAAAGTCAACAAGATCATGGGAATGGATATTGTAATAGTTACAACAGCCAAAACCGATAAAGAAGCATATGCATTATTGAGAGAGTTTGGTTTTCCATTTAAAAACATAAAAGTTAGTTAATAGTATGGCAAAAGAGTCAATGAAAGCACGGGAAAGAAAAAGAGAACGTCTCGTGGCAAAATATGCAAAAAAAAGAGCTGAACTTAAAGCAGCCGGCGATTATGAAGGGCTGCAAAAGTTGCCAAAAAATGCTTCACCTGTTCGTTTGCATAACAGATGTAAAATTACAGGACGCCCTAAAGGATATATGCGACAATTCGGAGTTTCTCGTATTAATTTTAGAGAAATGGCTAATAACGGACTTATCCCGGGTGTTAAAAAAGCAAGTTGGTAAATAGTATAAAGAAGTGTTATAAATTTTTTATTTAATTTGAAATGATTACCGATCCAATATCAGATTATCTGACAAGAATAAGGAATGCAATAAGAAACAATCAGAGAATTGTTGAGATACCTGCATCAAACCTGAAGAAAGGCATTACTAAAATACTTTATGACAAAGGGTATATTTTAAATTATAAGTTTGTTGACGATGGAAAACAAGGAATTATTAAGATTGCCCTGAAATATCATCCTGTCACCAAATTGCCGGCTATAAATAAACTTGAAAGAGCCAGCAGACCAAGTATCAGGATCTATCGTGGGCATGACCAAATGCCAAGAGTTCTGAACGGTTTGGGCATTGCTGTTATATCTACGTCAAGTGGTTTGATGACTGACAAGGAAGCCAGAAAACTGAAAGTTGGCGGCGAAGTTATTTGTTATATTAGTTAAAATCGAAGGGAATAAAATTATGTCACGTATTGGAAATTGGCCCATATCAATTCCGGAAAAGGTAACAGTAAATGTTACTGACAACAATATTATTGAAGTCAAAGGTCCTAAAGGCGAATTTAGACAGGCTGTCAGCCCGGAAATAAAAGTAAAAATTGAAGATAACACCATTTATTTTGAACGAAACTCTGAACTTAAGAAGATCAAATCTTTGCATGGTTTATACAGAGCTTTAGTCAACAATATGATTATAGGGGTATCTGAAGGATTCAAAACAACATTAGAGTGTGTAGGCGTAGGATTTAAAGCACAGAATAATGGCCAGGTTCTTGAACTTGCATTAGGGCATTCGCATACATACTTTATTGAACTACCCGAGGAAATTAAGGTTCAAACAGTAACCGAAAGGGGTAAGAATCCAATTATTATACTGGAATCTTTTGACAAGCAATTATTAGGACAAGTTGTGGCAAAGATTCGTTCGTTGAGAAAGCCCGAGCCATACAAAGGTAAAGGTGTTCGTATTTTAGGTGAAACAATTCGCAGAAAAGCAGGAAAAACAGCTGCTGCAGCTGCTAAGTAATTTTTTAATTTTTTTAAACACCTCAGAAAAATGGCAACAAAAAAAGATAAAAGGCGTTTGAAAATCAAATACCGAGTAAGAAGAAAGATTAGGGGAACGGAAGAGAAACCAAGATTAACCGTATTCAGAAGTAATAAACAAATTTATGCTCAGATAATTAATGATAGTGAAGGTAAAACACTAATATCAGCATCGTCTTTGGTTAAAGATATTGAAGGCCAGAAAGCAACAAAAAAGGAAACTGCTAAAAAAGTAGGGAAGATAGTTGCTGAAAGAGCTAAAGAAGCTGGTATTGAAAATGTTGTTTTTGACCGCAATGGCTATTTATTTCATGGTAGAGTAAAATCTTTGGCTGACGGAGCCAGGGAAGGAGGTTTAAACTTTTAACATTATGACTAACGTAAGCATTAAAAAGATCAAATCAAGCGAGATTGAATTTAAAGACCGGCTGGTTGCTATAAGAAGGGTTACAAAAGTTACCAAGGGTGGTCGTACTTTTAGCTTTTCTGCAATTGTTGTTGTAGGCAATGAGAACGGAGTAGTTGGCTACGGACTTGGAAAAGCTCGTGAAGTAACCACAGCTATCAGTAAGGGAATAGATGATGCTAAGAAGCATCTTATACAAGTCCCTGTACACAAAGGAACTATCCCGCATAGCCAGGATGGTAAATATAGTGGCGCCAAGGTTCTTATTAAACCTGCAGCTCATGGTACCGGAGTTATTGCCGGTGGTGCTATGAGAGCTGTGCTGGAAAGTGTTGGTGTGACTGATGTATTAGCCAAATCAAAAGGGTCTCCAAACCCTCACAACGTGGTGAAAGCAACATTTGATGCTTTGAGTAAACTCAGAGATCCCATTACTGTGGCACAACAACGCCAAGTGTCAGTGCAGAAGGTATTTAACGGATAATTTTAAAAATATTCTGTTTTTAGAAAGACCAATTTCAGCCTCATAAATATAAGTCGGATTAGCTATTTAATGATAAAAAAATGAAAAAATATAAAATTACCCAAATAAGAAGCCTCATCGACAGGCCCGATAAACAAAGAAGGACGATGCGTGCTTTGGGTTTAAGAAAAATAAACCGTGAAGTTGTAGTTGAAGCAACACCGCAAATAGAAGGAATGATTAACAAGGTAAAACATCTTGTGACGGTTGAAGAAGTTGCGGTAAAGAAAGCAAGTAAA
>SLSZ01000003.1 GCA_007130125.1 Bacteroidales bacterium
AATTCAGGTGGAATATTAGCGTAAACCGATACTTTTTGCCATTGTAAACGTTGTGTTGATTTTGTTTTTAGCTCTTCAGCACCTGCAATTCGCTTTTTATCCTTAAATAATTCTGCACGATTATTGGCTTTTTTTATAGCCAAATCAAAAGCTTTGTAATAGTTGCCAATTACGGCTTTCCAATCCCGGCTTTCATAACTTTCCGGTTCTTTGTCAGCCATGCCCGTTTCTTCGCCAGTTATAACATCTGCTGCTTTACCAATAATTATTTTACATTCCTTGTTTGTTTTTTCGTTGATTGTTAAAAAAGCATCTGCATTTTTGGCTGCCAGAAGTTCCATTGAATTTTTTGAAATTACATCTAATTCTTTGGCTTTGTTTTGAGGGTCAATTTTTTGTGCTTCTTTTTCTATGTTTATTCCCCGTTCAGAAATGGCTTTACCTAAAACAGTGCCTTGTGTATTGAAAACCGTAGAGGCTTGGGGAACTTTGTCGTTCAGGTATAAAATGCCTGCTCCTGAGGTCCAATTGTGGAAGAGAGCAATAAACCGGTCCTCAGCAGACAAGTAATAATTATAAAAGTGTTCAATAACCTGGCCTGCAGAATAACCAAACATTGCAGGTTCAATGTAGTCCCATCTGCCTGAAAGTGAATCAAGGCCATACTTCGTCCAAAAGTGACTGAAAATATTATCCTTTTCAGATAACAAAGGAACATGATCGACCAAAATTGTAATTGGTTGTCCGGGGATATCCCACCAGCCAATCCTTATGTTAATGTTGTCATTTTGTGCTTTGAGGCGCCATGATTTAAACAAAAAGTCATCTTCAATAAACTTTTCATTTCCACAGGTTCCCTTAAACTTATCCGGGAATATGAAAACATATTTCTCTCCAAACAATTCTTTTAATTTTGCTGCCTTGGTGCCTAAAGCAGCAGGAAAGCCGCCGGCTTCATCACAAACACCCCAACTGACTTCAAACAAATAATCGGGTTTTAAATGCTTAGCTGTCATAGATATTGAACTTTTAATTAAAAATGTTTAAACAAGCTTGTGAAATTACAAAAAAATGGGAGTTGTCTGACAAGGAATAGGTGAAGAATGGTTATTTTTGTTAGAAAATCTTTCGATTATTGAAATTATGTGCAGGTTATTTTTCAACATACCTTACAATATTAATGTTGTTTTTCAAAACAGTCTAACTTTGAGCTTTATAATTATTTATAACTAAGGTTGTTTTGAGAAGCTGATGGCTGCAAATATTTTCTTTGAATCTTATATTATTTACAAAAACAGATAAGCTATGTTAAGAAAAAACAAAATGATTTACAGGGCAGTTATTATTTTGATGTTTATACTTTTAATAAAGCCTTTGTATTCGCAAACCGGTGAAAACATTCCTGAATGGTCTAAGAATGTTGTATGGTATCAGATTTTCCCGGAGCGTTTTCACAATGCTGATCCAACGAACGATCCTACTGCCTGCCGTATTGGTGATCCTTATGGTTTTGACATTAAGGCACCTGAAGGTTGGGAGATAAGTACATGGACAGGTGACTGGTATCAGCGTGCGGAATGGGAGCAACGTACGGGGCCCCGGTTTTGGAACTCTGTCTTTGCCCGTCGTTACGGAGGCGATTTGCAGGGCGTTATAGATAAGCTTGATTATCTTAAAGAGCTTGGCATAACTGCTATTTACTTTAATCCTGTGTTTGATGCGGTATCTTTGCATAAATATGATGCTTCGCATTATCATCATATTGACAGGTTTTTTGGCCCTGACCCTGAGGGTGACTGGGAGATCATGCAGCAGGAAGATCCTAATGATCCTGATACCTGGCAGTGGACCTCTGCGGATAAACTCTTTTTGGAGCTTATTCAGAAAGCCCGTGAACGAGGTATACGAATTATTATTGATGGTGTTTGGAATCATACAGGCCGCGACTTCTGGGCCTTCAGAGATATTATTGAGCATGGTGAGGAGTCGCTTTATAGTGAATGGTACAAGATAAACGAGTTCGGCGAAGAGTATCATGATGGATTTGACTATGATGGTTGGTGGGGATATAAAGGGCTTCCTGAATTTGCTGAAATTGGGGCTGATCTGCACCCTGAGGTTAAAGAACATATTTTCGCAGTAACAGAGAGATGGATGGCTCCTGATGGTGATGTCAACCGCGGTGTGGATGGCTGGAGGCTTGATGTTGTTGAAGAACTTGGGAAAGACTTCTGGAGAGACTGGCATGAACATGTCAGATCGATTAACCCTGATGCATTGACAATAGCTGAAATATGGGATGATGCAGCACGTGATTTTGTTAATGAAGATCTTTTCGGAGTGGTTATGAATTACAGGTGGGCGTATGCCACTCATGCATTTTTTATCCACGAAACTATAACGGCATCAAAGCTTGATGAAAGGCTGGCTGCGTTACGTAATGACTTTGACCCGGCAACCAATTTTGCAATGCAAAACCTCATGGATAGCCATGATACTGAAAGGCTTGCTACAATGATAGTCAACAACCATAAAGCTTATAAGGAAGATTCAAAGCTTGACAATATTGAAAAAGCCCTTGATTACAAAGTGCATAAGCCCAATAAAGATGAGAGGCAACTGCAAAAGCTGATTGCACTTTTTCAATATACTTACGTCGGATCGCCGATGATCTTCTACGGAACAGAGGCAGGTATGTGGGGTGCCGACGATCCCGATGACCGCAAGCCTATGATCTGGCCTGAAAAAAACTATGATGATGAAATTAATCATCCGTATGGCTTGGAAAGACCGAGAGATACGGTAAGCTTTGACCATGAACAGCACCGGTGGTATGCCAAATTAGGCAATCTGCGTACAAAATATCCTGGTATAATTGGAACAGGGCATTATAAAACCTTGTATACCAATGATCAAAAACAAACATTTGGTTATGTGAGGTATGACGATAACGGGGATTTTGCTATTGTGCTGATAAACAGGGGTGAAAAGGAGTATGAGTTTAAAATAACAACAGATATTGTACAAATGCCTGAAGTTGTTGATGATAAGATCACAGGCAGACAATATAATATAACTGATTCAACATTAAAAGTTAAAGTACCTCCCGTGTCAGGCAAAATATTAATGCAATAAAAAAATAAGCCCCGGGCGAATTTGCCCGGGGCTTATTTTTTAAAAACGTAATGATATCATTAGTTTGACCAATTATCAATCATCGT
>SLSZ01000079.1 GCA_007130125.1 Bacteroidales bacterium
AAAACTGCCGGTTACACACAAAAGGAAATTGATGGGTTTAAAAAGTTTTTATCACTAGATCTGATAGATACTTACCGCCATTTTAACGGTGAAAAAATTCAATATACATTTTGGAATCAACGATTCAGGGCGCGTGAGAGAAATGTAGGCTGGCGTATTGATTATTTCATGGTTAGCCGGCAAATTATTGAACAGGTCAAGTCGGCATTTATTCTTGATGAGGTGATGGGCTCGGACCATTGCCCGGCCGGGATAGAAGTAGATAGGGGGCTGATAGGTGGCTAAAATTAAAATAAATTACCAGGAAGATGGAAGCTTTGGGTATAATGTCATTTTAGTTTATGAAAGTCTTAATCAAAAATTAAAATATGAGTAATATTTATCCTGGTGTTATGATAATCCTAATGTTAGGCATTTATCCTCAGCTTCAACCCATTCTTGCTTTTGATAATTCCTCATTGTCTAATAAAGATACTGCTGAGTATGATATCAGTCTTCGCCCGGTTTTTTATTATGTAAACACAACAGACCGTGATGGTTTGGAACATACAGAACAGACCATACATTTGAGAGCCAGGTTCGGGTTCAGTTATCATATCAGGAATAACCTGACTTTCCGTGCCCGTGCTGCCATGCGTCTGTCCAGTGACCAGGAGTATTTCCGGCTTTTACTGGACGATCACACTGGAGAAAGTGGTTCTTATCCTGCTGGTACAGCAACTTTGGATGAATTTATGCTCAGGTGGAAGGTTACGCCAGGTCTAAGGCTGACTGCCGGGCGTTTTCAGGGCCGTTTTCCCCTGCAGGGATTAATTCCCAAAGGTGTTGATCGTTATTACGCATCTAACATTGCGATTTCGCACACAGATGGGATATGGATGGAGTGGGATGCAACCGAAAATTGGCGTTTGCATTTGATTGGCAGCCATAACAGCACAGCCGGCAGTTCACATGCGGCTCGTTCACCTTTGCGTTTTGATGAATCATGGGCTGCAAGAATTTCGGGTTTTGTAAATATTCAGCACCGCGATACAGAAGGCAGGTGGGCACAGCGCGAGCTTAGTGTTTCCATGACACCACAGAATTTTTACCGTGATGAAGAACTAAAAAACCATGTTGCGATCTCCACCAGGTGGATGTACCGGCCCAGTATAAGCTTTTCAGGCGAGGAGTATCTGATAGGAGGGGAGCTTGGTTATATTCCTGTCGCTCCAAGGCCATCTGACCATGGATTGCAAATCAGCGACGACAGGCTAATGCTTGGAAGCTCAGCCGTAGCATGGCATCTGGCTGCATATGTCAATAACATATCTGAGCGCCACAGGGTGGGAATCCTTTATGGGCAGACTGACCCGCACTGGCTGATCTCTTCGAGCTTTACCCCCAATGTTACTATGGCCGAGATGCGTTACAGATATACGTTCGCCTCATGGGTAAATTACGAATTCAGGGTTTGCCTCAGGGATGAAATACACAAGCCGGCAGATGCAAGCCAAACCCTGCAGATATTTGATTTTTTTTCACGATTTACGATTAGTTTTTAAGAGCTGTGCTACCATAGCTATCTCCTATGTATTGTTTTTGCAACTTTTGGCATAGTTTTGTCAATAAGGATTATTTTTATGCCTGGTTTTTGAGTTTATGGAATATGCCTATGTGCATATGTGGTTCAAAAGGACTTTTTACAGCGATCTAAATAAATTTTATACAAATGCAAAGTAGAAAAAAGAAAAAAATTATTATTGGTATTATTGTGGGATTTATTATTTTGAGCATTGGTTTTTTCATTTCAATACCTGTTTTGGTTATGAGCCCTATTGTTAATATGCATGTTGATTTTGAGAAGGCCTGGACGGCAGAAGAGTTTGGCCTGGAGTCAAAGCATTTTTTTGTTGAAACGAAAGATGGGTATAACATATCAGCCTGGGAAGTAGCTGCTGAAGATCCTAAGGCTGTCATCATCTGCCTGTCGGGGATACACAATCCTTCCGTTACTGCTTATTTTGGGCATTCACGGTTGTTGCAGGAACATAATTATACAACCATACTGATGGATATGCGGGCTCACGGTGAGAGTGATGGTAATGTGATATGCCTTGGATACAAAGAGTATCTCGACGTCAAAGCAATTGTGGATTATATCAAAGCAGATGTTGCATATAAAGATGTTCCGGTTGTCGTTTTTGGATTATCCATGGGAGGGGCGACGGCAATAAATGCTATCGGAAAAATACCAGAGATTGATGGTTTAATAAGTCTTTCAGCTTATTCGTCATGGGAGGATGTTTTTTATGAGCAGATGGCTATGCAGGCACCTGTTTTTATTGCCAAAATGGCTAAACCTTTCGTAACCTTATATACATTTTTAAAATACAGGGTTAATGTATGGTCTATCAAGCCTTACAGGCAGATAGAGAATCTAGGTGACCGGCCGGCACTACTTATGCATGCTAAAGATGATTCGCAGGTTCCGTTTGCAAACTTAGAGAGGTTGATAAGCCATGCACCACCACATGTGGAGACCTTTGTACGTGAAGGAGACTTGCATTTTATTACAGAACATTTCCTCGAACCGGAAAATGATGAGGAGTATATTAGCAGCATTCTTGATTTCCTTGAGAGACACTTTTCTGATTAAATGAGGGTTTAATAATTTGTGATATTGTTTTGGGCAATTGTTGTTTGGGATAAAGCCCTGGAATTATTGTTTTCATTATCCACCACATAAATGTGGTGTCTAATAAATGCAATTTTTTTATATTGAAAAAAACAATATAATTATCTTGCGAAAACATCAATAGCCGTAGCATTTATGCTACGGATTAAATTGGAGATTGCACCTGAAGCAATTATTAAAAAGAAGAAGCGGTTTGTTGATAACGGCAAGATAATGACATCTGCAGGTATTAGTGCAGGAATTGACCTGTCGTTATATATTGTTGAAAAACTCTATGGCTCTTCAGTTAAAGAAAGAACCATGGTATATATGGAGTATTTTTAACGGAAAAGAAATAAACGGTAATATCTATAAAAACTTATCTGCGCCATTTGATATTACAATCAGGATCGGAGTGACTAATTCGGCAAATTATTAATTATAAACTAAAATTGTAAAAGAACCGGATGTTAATAAATAAATCAGGTTATTTCAATACTCTGCAACAGCTTTTACACAGGCCATAATTTCATGTTTTATACAGTAAAAAATTTAGTGAGTTTAT
>SLSZ01000163.1 GCA_007130125.1 Bacteroidales bacterium
ATCCGTAAATTATAAGATTGGAATCAGGAGTAATTCCTTTCGATCTTACTATATCGATCCAGTCCATATACTTTGTCCACTTGGCAGATAAACTTTTAGCTCCTTTGATATGGCCACCTCTGGCCTCACCTTTCAACTGCCACCCGTTGTATGCGTCAACCGGCCGTACATCAAGTATTTTTATTTGTGAGTTTTTTAGTTTAGAAAAAACTTCTTTGGTACTTATTCTTTTTAACATAGAAAAGTTTTTCTTTATATTGCTTTTGACTAAGCTTAATTAGTTTAGATTACCAGTAACCATTTAAAGGTTTTTCTTAATCCTTATCATATAATCTATTAGCTGTTCTTCCTCCACTTTCGAAAAGCCCTCAAAAGCATTGTTTAATATGTTTTCAGCGAGGGGTACAACTGTCTCAAAAAACTTATTCCCCTTATCTGTTAATTTTACAAGGTTATACCTCTTATCGGTTTTATGAATTTCTCGCTTAACATGTCCATCTGCTTCAAGCTTATCAACAACACGTTTAACTTTTACTTTATCTATCCATAGAAAATTTACAATTTCCTTCTGTGTCCGATTGGGATGTTTTTTTAAAAACGAAATAACGCTCCATGATATAGGATCAAGATCAATACCATTTTTATTGAAGTGTTCTTGCAAATTTATACCAAGACCTTTGGATATTTGCCTTGCTAGCATTCCCAAAGACCTTGAAAATTCATACTTTCTTGTCATTATATAAAAAATTAGTTTTTGCCAAATTATTACAAATATCAATATTAATTTAATAAAGGCAATAAGAATAGAAATTTTTTTATAAAATTAATAAAAAGTTTCAAATGAAACTAATATATTTGTAAAAAAAAATAAAACTATGAACAGAAGGAAGTTTCTTAAGTATGCTGGATTGGCAAGTGGTTCTCTTGCTATGGCAGGAGTGTCGGCCGGGAGCTTTATGGCTGGTCGAAGCAAAGACAGTTATACCGGATGGGGCCGGACACCATACGGTAAAGATCAGTTTTTTAACAGAACCCCCTTTCTGGTTGAAAAACCAACTTACCAGATAGTAGGTAAACCTGAAAGAATAACATATGTTGAAAATATTTTCAGGCGAAACTCTGAGTTTTTCAGGTTGCTGATGAATCGGCACCCAGATGGTATAACATGGGATAAAAGCCAGGGGATTGAAGGATTGCCGGAACCTTTAAAAACTTATTACACTAATCATCCCTCAGCCTTTGAAGAATTTTTTCGTATGAGGGAAAAAGCCAGGGAGCAACGGACTAATTGGCCGAAGTACAAAGATAAATATCATCTGGCAGATGCATGGTCCACGGCACATTCAAGCTTTCTAGGTGGCCCTGCCCTTTTCCCGGCTGAACCATCGGGCCCCCCGGAAGAAGCAGATTTTAAAGGTGTAAACCCTAATCCTTTACCTCTTAAATCGCCTGAGCATGGCTCAAAGCTGATTAAAAAGATAGCTCATTCTTTTGGTGCAACATTAGTAGGAATAGCCAGGATTAAGAAAGAATGGGTATATCAAGGCTCTTTAAGAGGCGTGGGACGGGTTGACTTTGAAGTTCCCGAACATTGGAAAAACGCTGTAGTGTTTGCTGTACCACACGAATGGGAATCATTTTATGCTAATCCTGTCTACGGTACATCTTATGATGCATATTCTATGTTACGTTTTATTTCAGGCAAGCTGGAAGTTTTTATAAAGGAGATTGGTTATTCTGCCCGCTCTCATGTTCCTCCCGGACAGTATGATTTGATAATGCCACCGCTAGGAATTGATGCGGGGTTGGGTGAACTTGGCAGAAACGGGATACTCATCACACCCGAGTTAGGTGGAAATACCCGTCTTGCAGCAATATCAACCGATATGCCGCTTATCGCAGACAAGCCAATAGATGCAGGTATTAACAAGTTTTGTAAAAAGTGCAAAATATGTGCCGATGAGTGCCCCAGTGGCTCTATCAGCTTTGATGATGCGCCAAAACACGTTATCAGGGGATTTAAACGATGGAAAATTGACCAGGACAAATGCTATACAGCCTGGAATTCATTTGCAACGAGTCATGCCAAAGGATGCCGGATATGCCTGGCGGTCTGTCCTTACTCCAGGAAAAACAACTGGATACACACGCTTGCAAGAGAAGTAGATCCGCGTGATCCCACAGGTGTAACGTCAAAAGCAATGCTGGAAATGCAGAAAAACTTCTTCGATTACCCGGGTGCTAATGAATATCTTCCCCCACCCGACGGTAATAACAAAACTTTTGGGAAACCCCCTGATTGGCTTTTAACTGAAGAATGGTTTGATGTATAAATTAATTAAAAAGAAAAAACATGTTTGAATATTCAATGATACAACCGCTTTTTTGGATGGCAATAGGGCTGTTGACAGCAGTATTTTTTTTAGGATTGCGATATTGGTTTCAGGATCTTAAAATAAGAATGTATTGGTGGAAATGGCTGGTAGTAGCTATATGGCTAATACTTCTGGCTGTCACACTTGGAGGGGCTTTTACACTGATAGGCGAGAATGAACCTAAAGCAGGTGTAAGATTTTTGTTGTTTTTTGGAATTATCATTCTATTAATAGGTGGCGGAATATGGAAAATTGTTGCAAGAAAATAAACAAATCAAGCAAAATGCCCGGAAAATGGCTTTTAATAATTTTAATACCACTGCTGGCCTTTTCATCATGGCTTTTTGGCAGTATGTACTTTGTTGATGAAAACCAGAACTTAGCACAAAATAATATACTATCCAGGGGTTATAAATATGAAAGAATTAATCCGGTCAAATGGTGCATTACAGATAGTTTGAAAAATAATGTAGGTTATGCATATATAGGTACCGGTGAAGGTTATGGCGGCCCTATGGCAGTTATGACTTTTACTGACACTAACAATGCAATTACTGATGTTGAAGTTGTAATGCACTCTGAAACTCACTCCTATTACCAAAAGCTTGACGAAGAAAGCTTTTTTCAGGGTCTATTGAATTCACATCCATTAGAACTTAAAAGTGAAGATGAAATTGACGTAATTTCAGGAGCAACTCTATCGTGTAATGGAGTTGTTGAAGGCATTAAATCAGGATATTCAAAAGGTGAAAGCAATGACTATCAAAACAGGCTATTTCTCTTATTTAATGATAAAGGGATTGTCGTGATTCTTTTGTTATTTATGGGCTTTATGATTATAGGAGTAAGAAGGATGCTGAGGGCTTAATTTAAAAAGCAACAAAAAACGGGGATGTAAATAATTGCATCCCCGTTTTTATAATTTGTTTTAATGCTTTACCAATTTCTGTTCATACCTCTACCAGACATTCCTCTTCCTCCTGCTCTACCGGTGCGTCCTTCACGCATTCCGGGTTGTCTGCTTCTTTTATACCTGGGAGAACTGTCAAAGTATGCTTTTTGATCTTCTGTTAGTTGTTCCCTGATATTTTGCCTGTGAGTAGCATTGCTTTTGAGCTGCTTGTTGCGTAGATCGGTCATTTGATCAATTACATTGTTCAATTCTTCCGAATCAGGGCTCTCTTCAAGCATTAGAGATCTTTTTTTAGCTCTCAGTTCGTCCATTTTTGCACGATGCTGAGTGCTTTCTTTTAACTGCTCTGTGCGTATAGAACTAATTTTTTCTTCCTGCTCTTCAGTCAGATCAGGAATATTGAGGCAATACTGCTTTGGATTAGTTTCCTGCATTCGCATTTGGCCTCTTTGTGCTGTGGCATTTAAAACAAATAATGCAGTTAACAGCATTACCAATAATGTTGATTTAACCTTTTTTGTTTTCATAATCATATTTTTTATGGTTTTTAAATTTTTGTTCTTTTGATTGTTAGATGAGATGAAGAGGAAAAGGTTTAAAACAATTAGTAAAATTATAATAACAAGGCAGTTTTTGCTCAACAGTATTTGGTTGTTAAAAGGCTGGATATAAACATGCTAGGCTCAGGAAAAATGATTAAGTTTTCATTTTGATTTAATAAAATCTTCCAATGTATGATTTTGAAAATGCTCCTTGAATTGTGTAGTCATATCTTTAACCAGGTTTCCCATAAGGCATTTATCAAAAGGGCATACAGGTTTATCAAGAGGGCATTCGGGCGAATATATTTCTCCTTCTATAGCTTCATAAATATTAAGGATGGTTATTTCAGATGCGGGTTTATTAAGTATAAATCCGCCACTTGGGCCTCTCACAGACTTGAGGTAGTTATATTTTACAAGCTGCTGGAGGACTTTTGCGAGGTGATTGCGTGAAGCACCAATTCTTTCAGCCAGCTTATTTACGTTAATATGGTCATTTGATTGTGCTATCAATACCATTGAGTGTAAAGCCAGGGAAGCAGCTTCCGATAATTGCAATATTTTAGCCATAACCTGTTATTTGCAGTTTTGTTCAAATATCGGAATAATTAATAAATAAAAACAAAAATTTTAGTTATAATTTACTTTTTATAAGCCATAAATTATCAAAAGTTTAATGAAGTTTGACTTAATAAGTCAGTAGTGCTTATATTATAAAAAGGTTATTACTTTTGTAAAGTATTTATTATAGTAGCTTATAAGAATATGACAGAAGAGTTTTATATGCGGCGATGTCTGGAACTTGCCACTTTGGGCCTGGGCAATGTTGCGCCGAATCCGCTTGTAGGGTCGGTAATTGTGCACAATGACAGGATAATTGGTGAAGGATATCATATGGAGTATGGTATGGCACATGCTGAAGTTAATGCCATAAACAATGTAGTGGATCCGACCATTTTAAAGGATTCAACACTATACGTGAACCTTGAGCCATGCTGCCATCATGGTAAGACGCCGCCTTGTACAGATTTGATCATACAGACAGGCATAAAACAAGTAGTAATAGGCAGTGTTGACCTTCATCATGTTGTTGCCGGCAAAGGTATATCCAGGCTTCGTAATGCAGGCTGTGAAGTAAAAACAGGTGTCTTAAAGAACGAATCCTATAATTTGAACCGCCGGTTTTTTACTTTTCATGAAAAAAGACGTCCGTATATAATATTAAAATGGGCACAATCAGCGGATAGTTTTATAGATTTTGAGAGGAAGCCCGGAACAGCAATAGGTCCTAACTGGATTACCAGCAAATACCTGAGGATACTCGTTCACAAATGGCGCTCAGAAGAACAGGCTATTATGGTGGGAACCAATACGGCCAGGTTAGACAATCCCAGGCTAAATACACGTTTATGGCCTGGTAAAAGCCCTATCAGAATTATTATTGACCCGGACCTTGATTTACCTGCAGACCTCAATGTATTTGACGATTCACAGAAAACAATTATAGTAAATCAACGATCAGAAAAAACACAAGGCAATACAACCTGGCATAAAACCGATTGCTCTGATACACAAATGATACCAAAGTTAATGCACTTTTTATATGAAATGGAGATTCAATCGGTTATAATTGAGGGCGGAAGAGTTTTGTTGCAAAACTTTATTGATCAGGGTTTTTGGGATGAAGCAAGGGTGTTTACAGGCAGCCGGTTTTTTGCCGGGGGCATAAGGGCACCACTGATAGCCGGAAATTTGGATGCGAAATATGAATTTCAGAACGAATCCCTTTGTATTTTTCGTAAAAAGTGATTGCTGAAAACAGTTTTTTATATAATGGATGATACTTATAAAACAATTGAAAATACCTCTCAAGGTATTTATAAGGAAAAAGGCAGTAAATTCATTTCATATGCAATACCTGTTGGCAGCCAGGGCGAGGCCAAAGAGCGCCTTGAAGATATAAGAAAGCAGCACCATAATGCCCGCCACCATTGTTTTGCATGGGCTATAGGCAAAGAAAGAGATGATTATCGAGTCAATGACGATGGGGAGCCTTCGGGAACCGCCGGCAAACCTATTTTTGGACAGATACTATCCTTTGATATTACAAATGTTTTGATTGTTGTTGTAAGATATTTTGGCGGTACAAAACTTGGTACAGGAGGCTTGATAACCGCATATAAAAGTGCAGCAGCCGACGCTCTCAACAATGCCAAAATCATAACCAGAACCATCAGGAATGCCTACAGGATACATTTTGACTATCCTGCAATGAATGATGTTATGAGGGTTTTGAAAGAAAATGATATACAACAAATTGACAGGAGGTTTGAACTTGATTGTACAATTGACTTTTCTGTACGAAAAAATGATACAGATAAGATCCTTTCAGTTTTTCAGAGCTTAGACAGTATTAAAATAGAGCATTTATATACCATATGACATTTTGTTAATTCGCTGTACAATAATGTCTTATATCTTCTGCACTGGTTTATAATCTTTTAAAAAAAGCAAGCTTATTACTTGTTATTTAAAGAGTTTCGTTTTTAAAAAGCATGCTTAAATTAATTCATTATAAATAACAAACATAAAACAAAAAATTCTTGTTTTTTCAGTTAAATAATCTTATTATTGCGATGGTAAGCTTACAAAACAATATAATGTATGTTTAAATACTTAAAATACCTTTTAGCCTTAATAATTGCATTAACTGTTTTTTCGTGCGCTGAGCAAGCCGAAAGGCCTGTTGTTGAGAGTGAAGTTATACCTGTCGACAGTATTAATGTTCCCGAAAAGGATACAATTATTGCGGAAAAGATTGCAAAATACAGGGAACCACTGGAAGAGGTTATGAAGTCAGTTATTGCATATTCTGAACAGTCAATGGAAAGAGGAACTCCGGAGGGCTTGCTGAATAACTTTGTAGCTGATTTAACTTTAAAAATAGGTTCCAGGGTTTATGATCCAGAGGATGATAAACCTATTGATTTTTGTTTACTTAACTACGGCGGTTTGCGCACTTCTATACCAAAGGGAGCGGTTACCAAATCAAGAGTTTACGAATTAATGCCTTTTGAAAATGAGTTGGTTGTGGTGACGTTAACTCCTGAAAAGACTTATGAGTTATTTAAATATTTAGCAAGCAGTGAAAGAGGTATGCCTGTTTCTGGTATTAGGCTTGGTATTAAGGATGAATATCCTGAAGTTATTAAAATTAGAGGTGAATCATTCGATGAAAACCGTAATTACAAAGTATTAACCTCCGATTATTTGGCACACGGGGGTGATAATATGAACTTTTTTCTTCAACCGATTAATTATGAACTCGTTGGTATTAAGTTAAGAGATGCTATTATCCATCACATGGAAAATGTACATGAGCAAGGGAGGAAAATATCATCAGTTCTTGATGAAAGGATTTTTTATTTGCATTGAGCTAATTAGAATATATGGCGGAATATGCTTTTTAGTTCAATGATGTTGGCTTTTTTCTATTATAGCTTTTTTCAAACGATACAAACCTTTATTAGTGATTTTTAAGATAAGGGTTATGTAAATTTTTAACTCTCTATGAACACAGATCGCAGGGAATTTTTAAAGAAAGTATTTATTGGAGGGGCTGCTGTTACTTTGAGTGGATCATGGCTTAATTTATTTGCTAAAGAGGATGTTGATGTACTGACGATTTTACACACTAATGACACTCATAGTCGCATCGATCCTTACCCTCCAAATGATCCGAATTATCCGGGTATGGGAGGTTACAGCAGACGAGCAGCATTAATAAATAATGTCAGGGGACGATCAAAAAATTTCCTTTTAGTTGATGCCGGTGATATCTTTCAAGGCACACCCTATTATAATGTTTATGGTGGAGAACCTGAACTCAAACTAATGTCTAAAATGGGATATGACGCAGCAACTGTTGGTAATCATGAGTTTGATAATGGTCTCGATGGCTTTCTTGAAGTGATTGATTATGCAAAGTTTCCTTTTGTTTCATCCAATTATGATTTTTCGGAAACGGTAGTTAAAGGTAAAATAAAGCCATACAAAATATTAGAAAAAGGTGATTTTAAAATCGGTATTTACGGATTGGGCATTGAGCTTAAAGGTTTGGTAAGTAAAAACCTTTACGGCAAAACACGTTACATAGATCCCGTTAAAGCTGCCTGTGAGACAGAAGCAATTTTAAAGAATAAGTATAATTGCAACCTTATTATTTGTCTCTCTCATTTGGGGTACAAATATGATAATGAGCAGGTCAGCGATAAAATTATTGCAGGTAAAACGCAATATACCAATATTATTATTGGAGGCCATACCCATGATGTTCTTGATCCTGCTGCAGAAATAAATAACATTAAGGGTAATACTGTTTATATTGGGCAGGCTGGTTATGCCGGTGTGAAAGTTGGCCGTATGGATGTGTATTTAAATAAAAATGATCAGCAGATTTTCGTCGAATCCAATACAACAAAAATTTTAAAAAATCAAGAGGCATAAAATTTTTTTATTAATTATTTTTTAACAAGCTTTGCTGATGAGTTTTTGGAAAACGTTGTTAATTATGAATAACTGGCAGTCAACCAATAAGTAAATAGGGTTCTTTTATTAACAGGTCAAATTATTAACGAATGGATAAATTGCATGAAGAAATTTGGACACGATGTTTAAATGTAATAAAGGACAATATAAGTCCTAATAGTTTTAAAACATGGTTTGCACCTATTAAGCCAATTTCGCTAAGGGAGAATGTTCTGAAAATCCAGGTTCCCAGCCAGTTTTTTTATGAATGGCTTGAAGAGCATTATATTGACCTATTAAAGAAAACAATAAAGAAAGAATTGGGTGCAAATGGGCGTTTGGAATATAGTATAGTGATGGATGGCTCATATAGTTCATCTTCTTCAAAACCATATACTGTTATTGCGCCAACACAAAACAAAAAAGTATTGAAAAATCCTCCAATAAATATGCCATTGGAAATAAATAAAGATAAAGGCGAATCAATACCAAATCCTTTTATAATACCGGGTTTGAAGAAGCTTAATATTGATCCCCAATTAATAGAAAGTTATACTTTCGATAACTTTTTGCAGGGTGACTGTAACAGGCTTGCACGCAGTGCAGGGCTTGCCGTTGGCCAAAATCCGGGGAAAACATCTTTCAATCCGTTATTGATATATAGTGCGAACGGTTTAGGCAAAACCCACCTGGCCCATGCTATTGGCATTGAGGTTAAGAATAACTTTCCTGATAAAACTGTATTATATGTTTCAAGTGAGCAGTTTACCAATCAGTTTGTAGATTCGGTCAGGAATAATAATCAAAATGATTTTATTCATTTTTACCGAATGATAGATGTGCTAATTGTTGATGATATTCACTGCCTGGCAAAGAAAGAAAAGACACAGGATGTCTTTTTTCACATTTTCAACCATTTGCATCAAAGTGGTAAGCAAATAGTCATTACCGCTGATCAGCCTCCTGTGGAGATGCAAGGAATAGAGCCAAGGCTGTTATCACGTTTTAAGTGGGGACTTTCTGCTGATTTACAAGTGCCTGATCTTGAGACAAGGATAGCTATCCTGGAACAAAAATTATATAATGACAGTGTTGATATGCCCAAAGAGGTTGTGGAACTTATTGCTACAAGCATTACCACCAATATTCGGGAGATGGAAGGTGCTTTGGTATCTATCCTGGCGCAATCGTCTATGAATAAAAAAGAGATCACGCCGGAACTTGCCAGCAAGGTTATTGAGAAGTTTGTAAAAAGCACGCCAAGAGAGATCACAATAGAATATATTCAAAAAGTTATTTGTGATTACTTCAATATACCACATGATAAACTTAACTCCAAGACCCGGAAAAGAGAGATTGTTCAGGCCAGGCAATTGTCTATGTATTTTGCAAAAAGCTTTACAAAATCATCTCTGGCGGCTATCGGTAGTAAATGTGGAAATAAAGATCATGCTACGGTATTACATGCTTGCAAAACAGTTAAAAACCTTACCGATACTGATAAAAATTTCCGCAAGTATGTTGATGAACTCGAAAATATTATTAAGATAAAATTGTAGTTGGTAATGGCTCCGGTTACTGAATACCTGATGAGCGAATGCGATATCGGGGATTTTATTGATTATAGGTTGCTTATTACTTATTTATCTTAATTTTATTAAAACTTGATTATAAAATAAATTTTTTTGTATAAAAGTAATTGTGTATGAACATTCTTATGGTGTGCCTTGGTAATATTTGCCGTTCACCTATGGCACAGGGCATTATGGAGCAAAAGCTTAAAAAGCATGATTTGAATAATACTTTTGTTGATTCAGCCGGTACAGCTGCTTACCATGTTGGAGAGAAGCCTGATCCGCGATCCGTTGATATAGCAAAAAAACATGGTATTGATATTACTCAGCAGCGTGCAAGACAATTTACAGTCGAAGATTTCAAAAAATTTGACAAGATCTATGTTATGGATAGCTCAAATTTGTCGGATGTTAGTGCATTGGCTGACGGAAAAGATGATCTGCAAAAGGTTGAACTAATACTAAATACAGTCTTTCCCGGAGAGGATGCTGCTGTTCCGGATCCATATTACGGAGGTAAAGATGGTTTTGAAAATGTTTACCAGTTACTTGACTCAGCTTGCGAAAAGATTGCAGTTGCGATAAAAGATAATTAATGAATTTTTCTAAAGATCTCAATTCACCTGCCTTAGAACAAATAAAGAAGGCTTATGAAGGTATCCGCAAGTATGCTCACCGTACTCCATTGATGAGTTCACGTAATATCAATTCTATAACCGGTGCCAACATAATCTTTAAATGTGAAAACTTTCAGAGAGGAGGTGCTTTTAAAATCAGGGGAGCACTGAATGCTGTTTACAGCAACCTTGATGAACATCGCAGGTATGGTATAACCACTCACTCTTCAGGTAATCATGCACAGGCAGTTGCCATTGCAGGATCAATGGCCGGTATTAAAGTGCATTTGGTAATGCCGGAAACTTCACCAAAAGTGAAGATAAATGCCGTGCGGTCATATGGGGCTGAAATTGAATTTTGCAAACCTACCCTTAAAGACAGGGAAAGAACAATGGATAGACTTATTGCTGATAATGGTTATAAGCCGATTCATGCATATAATGATATACGAGTGATTACCGGCCAGGCTACAGCTTCACTTGAGTTTTTCGAACAGCTGGATTGCGAATTGGATTATTTGATAACACCTGTTGGTGGTGGTGGACTTCTTAGTGGAACATGCCTTACCAGCAGTTATGTATCACCTGATACTAAAATTATTGGAGCTGAACCCGAAATGGCTAATGATGCATATTTATCATTCAAGAGAAAGCAGTTTGTGCCGGCAAAATCACCAAAAACTATTGCTGATGGTTTAAGAACATCTTTGGGTAGTTTAACCTTTCCGGTTATTCTTGATAAAGCCAGCGACATATTGGTAACAGGAGAAAATTCAATTATTGACTCGATGAAGCTTATTTGGGAAAGAATGAAAATTGTCATTGAACCATCATCGGCTGTCGCACTTGCTGTCATTATTGATAACCCCGGGATGTTTAAAAATAAAAATACCGGTGTTATCATTACAGGTGGAAATGTTGATTTAATGAATCTACCGTGGATCGATAAAAAACAATAAACACCATGTCTGCATTTTTATACCTTATACCTTCAACTATTGGGGATTACGAAGTAAAAGATGTATTACCCCGCAAAACCCTTGATGTTATTCAGGATCTTGATGAGTTTATAGTTGAGAATATTCGTACTTCAAGGAGATTTCTTATAAAAGCCGGTTATACAAAATCAATTGACAATATTAAGTTTAATCTTCTTGATAAGCACACTTCAGAAAGTGAATTGCCGGGGTTTCTGGATAGTGCAAAGTCAGGAAAGTCAATAGGCCTTATTTCCGAAGCGGGGTGTCCATGTGTAGCTGATCCCGGAGCCAGGGTTGTAGCACTGGCACATCAGGCAGGAATTAAGGTAAAACCTCTCACTGGCCCCTCATCTATACTTCTTGCTTTAATGGCTTCAGGTTTTAATGGACAAAGCTTTGCATTTCATGGTTATTTGCCTATTGATACTAAGCAACAACAAAAACGCTTAAAAGAAATTGAAAAACAAGCCAGATTGAATGATCAGACGCAGATCTTTATGGAGGCACCTTACCGTAACAATAAAATGCTTCGAAATATTGTAATGTCGCTTTCTGAAGCAACTATGCTTTGTATTGCAAGTGAAATAACTACTGACGGTGAGTTTATTGAAACAAAAAGCATCGGTTTATGGAAAAAGAATTTACCGGACTGTAATAAAAAAAACACTGTGTTTCTTATTTTTGCTTAATAAAGAATGTTGTCAATGTAAACAAACAAGCTACATGCAAATCCCAAATCCAAAATCCCAAGATCAAAATAAATTAAAAATCCCA
>SLSZ01000162.1 GCA_007130125.1 Bacteroidales bacterium
ATGATGAAGACTATGACCTGGGGCAACACCTTCTGGATAGTATTAATGAGATTTTTGTTTTAGATGAAACAAAACAAAGCTATACTACGATGCTTCCAACAAAAATCCTTCTATCAGGAACGTATAACATAAGCGAGAAGCATAAAGCGGGTTTATCTGCCAGGGGAGAGTTTTATGATGGCAGTTTTTACCCTACGTTTACTGCTGCTTATAGCATCCAGCCTATTCCTGCCATTGGGGCTGCATTGTCATATTCAATTATACACGGTAATTATAGTAATGTTGGAGCCGGGCTACACCTTAATATTTGGCCTTTACAAATATACGTGGTAACTGATAATTTTATTCCTGCATTACAACCCCATACAATTCAAACTACCACGGTGCAGTTTGGGGTTAATTGGGTTATAGGATACAGGCCTAAAGATATTGCACAGCCATTGTATTGTTGGTAAAATGGGGCTAATGATTTTTTCTGCTCATTTTATCATACTTAAAAACAATTTTCAGATATGATAAATACTATTGTGCTTCTCGGAGCCGGTAATGTTGCTACACACCTTGGTGAAACATTACAACAGTCCGGTAATAGAATATTGCAGGTTTATAGCAGAACGGAAAAAGCTGCTTCAGAGCTAGCTGGTAAATTAGGATGTGAACATACCACTAATGTGAAGGATTTGGTTCCCGGCGCAGATCTTTATATTTTGTCGGTAACTGATAGCGCTATCGAGAAAATAATAAAGGTTTTCCCGTTTGAAGATGTTCTTGTTGCCCACACCTCGGGAAGCACTGACGTTGATGTTTTGAAAATAAAAAATATCAGGCCTGCAGTGTTCTACCCTTTACAAACTTTTTCGAAAGATGTTAAGGTGGATTTCAGTGAAGTGCCATTACTTATTGAAGCCGCTAACGATGCAGACCTGGAGAAGTTGAAAGAACTGGCAGGATCAATATCATCAAAGGTCTATACAATTGACTCCAAACAGCGAACAATATTACATATTGCAGCGGTTTTTGCCTGCAACTTTACTAACCATATGTTATCCATTGCCGGTGATTTGCTGGAGAGCAATGATATGAGTTTTGAGATCCTTAAACCATTGATAGAAGAAACAGTTCGTAAAGCTGCAATTGCAGGTCCTGCCAAATCACAGACAGGGCCTGCTGCAAGAAATGATCAGCGTACAATAAAATTGCATTCCGAAATGTTGTCGGAAGTTGGCGATTATCAAAAAATTTATAACTTTATAACCGATAGTATCATTTCTAAGCGTTACAGTATTGGGAAAAAACAGGATAGGTAGAAAATATAATATTTAAAGTAGAAGTTTTTGTTACATAAAGCAAAAATTGTTAAAAGAAAAATAAACAGAAAGAAGGGTAAACTGAAGTAAGATTATGAATTTTAAAAAACTGTTGTCAAAAATAGATACTTTTATTTTTGATGTTGATGGAGTAATGACAGATGGTATTGTAATTCTTTCTACCTCAGGAGAGATGCTTCGTACGATGAATGTCAAAGATGGTTATGCTCTTCAGCTTGCTGTCAAAAAGGGTTATAATGTTTTTATAATCTCAGGAGGCTACTCAGAGGTGGTCCGTGCACGTTTTGAAAACCTGGGGATAAAAAATATTTATCTTGGCGTTAGCAACAAGCTGGAAGTATATCATAAAATACTTGAGCAAACAAAATTATCCCCTGATTCAGTTCTTTATATGGGAGATGACATACCTGACTGTAAAACAATGAAAGAGGTTGGTGTTGCTACATGTCCTGCTGATGCAGCAGAAGAAATTAAGGAAATATCACAATACGTTTCTCCAAAGGATGGTGGAAAAGGTTGTGTCAGGGATGTAATCGAACAAGTTATGAGAGTACAGGATAAGTGGTTTGATAATGACGGATTTCATTGGTAACAGACATATTAAGGCATTTTGTTTGGATGACGATGCTTTTAAAAATAAATCGCAATATAGGGATATTAAATGTTAGCTTACTTAAGACTCTTTCGGTGGCAAAATTTATTGGTTGTGGCATTGTCACAATATCTTTTTCGTTATTGTATTGTTGTTCATGCCTTGAAGAGCCAAAATATCCAACCGTTTTTTACCGATTTTGAATTCTTCCTTCTTGTATTAGCGACCGTATTGGTATCAGCAGCCGGATATGCTATAAACGATTATTTTGATTTAAGAGTAGACCGCATCAACAAGCCGCATAAAATCATATTGGGTAAAGACCTCTCAAGACGAAAAGCAATATTTGTACATACGGTACTAAATATTATAGCAGTAATTATTGGCTTATACCTAACATACCGTGTCAGGTATATTCCATTGGCCGGTGTGTTTGTTGTGGTGCCGGCGTTATTATGGATATATTCGATAAAATACAAACGCAAGTTCCTTATTGGAAATATTATTGTAGCACTGCTTTCTGCAATAGTCATTGCGATTGTATGGATATTTGAGTATCGGGGAATAATGATCAGTTATGATGTTAATATTCAAACGGTACGTATAAATCAATTACTTGGATTTTACTTGCTATTTGCATTTTTTAGTTCTTTTATAAGAGAAATTATAAAAGACATCGAAGATATTAAAGGGGATATGAAAACTGGCTGCAGGACGATCCCTATAGTGGCAGGCGTCAGAAGCTCAAAAAGGCTGATCATTATATTAATTATCATTCTGATATTTTTTGTAGGATATTTTCAAATATTTTTGCTTGGTTTGGAATATGACCTTATTTTTGCCTATCTCTTATTTGCCGTTCAAATACCGTTGATATTGTTTATAAACAGAATTAATCTGGCTAAGGAAAAAATTGATTACACGATTAATAGCCGTTATGCCAAATTTGTAATGGTTGCAGGTGTAATTTCCATGTTTTTGTTTTGTTTTTATTTGTAAAGAGTAATGATTTTTTTTGAAAAGCTTAAGAAGTACGATATTATCCTTGCATCAAAGTCTCCCAGGAGACAACAGCTTTTGAAACAAACACAAATACCTTTCAGGGTTGTGACCAAAAGTGTCAGCGAATCTTTTGACGGATCGTTGAAGCCTGAACAAATTGTTTTAAAGCTCTGCCTTTCGAAAGCCAATGCATATAATGAATTATTTGCAAAACGTAACACTTTATTGATCGCTGCCGATACTATTGTACACATCAATGGCCAGGTG
>SLSZ01000066.1 GCA_007130125.1 Bacteroidales bacterium
GGCAAGATTATACCAGCCATTATTTTGCCGGGCAGACCAACAATTATGGTGTTACCGACCCGGAATATACGGCTGCTCAAGGATGGTTTGATCAACGTATTGGACAGGGCAGTTCAAGAACAAAACATCTTTCCACTCCAAGCGTCCATACTAACGGGCCGGAGGCAGAAGTAGAACTTGTCGTGGTTGGCGCCAACAGCAACAACCATCATATGCAAATAGAATTTGCTGACGTGCTAATTGACACATTATATAAAGGCTTCAAACTATTAAGGTTCAATAATAATGTTGAACCAACATCATTAAGCACACCATCAACACAATTTTTGTTTTCATCTTTAGATATTGGCGAAACAAGCTGGAACACAATTGCTTACATTTCTGTAAAATATCCGCAGAATTATAACCTCGGTGAAAGTTATAGCAAAATAATGCATATACCCCCTTCATCCGATGACAAAACTTATCTGGAGATTAATAACTTTTCACCTGATGAACAGGATGCTGTTTGGATTTGGGATCTGACTTCAAACAATAAAGTACCTGTTATCGAAGAAGGTCAAACTTTCAAAGCATTATTACCAAACCCGGGGCAGGAAAGAAAATGCTATATAACCGGCGAAAACAACATAAAGAACGTAACTTCTATTACACCAGTGAATGAATCCTCAGCAGAACCCGGCAGATTTAACAACTTTATCTCTTCGCCACATTTTAATTCCGACTTTCTGCTTATAACTCATTCCTCATTAATGGGAGAAGCTCAAGACTATAAAGAATACCGAAACACTACAGGTTATAATGTTTTATTGGTTGACGAGGATGAATTATATTGTCAGTTTTCCTATGGTATAAGGAAACATCCAATGGCCTTGCGGAACTTTGCAAAACATCTTATCGAAAATTATGATGAACCACCTCGCAAGCTTTTTTTGGTGGGCAAAGCATATAAAGCCCGCGATTACCGGAAAAATCAATCTGTTTTCAACAATACCATGGTTCCGTCTTTTGGTGACCCCCCTTCTGACAACCTTATCACTGCAGGGATCACTGATGAACTATATACTCCGGCAATAGCTACAGGTCGTTTGAGTGCAAAGAACCCAACACATGTAGCTCTTTATCTTGAAAAGATTATTCAATATGAATCGGCACAACAAAACGCCGAAGAGTGGATGAAGAACGTATTGCATTTCGGCGGAGGAAGCAGCCAAACTGAACAGAACATCCTCGCAGGCTATCTCCGGCAATATCAAAACATTTTGGAAGATACACTAATGGGAGCTTATGTAAGAACATTTCTCAAAAGCTCTACCGACCCAATACAAATAAACCAGTCAGACTCTTTGAAGCAAATTATCAACAATGGGGTTAGCATTATGACATTCTTTGGCCATGCAGCAGGTATAGGTTTCGATATAAGTATAGACAACCCCGCAGAATACAACAACTATGGCAAATACCCTTTCCTGGTGGCCAACTCCTGCTTTGCAGGTGATCTGTTTATTCTGAACGGAACATCCTCCTCAGAAGAGTTTGTACTTATTGAAAACAAAGGAACAATAGGATATCTGGCTTCAACATCTGCCGCTGGCTCTTATGAGCTGAATCTTTTTTCAAACAACTTCTTTAGAAATATTGCATCCAAGAACTATGGCAAGCCTGTTGGTAAAAGCATCCGGGAAACGATAAATTCCATACAGTCGACAAACATTTACATTAAAAACATATGCTTGTTAAAAATTTTTCACGGCGATCCGGCAATTGTTATTAATTCGCAACCAAAGCCGGATTATATGATTACACCCGAAAGAATTTTTTTCACACCAAAAGATGTGTCTGCAGAGATGGAGTCTTTTGAGGTTAATGTGATTGCAACCAACATAGGTAAAGCAATTAAAGACTCCATTTATGTTGAGCTTAACAGGGTGTTTCCTGATGGTAGCAATGACAGGCACATGAAACGAGTTGGAGCCCCGTTTTATCGTGATACAATAGTATTTGAATTTGAAGTTGACAGAGACAGGGGGGTAGGTCTGAACCATTTCACTGCTATTTTGGATGCACGCAACGAAGTTGAAGAGCTATCCGTATTGAATAATGATGCTACCGCAAGCCTTTTGATACGTTCAACCGACATTTTCCCCGTTTATCCGTATAAATATGCGATCTACCCTGAACCACAGGTAACCCTTAAAGCTTCTACAGGTGATCCTTTCATTGATGAGCTAAATTATGTCTTTGAAATTGACACTTCAGCTGCATTTTCAAATCCGACAAGGCAAAAAATATCCCATAAAGGGGGTGTCGTAAAATGGGATCCGCCTGTTATATTGACAGACAGTATGGTATATTACTGGAGAGTAAGCCTGGATTCTATTTATAATGGTTCATATTCCTGGAGGTCCAGCAGCTTCCAGTATATTGAAGGAAAACGCGGTTGGAGCCAGGCTCATTTTGACCAGTTTGAAAACAACACTTACCAATACGTTACATATAACAAAGAAGACCGCAAATGGGACTTTATAAATGTAGTCCGTTCAATTAAAGCACAAACAGGTTATCCAAACGATCCCAACCTTGAATGGTACCAGGTGGACGGTGTAATAAAATGCCAAAGACACTGTGCAGGGGTGCTTGGAGGATTAAAATTTGCCGTATTTGAACCCGTTTCCGGCGAGAACTGGATAAGTATACACCAGGGTGATCAAACAGGCCAGTTTGAAAACTTGCATTGCGAAACTCACAGGGATATGCATGGCTTTGATTTTCGTACTGATAATGAAGCCTGGCGAAACAAAGTGTTAAACTTCATTGACACCGTACCTGAAGGACACTATGTTCTGGCTTTCAGCCATAGAAACCATAATGCTGAAGACTATCCTGAAGAATTGTATCAGGCCTTTGAGTCAATTGGCAGTGGTTATATCAGGCATTTGGAAAATAATAAACCATATATCATT
Organism: Bacteroidales bacterium; assembly: GCA_007130125.1. GTDB lineage: Bacteria > Bacteroidota > Bacteroidia > Bacteroidales > UBA7960 > PUKZ01. The sequence goes on from SLSZ01000066.1 coordinate 2,964, forward strand.
TTCGGTAAAAAAGGTAATCCTCCCGGAAGCGCCAATGAAGTTATAGGAGAAAGCTATAATTCAGCTATAATTCTAAACGATAGCATACTAACCAATTGGAACGAAGGTTTCATCAAGACGGAGCCCATTGGCCCGGCAAGGCAATGGAACTCTATTCACTGGCATCAGGAAAGTCTTGATGGACATGATACAGATTCTGTCTGGTTGAATGTTATAGGGGCTGATTTATCAGGAAATACTGATACCCTTATATATGCATTGCCTCCTGACTCATCTTCTGTTTATAACCTTCATGAACAAATCGATGCAAACGAATACCCCATAATGCATTTATCAGTTCACATGCGTGACGACTCCCTTTACACACCTGCGCAAATGAAAAGATGGCAGGTTATTTACGAAGAAATCCCGGAGACTGCTATCAATCCATCAAAGCACTTTGTTTTTGAGTCAGATACCATTATGGAAGGTGAACCGCTGCTTTTTTCAACGGCAATTCACAACATTGGAGATTATGACATGGATAGCCTGTTGGTTAAATACTGGGTTATTGACGATAAGCGAAAAATACACCCTGTTGACTATCCAAGGCAAAAACCTCATCCTTCCGGTGATATCTTTATCGACTCTGTGAACATTGAAACACGTAGCCTTTCAGGATTTAACACTTTATGGATTGAAATAAACCCGGATAACGACCAGCTCGAACAATCGCATTTTAACAATATTGGAGTACTTGGGTTTTATGTTAAAAAAGATAAATCAAACCCTTTGATGGAAGTTACTTTTGACGGTATGCATATCCTTGACGGTGACATTGTTTCGCCAAACCCAATGATAAACATAACATTGCGTGATGAAAATCCTTTTCTTTTGCTGGATGATACTGCATATGTAAAGGTATATCTGCAAACACCTTTTCAAAATGAACCACAAAGAATATACTTTATTGAAAAGGGGCAGGAAAACATGAGGTTCGTTCCTGCTACTGATTCCAATAACCAGTGCCAGGTACAATTCAACCCCGAACTGATTGAAGACGGCACTTACAGGCTGCTGGTACAAGCAACGGATGCATCAATGAACGAATCCGGAAAAGAAGATTATTCAATAACATTTGAAGTAATAAACGAATCAACTATAACAGAAGTACTCAACTACCCCAATCCTTTTTCAACTTCCACGAGGTTTGTTTTTACACTGACCGGCTCCGAAATACCAACTTATTTTAAGATCCAAATAATGACCATAACGGGGAAGGTTGTCCGAGAAATAGATATGGCAGAGCTTGGCCCAATTAATATAGGGCGAAATATTACACAATATGCCTGGGATGGAACAGATCAATATGGTCAGCGCCTGGCTAACGGAGTGTATTTATACAGGGTTATTACAAGGCTAGATGGCGAGCAGATAGAGCTAAACCCAACCGAGGCAAGCAAATATTTTCATAAAGGATTTGGAAAAATGTACCTGATCCGCTAAATACAATATTCATACTTATGATAAACTATCCTGTGAAAGTTTTACTGGCTTTTGGCGAAGCTGTTGACAGAAATAAAAAATTAGCCGACTGGCTTCTTAATAACGGCTTCCCCGAACTGGCAGCACTGGCATCGGCAATTAACTCGAGCAAAGAAGCTTTCAACTGGCTAATGAAATACAATTATTATCATTTTGCTGCTTTCAGCAAAGCACTGTATGATGATGAAGATGCATATGTATGGCTAAAAAAACATGAGTATGAAATACTGGCCAAGATCACAGAAGTAGTAAAAGGAGATGTTAATGCCAAAAAATGGTTTAAAAACAAAAATCTTCCTGTATTTCTTGTGTTAGCATCAAAAATAGAGTATATAGTTAAAGAAAAGAAATCTGATTTTGACGATTACCATAAGTTTACTTTCAACTAAATTTTAACGATGAAAAATACAACAGATTTAACAAACCTAAATTCATGCTATTAAAAGACTAATTTTTTAAAAAAAAATATATGTAGGGTTATTTTTTTGACTAAATTTGCTTCTTGTTCAATTTCTTTGTGTTACTAAAATTTTTATTATGAACATTTATGTTGGAAACCTAAATTATGGCATTAAAGAAGATGGCCTTCGTAAAATCTTCGAAGATTTTGGCGAAGTATCTTCAGCCAAGATCATCACAGACCGGGAAACCGGTAGAAGCAAAGGGTTTGGTTTTGTCGAGATGACAAATGATGATGAAGCAAACTCCGCTATCGAAAGCCTAAATGGCAAGGAGATAGATGGCAGAAGCATTAATGTTTCACAGGCCAGGCCAAGAAAAGAAAACTTTTCGGATCAAAATAGAAGATAAGAAACTTTTTGTTTTTAAGTATTTCTTGTATTGATCTTTATTTATTGAACACGCATCAGTTGGTAAAAACAAAACCATTTGTTTTTTTAATTGCCATTGACCTTGAAAAAACTTTTTACCAAATAATACAAGGCAGACAATTTAACCAAGACTGAAAAACTCAAAAACCTTTTCTTTTAAAGGGAATCAAGCCAAAGCAATTAAATGTTAAATTACATTTTTTCTTTGGCTTTTTTTTATTAACCCTTTATAATTTGAAATTATAGTATATTAGAGAGTTTTCCGGCGATACTAGCAATTTTTCGCTAATATTGAATAATTCAGTTTTAGTTTCTGTTTAACTTTACATAATTTTTTATAACTAAAAATAATATGTCATACACCTACAAATATCCGCGTCCAATGGTAACTGTAGATGCAGTCGTTTTTGGCGAATGTGCAGACAACAGTTATGAAGTGTTGTTGATTGAACGTGGCTCTCCTCCTTTCAAAGGTCACTGGGCTTTACCGGGGGGGTTCATAGATATGGAAGAAACCCTCAAAGAAAGTGTTGTTCGTGAACTAAGGGAAGAAACTGGCATAGACTCACTGGAGCTTCAACAGTTTTACACTTTTGGTAATCCCGGTCGAGATCCGCGTGGACGTAATATTACTGTAGCCTTTTGGGGGAAAGAACTAAAAAGCCGGCTTGTACCTAAAGCCGGCTCTGATGCAAAGTCTTATAAATGGTTTAACATAAACAAGCTGCCACAACTGGCCTTTGATCATAATGAGGTTATTGCAAAAGCCATTAAAGCAGCAGGATTATAATCACATATCTTTTAACATCTCTTTAACTATATTGTCAGCTCCCTCTCCTATTTGTGCTATGTTGGCATCAAGCATATAACATGGCGTTGTGTAAAGTTTATTCTTTTTATCCACAACCACTTCTCCGTGATTGGTGTTTTTGTGAACTGCACCCATAGCCTCAACAGCTTCAGCGGTGCCCTTATCCTGACCTATAGTCAACTCAACATTACTGCCAAAGACTTTTGCCAACAATACCGGGGCAATACATAATGCACCAATGGGCTTACCCTTTTCATTCATTGCTTTGATTACTTTTTCAACTTCGGTATTAATCTTGCAATCCGGCCCATCAAAAGCAAATGTACAAAGGTTCTTAGCCACTCCAAAGCCGCCGGGAAAAATCAAAGCATCATATGATGCGGGGTCAAGCTCCTTCAGGTCTTTAACTGCTCCTCTTGCTATGCGGGCAGCCTCGATCATTACATTGCGCTTTTCATCAAGCTCATTACCGTTAAGATGATTAATTACATGATGTTGCTCTATATCAGGAGCAAAAACATCGTAGGTAGCACCATTTTTTGATATGGAATACATTGTTAATGTAGCCTCATGGATCTCTGATCCATCAAAGACTCCACAACCAGATAAAACTACTGCAAATTTCTTCATATCTATTTTTATTTTTTGGTTATAAATTATCTCCGTTTAACACAAAAACATTTCATCTTTGAGCACTAATATATGACTTTTTGGAGACTTTTCAAAATGGCAATATCGATTGATCATTCATGCCTTAATGATTCTACCGGATCTTTTTGTGCAGCCTTTCTCGCAGGCATAAACCCGAAAATAATTCCGACCATTGCGGCTACACCGAATGAAATGATAACAGATTGCAGGGTAACAATAGTAAGTATTCCGGCGATTTGCATTATAGCCCTGGATATGAACAATCCAAGGAAAATTCCAACAACACCTCCGGTAATGCTTATAAATGTAGATTCAGACAAAAACTGCAACACAACATCTTCTTTTTTAGCACCAACAGCCAGCCTGACACCTATTTCCCTGGTTCTTTCAATTACTGAAGCAAGCATGATATTCATTATTCCAATTCCTCCAACCAATAATGATATTCCTGCAATTGCGCCAAGTACAATATTGAAAATATCTTTTGTTCGCTGCTCTTGCTGCAAAAGCAATTCGGGAATAATCACTTCAAAATCTTCAACATTATTATGTCGGCGTTTCAACATTCGCTTCACTATTTCAGCTGTAGAAGCAAGATGTTCGGAGTCATCAACCTGGATAACTATCCTGTCAAGTTGGTTATAGTTTAAGGGAACGTCATTTTGATCATCCTGTGATCTCCGGCGTGATCGTGCCCGTGCTTGTTGAATTTCTGATGCAGATACAAAAGAACGGTCTTTATATCTTAGCAAAAGAGTTCTAACCGGCACATAAATTACATTGTTAAATTCACTGATACCCAACTCCTCTATCGACTCATCCATCACAGCCCGATCTTCAGCGATTCCTACAACAGTTAGCCATACATTCCCGCATTTAATTTGTTGTCCAATAGGATCTTCATTACCGAAAAACACAGACCTGACATTGCTTCCAATAATTGCTACCGGCTCTCCGGAAACTAACTGTTCTTCCGTAAACATTTTTCCCTGCCAAAGCTCCAGTTGAAAAACATTGAAAAAGTCAGGTGTAACACCCGAAAGCCTGACCGGCTGCCTCACTCCACTTCGCATAGCATACAAGCTCATTGTTGTTTCGGGACTAACCTTTTTTACAGTAGGTAATACTGACTGTAAGCTGGATGCATCTTCCAGGGTTAGACCCGGGGAAAATCGCCCTTCAAGAATATCTTCATTATCTTCAACATACAGAGGACGTACAATGATATTGTTAACCCCAACAAGCTTCATCTGCTCAAGGATCTCATGACGTGCACCACTCCCTATTGCGAGCATAGCAATAACAGCAGCAACACCAAAGATGATACCCAGGGCTGTAAGCATTGAACGAAACCTGTTTTGCAGAACAGCTTCTAATGCAACATTAAGATTGTATATGTATCTGCCGGCTTTTGTCACAACTATAAAATTTATTTAAATATAATCCAAAATACTTTAAACCTATATTCTATTTTTTATACAAAAATAAAGTAAAATATAAGAGAAATTTAAAAATAAGCAATTCATAAATATAACAAGCAAAATATTTTCTGTCTAAGGATATTGATTTAAATAATTTTTTAAAACAAATACTAACTATAAAGCACAAAGGCCACTCATTTAAGAGTAGCCTTTGTGCTCTATATTATAGCTGTATTTATAAGTTTCTACTAATCCTTTATAAACCTGCCAGATGATATGGTTTCATCGGTAATTATTCTTATGAAATAAATACCGGATTGCAAACCACTTACATCTAGATCAAATGATTTGCCAGTGCATTTTTCTTGTAATAAAAGTTTGCCAGTTTTAGAATAGACCTCGACAATACCCGATATTTCTTTATGTTGTACTATTGTCAATTTATTATAAGCAGGGTTTGGATACACATCTATTTCACCCTCACTTAATGCCTGTTCTGATAAGTTCAATGCAGCTGATTTTGATGTAGATGCAACGGTAACGCTATTCTCTGCATCCCAGTAGTAACCGGATTTGGCAATATTGTCTACCGTAACGGTAAAGTCACTAGCATTTCGAATATTAGGAGTTTGAAACTCAACACTACCATTTCCGTCGGTAGTTCCGCTGTCACTACCGGAATAAGACCCTGACCAGGTAATGTCAACCGCAGCACTTGCAACTGCTTCACCCAGCGAGGAAACCTCAATATGAGCTGTAGCACTTGTGTTTGGCCCTCTGGAGGTGGTAGTAAGATTAAGGGTATTGGTCATTGGCTGATCTTCGCCACCGCCTTCATCATAAGTTACGGTGATAGAACTTGTTGCAGTGTAGCCTCCATCAACTGTTGTTACGGTAATTATTGCAGCACCTTCACCAGCGCCGGTTACAAGGCCCGTAGAGTTAACCGTTGCAACGGATGTATTGTCAGATGACCAGGTAACATCTTTGTTATCTGCATCATGAGGCTCTACATTTTCTTCAAGCTGAACTGTTCCGTTTACTTCAATTGTGGCTTCCGTAGGGCTGACGCTCACACCAGTTACTGCTACAGGATCCGGATCTGGTTCCTCACCGCTTCCATCATCAGCCTTATAGCTGTCCAGATTATCCCAGTAATAGGTATCACCAGTAAAAGTATTAGGTGCAAAAAGAATAACCATATCAGAAATATTTGTGTGAGAAGCACTTCCGTCAGGACGATCAGCAAAATCAAACACAATCCGTTCCCACTCACCATTCTTTGTTATCGTACCAAAATAGCGGCTATGCCTTCCGGTTGGATAGTTGGTAGCTGTAGCGTCAGGAGTTTCCAACTGGATGATTATTTCTGTGCCAACCGGTGCAGAAGTTAGTACATCCATGTAAAATTTACGATCCCTGTTTGAATATTCTGATGCGTCGGGTATGCTTTGGAGTACATCATAAAAGATGCAATCATATTGAGCCTCATTATCTCTTACATACTTAGCTGATTTTTCGGATGAATTTATAGTAGAGGGAGATGGATTATTAACAACAGTTAAGTCTCCGTCTGACCCAGTAAACTCAATCAATGCAGGATCGTCAAAATTTTCAAACGAAAAGTCCAGTATGTAAAGCGGTTCTACTAAAACATCCACATTAAGGGTTTCGGTACCATCACTGGTTGACACCTCAGCAATCACATCCCCACTTGCGGAATCAAAGTCAATAACTACGTTAGGTGTTCCTTGTCCTGACACAATTGTTGCCCCGGCAGGAACAGTCCAGTTTACATTAGTATTATTGCTAACATTCCCTATTTTATATTCAACTCCATCAGCCTTAAACTCAACTATACGATCGCCGGTAATATAAGGCTTGAATCCATCATAAACTCTCACATAGTCAACCTTCATTGTTTGTGGGAAAATATTATCATCAACCTCACCACCGAGGTTGCCTCCGACAGCAACATTAAGTATAAAATGAAAATCCTGATCGAATGGCCAGTGATAAGGTGCTATATCTTCTTCCGTTAATGTTTGGAATAAATATCCATCTACAAACCATCTGATAACCCCAGGTTCCCATTCAATAGCAAACTCATGCCAGTTACCGGGAAATATTCCGGTATGTTTAGTAAATGTACCACCCATATGTTGGTTGTCAGGCCAGTCATCCCCGTAATGAATATAGCCAAGTGTTTTATCAGGTTGCCATCCTATGAACTCCATGATGTCTATCTCACCACTTTTAGGCCAGCCACCATACACATCGTCGGTTGGCATCATCCAGAATGCGGGCCATAGTCCTCCACCTTCAGGTAGATTGATCAGTGCCTCAAAACGGCCATATGTCCAATCTCCTTTATTTATTGTACGAATCCGGGCCGATGTATAAGCATATCGTTGTACTCTTTCTTTTTTGGCAGTAATGTGTAAATGTCCATTACTTACGGTTGCATTTTCAGCCTTATAATATTGGAGTTCATTATTACCCCACCCACAAATGCCTTCAGAACAACCATCTCCAATCTGGGGAGTCCACTTGGTATCATCCAAAGAAGTTCCCTCAAATTCATCAGCCCAAACAAGGTTGGGAGATTGGCCAGATAATGTTAAAGGAAATAAAATTCCTAAAATTAAAATTGTATAAAGCTTTTTTCTCATAAGTGAAAATGTTTTTGTTAATTATTTTTTTAGTTATGTAAAAATATTTAACAAAAACCGGGTTTCAAAAAAACACACTACATCTTGAATACATCATAAATTTAAATACAAACAAAGAAACACATCATAACTACACCAAATATAAAAACTTGCATTTGGTGTTTAGGCACCTGAGAAGCTTTTAAATGTCAACATGATTAAATCAAAGCAGCTTTGTTCTGCTAATCAACATTCAAAATTTTTATTAAAATATTCTTAAGGCACTTATGGTTATATATTGGATAGGAAAGTTAATTATCCTCCAGCGTGTAAAATCTCAGACTCTCAGGTTCGCTCGGCATTGTTAATAAAACAACATCCCCTTCGTCGAGTCCTTCATTAATAACTATTTGGTTTTCATTACGTTTGCCGGTAACAACCTGCTGGCGTACTATTCTGTTATGCAACTGTTGGAAGACATAATTAATTGTATCAAGTGCATTAACAGCCTCTATAGGGACAAAAAGCACATCGTCTAATTCATCGGTTATTATAGTGTTTTTTGTTGTCATAGCCGGTCTGAGAATAGTATCATATTCATTTATTTCAATATTAACTTCAAACACGCGTGCATCAGAATTTGGCCTTTGCTCACCTATATTGGCAACCTCGGTAACCACGCCGGTAAACTCTTTATCAGGAAATGCATCTACAACTATTTTTGCTTTTTGTTTTTGACTAACCTTGCTAATATCTATTTCATTGACAAAAGTTTTTGAAATCATAACTGAAAAATCGGGCAATGTAGCTACTACATTATCCCAGGAGCTCACCTGTGAACCAACTGTTATCTTACTACCATCCCATGCACGCCGGTAAATTACCATACCGGGTTTTGGAGCGTGTATTTCAAAATCATCAATAACACCCAACATATTCTCATACCTTCTTTTTTGCTGATTCAAAGAGGCAGTAACTTCCTGCATTTTTGCTTTAGTTTGCTCCAACTTGAGTTGATAATTTTCTTTTGCCTGTTCATATGATCTTTTAGCTTTTTCAAGATTTATTTCGGCCTGCCTTATTGTGGCAGGCGGTTCAAACCTTGATTGCTCCAGGGTTATTTCTGCTTCTTCATAAGCATGTTCGAGGTTTATCAAGTCATTTCGTGCATTTCTTAACTCAAGAGTAGTGTCCAACCTTGTTTGAGTATGAAGAGTCTGCAACTTTTCCAGTTCTGTCTCAAGATCTTTCAGCCGGTTGCTTATCTCAGTCCTGTCAAGGGTAGCAACCCAATCACCTTCTTCAACAACAGTTCCTTCAGGTATTATTTCAGCAATTTGCACATTCCAAATACCTACTGTACGCAATCCGCTGGGCCCAAGAATATTTTCACTGTTCTTTGCTTCAAGCTCACCACTGGTATGAACACTTATTACAAAATCGCCACGTTCTACGGGAACCTTAATAACTACATCCATTGCAGATTCGCTCCGTAACAAAAACCATAGTGCTAAAATCACAAAAATAATTACCGATATAATTATGTACTTTTTGTATTTCATTGTTTAAATATCTAGTGTTAATAATGATATAATATTAAAAGGTTAATGTGGTAGAAAATCAAAAATCCGGTGTTAATTTACAAATATTATTTAAATACAAAACATAAGTTGGCCAAAAATTTTGTTTTCCGCTGATAATGTTTATACTCCAGGTGTCAAAAAATGTAACATGCCATGCTACTTATCAGCAAATATATTCGCTATTAGCGGGAAACTGATTCTCCGCTTGTTTTATCATTAAAGCTTTAACCATCCGGATTTGTCAATCAAAAATCCTTGTTTTCTTAATCCTGTTATACAAAATCAACCCTGACGTCACAGCTATAATCACCCAGATGGCAGCATCGCTCCATTGACCAAAAATTATCTTTCCTGTTGCAAATAACGTTGAATAAGTCATAAAAATTGCGCTTATCCAGCATATGAAAAGGTTTCTGATATTCCCGGGTTTTTTGCTGCCAGGTTCTTCAAAGGGTTTCCAAAAGCCATCCGGTTGAACTTTTTTATAAAACTTTTCAAGTACTTCCTTTTTAACAGGAGAAGTAAACCTTGTGACCAAAAGCCAAGCTATTGTGGTAACGCCAACGGTAAAGAAGAATGAACCTCTGTGAATCAGGAAGCTGTCAGGCATAATATTTTCAAGATATAATTTGGCAAATCCATAGGCAATGAAAGGCGCAATTGTGGCGGCTATTTCAGTCCATGCATTGATCCTCCACCAATACCATCTTAATATCAAGACCAAACCAAGTCCGGCTCCACATTCAATTATAAACAGCCATAAGCCACTTATGGTTGTTACCCTTGTAGTAACATATAAAGCGATCAACATTATCAGTAATGTAAAAGTTCTTCCGGCTAGCACATAATGCTTGTCGGCCACTTCATCATTAACAAAAGCTCTTCGTGGTTTAAAAAATCTTTTGTACAAATCATTAACAAGGTAGCTTGCGCCCCAGTTTAGTTGTGTAGAGATCGTGCTCATATAAGCAGCCAAAAAAGCAGTTAGCATCAAGCCTTTCAATCCTACCGGCAAATAATCCTTCATTGCCATAACATAGCCCATGCGCAATTCATCGCCACCAAGTTCGGGATATAATATAAGTGCAGCAAGAGCAACTATTATCCATGGCCATGGTCTGATGCAGTAATGAGCTATCTGAAAAAAGAGGGTTGACATAACTGCACTTTTTTCATCCTTGCAACTCATCATTCTTTGAGCAATATAGCCTCCTCCTCCAGGTTCAGCTCCCGGATACCAGCTTGCCCACCACTGAAAGCCAATAAAAGCAAGAAAAGCACCAATGCTTATGCTAAGCGTGCCAGCCAACGAAGCTTCATCTCCTCCTATTTGAGGGAAAAAACGAAATGTAGAATCGGGCAGCTGATCTTGCATGCCGCTGATACCTCCAACCTGGTCAGTATTTATAACTATAAAAGCTAAAATAATACTTGCGGTCATAGCTATGACAAACTGCACAGAATCAGTCATAGCCACGCCCCACAATCCTGCCAAAGTAGAGTATATAACGGTTAGCAACATCAAGCCACCTACATACAATATTGCCTCCTGCGGAGGAATATCAAAAAACACTTCTATGATAGTCATCATGGCAAGATTTACCCAGGCAATAATCATAACATTCATAAAAATGCCAAGGTAGACAGCTTTAAAACCCCTTAAAAAAGAAGCTTCTTTTCCGCTGTATCTTATTTCAATAAACTCAAGCTCGGTAAGTATCTCAGCCCTGCGCCAGTTACGTGCAAAGAAAAAGGTTGTAAGCATACCACCAATGAGCATGTTCCACCAAAGCCAGTTGCCCGAAATACCGCTCTCACCAACCAACTCCGTTACTGCTAATGGAGTGTCGGCAGCAAAAGTTGTAGCAACCATCGATATACCGGCAATATACCATGGCAAATTCCTGCCCGTTAGAAAATATGCTGATAAGCTTTTACTGCCCCTGCGCCTATACTTTAGCCCAATAGCCAATGACAATAAAAGAAAACCAACTATTATAAGCCAATCAAAAATGGATAAATGCATATTTGCAAACTTTCAACAGCCAGCTGCCTGCTTCAAATAAAAAATCTATGGTATGTTTTTGAAAATACTTAATCGTTAACTGTTCTAAGCGGCAAATAAACTTCAAAACAACTTCCTTCTCCGGGTTGGCTTGTCAATACTATATGTCCGCCATGTCGTTCAACAATGTATTTAACATAAAACAGTCCCATTCCAAAACCCTTTTGCTTATTGTTATTGGAACCGGGTGCCCTGTAAAATTGTTTGAAAACATCTTTCTGGTGTGCCGGCTCTATGCCAACACCTTTATCTGATACGGCAATAATCAAATATTGCTGCTCATTTCTTGTAGAAACAGAGATCTCTGCAGGTTCGTCAGAATATTTGCGTGCGTTCTCCAAAAGGTTGTCAAAAACATTGGTTAGGTGTATTTTGTCTCCACTGATAATATAATCCGACGCTTTAAAATCAGTCTTTAAAACTCCATTTTTCTGTTCAAGGATAAACTCGTGAATAAGCAAACTGTCTTCGAGCAATGCATGAATGTTAACAGGCTCTTCATGAAGCATCAATTCATCTCTTTCTATTTTAGCAAAGTGGAGAAACAGATCAACAGTTTGGCTAACCCTTTTATTCTCGGTAATGACCATTTTTACTAAACGGTGAGCTTCATCAGGGAGTGACTCCATCTCATGAAGCATTTCCGATGTTAATGTGATTGTGGATAAAGGATTCTTCATCTCATGAATAGCATGATAGAAAAAGTTATCGCGATTTTTCGATTTTCGCTTCTTGTCTAAATATAAAAACAACAAAACAATACTAGATATAACAAGTAACGAAATTAATATTATACACACATACATCTTCTTGCAATTTACATAAAACACCGGCTAAAATCTCTCAAAAATAATATAATCTATGATATTTTGACAAATATATAATGGCTTTTTTAAATAATTCTTACACATTTAACCTTAACAAAACAATTATTTACACTTTTTGCAAAAATTTTCCGCCTGACGATACCTTATAGGTCATTGAGTTCATAGTGCAAACCTCATTCTTCAATTTTATTATCAAAATTCAATGTTTTTAGCTTATATTTGGAACTTAAAATTTTTTGCAGTAATTGTTCGCATTAAAATATTTTTAGGCTGCTGTTTGATTAAATAACTTTTTTACGATAAATACTTTTTAAACTATAAAGGTTTTGATATGGCATGGTTTAAAAAAGTTGACACAGAGAAAAAAACACCCAGAAAAACTTTATGGGTTAAATGTAAAAAGTGTCAATCACATATATTTGCAAAAGAATGGGCAGAAAACCTTAATGTTTGTCCCAACTGTAATTTTCATGGCAACATTTCTTCTGCCGACAGAATAAAACTGCTTTTTGACAAAAACTCATTTAGCGAATTATATTCTAATATTGAACCGGTAGACTCTTTAAAGTTTGTTGATCTAAAAGGTCCTTATAAAGATAAATTTGAGGCCAACAAAAAGAAGTCCGGTATTTCGGAAGCAGTAATAACCGGTCATGGCAAGATCAATGGCATTCATGTTTCAGCAGCCTTAATGGATTTCCGGTATTTAGGCGGGAGTTTGGGCAGCGCTACAGGCGAAAAAATCTTACGTGCGGCTAATTACGCTTACGAAAACAATATTCCATATATAGTTTTTTCCGAATCCGGAGGTGCGCGAATGCAGGAAGGGGTCCTTTCTTTAATGCAAATGGCAAAAACCTGTAACGGAATTGCGCGGCTAAACAAAAAAAACATCCCATACATTTCTGTACTGGCTAACCCCACCACTGGTGGTGTAACCGCAAGCTATGCAATGATGGGAGATATCAACATTGCCGAGCCTTTTTCTGTTATCGGATTTGCCGGAAGAAGGGTTATTGAACAAACAATTGGTGAAAAATTACCGGACGATTTCCAAACCGCTGAATACTTGCTTAAACATGGATTTGTGGATTCCATTGTTAACAGAAAAGACTTGAAAGATTATATCAGCAATGTGTTAAGCTTTTATAACCGATAATTTTTTCTTATTTTTCTATTCTCAAAACACTAAAAAATGAGTCACAAATCAGAAAATATTAGTAAAGTTAAAAATACCGGTGAAGCCAAAACTAAAAAAGCCAACAACGGTCTGACTGCCTGGGAAATTGTAAAAATCAGCCGGCATTCCGGCAGGCCGGTTTTTCAAGACTATCTTAAACTGATCTTTGAAAATTTTATACCGCTGCATGGCGACAGGTATTTCGCGGATGATCCGGCAATAGTGGGTGGTTTTGCAGAATTAGAAGGAAACAAAATAATGCTTGTAGGGCATTATAAAGGAAAAAATACTGAGGAAAATATTGAAAGAAACTTTGGAATGGCTAAACCCGAAGGATACAGAAAAGCTCTCAGGTTGATGAGACTGGCTGAAAGGTTCAACATTCCAATTGTAACGATAATTGACACACCGGGCGCTTTCCCCGGAATGGAAGCCGAAGAAAGAGGGCAGGCAGAATCAATTGCAAAAAACATAACAGAAATGGCCAAAATTGAAGTGCCTATAATATCTGTTGTTATTGGTGAAGGTGGTAGTGGTGGAGCTTTGGGTATTGGCGTTGGAGATAAAATATTAATGCTTTCCAGGGCTATTTATTCTGTAATTTCACCGGAAGGATGTGCTTCAATTTTGTGGAGGGATGCCTCCTATGCACCTGACGCGGCAAAAGCCCTAAACCTGACAGCTGACGCACTGCTTAAACTTGATGTTATCGACGAAATTATTGAAGAGCCTGCTGAAGGCGCCCATACAGGCGTCCACAAAACTGCCGAAAATGTTAAAAATTCAATTATTAAGAACTTGAACCTTTTAGGCAACTTAGATGTTGAAGAATTGCTGAAAAACAGAAGCAGTAAATATTCAAACATGGGTAAGTATAATGATATTAATAAAGGCTAACGAACACAAAAACCCCTTCAACCGTTAGTTACAAACCATAACAAGCGATTAACCATCAATGTTTTACGAAATTATATAACGATGACTAAAAAGAAAGAAATTTTAAGAATCACTGATACAACCCTTAGGGACGGCCATCAGTCGCTTTGGGCTACAAGAATGAGAACAGCCGATATACTAGACATCATTGAAACCATTGATAGTGTTGGCTACTATTCCTTAGAGGTGTGGGGTGGCGCCACATTTGATGTATGCTTGCGATATCTATATGAAGACCCGTGGGAAAGGTTGCGGCTTATAAAATCAAAAGCAAAAAAAACCCCCTTGCAGATGTTGCTGAGAGGTCAAAACATCGTTGGGTACAAAAATTACCCCGACGACCTGGTTGAAAGGTTTATAATGGCTGCTCATGAAAATGGTATAGATATCTTCAGGGTTTTTGATGCTTTGAATGATTCCCGTAATCTTGAAGCTGCAATCAAGGCTATCAAAAAAAGCGGCGCCCATGCCCAGGGGTCATTATCTTATACCATAAGCCCCGTCCATACCATTGAGAAATATGTTGAAGATGCTAAAAAGCAGGTTAATATGGGAATTGACTCTTTATGCATAAAAGATATGGCGGGATTATTGTCGCCAACCATGTCAAAAGACCTTGTTGCTGCTTTAAAAAAAGAGCTGCAAATACCAATACAAATTCACTGTCATGCAACCAGCGGTATGGCAAACTCAGCATACTATGATGGCGTCAAAGCAGGGGCCGGAGCTGTCGATTGTGCTATATCAGCCTTAGGAGGTTATTCTTCACAACCACCTGTAGAGACAATCATTGCAATGTTCAGTGAAACCGAGCATGATGTTGATCTTGACATCGAAGCTATACGGAAGGTAAACAAGTATTTTTACGATCTTTCTCCGAAAAGATGCAAGCCAAGAGGCTTTGAACCTGTAATTGATGCTGAGATATTAGTTCACCAGATCCCCGGTGGTATGATATCAAACTTCCGCTCACAGCTTGAACAGCAGGGAGCCATAGAAAAATTGCACGAAGCACTTGAAGAGGTTGCTAAAGTCAGGAAAGACCTGGGATATCCGCCACTTGTTACACCTACCAGCCAGATAGTTGGAACACAAGCTGTGATGAATGTGCTTACCGGTGAAAGATATAAAATGGTTCCGCAAGAAGTTAAAAACTATGTTAAGGGCATGTATGGAAGGCCTCCGGCACCCATAGACCCGAAGTTGGTTAAAAAAATACTCGGAAAAGAAAAACCTTTTCACCACAGGCCGGCAGACGACCTGGACCCGGTTTTACCCAATGCAACAAAAAATATATCCAACCCCGAACTTATCAAAAATGAAGAGGATATATTATCTTACTGCCTGTTCCCTGATGTGGCGATGGAGTTTTTCAAGTGGAGAGCATTGCCGGAAGAAAACAGACCAAAAACTCCTGTTGAGATAGAGAGTGAAGAGTTTTGCAAGGAGCAACAAGACGCCGCAAGCCCTTCTCAGAAAGAGGAAATAGAGCCATTACTGAATGAAGAAGATTATTCAGGCATCAATGCCATTATTGACAAAGCTTCAAAAATGAAGCTTAATGAAATTGTCATTAAAAAGGGAGATTTTAACCTGGCATTACGCACCAGCAATGGCAACTCTAATCCAAATTCAGGCATTGAACCCTTCACTGAACAAGCAACCCAAAAAACAGAAGATGTAGCAATAAAAGAAAAAGAAAAAAAATCTGAGGAAAAAGGTGATGCCATTGAATATACTGACACTATTGAAGCAATAATGGCCGGCACTTTTTACCGTGCTGCAGCTGAAAACAAGCCACCTTTTGTTGTTGAAGGCGCTGTAGTCAATCCCGGAGACACAATTTGCATTCTTGAAGCGATGAAGCTCTTTAATGAAATACAATCGCCGGTTAAGTGCAAAATTCTTAAAATATTGGTTGATAACGGAACAAAGGTCTCTAAAGGCCAGCCATTGATTGCAATACAAAAATTGTAACCATCATAAAAACAATGATGCCGAAGGCTTTAAGTGGCCAGGAGTACCCTTTATGGCTTCATCAATCTGTTTAAGCATACGAGGGTTGTCTTTTGAAAGAGTACCCTCCAGTATCAGGTTATTTGAAACATGATTGCTGCGATAAATAACATTCTCAACGTTAAGGTTCTCAATAAAGATTCTTAATTCTTTATAAAGTTCAACAATTGTCTGCTGGACATATTCACCCTTAAACCGCTCTTGAAAATGTTCATGCCCATAAGGCATACTTAGAGTAAGTGTAGAAAGGAACTTAGGATTAACCTGATTAATGATTTCGGCTGATTTAATGGCATGCTGTTCGCTGTAGTTTTTCCCTCCCAAGCCGTTGATTATCATAATAGATGTGTCAATGCCGGCATTATGGGCTTTTTTAATCCCTTCAACTGTAGAGTTAAACGTTTCTCCTTTATTTACAAGTCTCAAAAGCTCATCATCACCACTCTCAATTCCAATATATAGTAGCTTTAAACCAAGGGCCCGCAATTCTTTCAGCTCATCATCAGACTTTGAAAGAACATCTTTTGGCATGGCATATGAAGATATCCGCTGTAGCCTGCCAAACCTGTTTCGTATCTCTTTCAATACCGGTATAAGCCTCTTTGCCGATAACACAAAAGCATCACCGTCGGCCAGAAAGATTTTCTTTGAAACTCCGCGATAAAAATCTGCTAATATCTTTATTTCAGGTTCTAGCTCTTCAAAGCTTTTTATTTTGAATTTTTTGGAAGCGTACATCTCACAAAAAGCACACTTATTCCATGAACAGCCGGTGGTAACCTGCAAAATTGCAGAACGTGCCTCCCCCGGCGGGCGAAATAATGGCTCATCATATTTTAACGGCTGTAAAAACATATAATCGTAGTTTTTGCAAAAATAATTAATTAACAAAACACCGAGGCGAACTTTAGTTTTTAAGCTTGAGATTTATTTTGAACTTGGGGTTTTGAGCTTTGGATTTAATATCCGGTATTATAAAGCACACTATCAATCTTACAATAATTCTTTCAACCAAAAATAATCCCCTCCAATATTTTTCCACACTTCTTTTTTTATTGTAATTTTGCCGCAAATTAACAAGTGACTTTTAAATTTCCCAAATATGGATAAAAAAGAAAAAGAAAAGCTTTTCAGTGATTTCCCACCGGTATCTACCAATGAATGGGAGGAAAAGATCCGTGAAGATCTTAAGGGTGCGGATTATGAGAAAAAACTCATATGGAACACAATTGAAGGAATTAGAGTAAGGCCATATTACAGGTTGGAAGACAATGAAAAGCTTGATCAAACGCAAGCCCTGCCAGGTGAGTTCCCTTTTACGAGGGGTAAGTTTTTTGAGAGTAATGATTGGATGATCCGCCAGGACATTGAAGAAAAAGAGGCCGGTAATGCTAATAAAGAAGCTATCAATGCTATTGAAAAGGGCGCAGAAAGCATTGGTTTTAATGCATTAAGCATAATAGACAATGCATTACTAGATAGAATGCTTCATGGCATTAACATGAAAAAAACGCCGGTCAGCTTTATTCATGCAATAAACTACAAAACCCTGCTTGGTTTATTTCTGGATTATATCTCCGAAAAAAAATTCAACCCGGAAGAAATAAAAGGATCGTTTAATTTTGACCCGCTAGGGTATTTCTTGCTTTATGGCAGCTTTTACAGCACACCGGAAGAAAATTTCCGTGATGCAGCCGACTTAATAAAAATAGGGAAAAACCACCTTCCTCTTTACAAGCTCTTAAATATCAGCGGCCAACATTATCATGAAGCCGGTGCTTCCATAGTGCAGGAAGTTGCTTTTGCCCTGGCACAGGGAAATGAATATCTTGCACAGTTGACCGAGCTGGATATCACTTTGGAAGATATTACTCCACGCATGCAGTTTACATTTTCCACAGGCTCCAGTTACTTTATGGAGATAGCAAAAATAAGAGCATTCAGAATGCTTTGGGCCAATATTGTTAAACAATACAAACCCGAATCTGAAGAATATACAAAAACTTATATCCATGCTTTAACATCTGTCTGGAACAAAACTATTTACGATCATTATGTCAACATACTGCGTTCTTCCACAGAAATAATGTCAGCTGCTATTGGTGGTGTTGACGGCATGTCTGTTAGCCCTTTTGATATTACATTCAAAAAGCCTGGCGATTTCTCTAAACGTATAGCCCGAAATCAGCAAATTATACTAAAGCATGAGTCTTATTTCAATAAGGTGGCTGATCCGGGCGCCGGCTCATATTATATTGAGCAGCTTACCAATGCGATTGCCTCACAAGCATGGGAACTTTTTAAAAACATCGAAAGTAAAGGCGGATTCATTAAAGTAGTGGAAGATGGCTTTATTAATGAAGAGATTGAAAAAACATGTCAAAAGAGAGACATGAACATCGCAATGCGCAAGCAGGTTTTTGTTGGCACAAACCAATACCCCAACCTGCAGGAAAAAATGCTTGACAAAATGCAACCCACAGCAAAACTTTCAGATATTGGTGGTTTAAAGCCTTATAGGGGTGCTAAAGCTTTCGAGGCCATAAGGTTGGCTACTGAAAATCACCGTCAAAAAGGCTTTAGCATACCGAAAGTTTTCTTGTTTACCTATGGAAATCTCGCTATGCGAAAAGCCAGGGCAGGGTTTACCACCAACTTCTTCGGTTGTGCAGGGTACGAGATTGTAGAAAATCCCGGCTTTAAAACTATTGAACAGGGAGTTGAGGCAGCCCTGGAATCCAAAGCCGAAATTGTTGTGCTATGTAGCTCTGATGATGAATATGTTGAGCTGGCAGAAGCCGCTAAGCTTATTAAGGAAAAAGCTGAAAACACTATTGTTATAGTTGCAGGATATCCTAAGAATATTTTGCAACAACTTCAGGACGCCGGTGTTGATGACTTCATTCATATCAAGTCCAACGTCCTGGAAGTACTTTCAAAATATAACGAAAAATTACAAATAAATTAAAAACCAAGGCAATGAGTAGCTGGCTTCCGACTGACCCGTCACCCGCTACTCGTTACCCGTCACAAAAAATAAAAACATGAGACCCGATTTCAGCAACATATCATATCAATCAAAAAACGACTTAACGCTTGACTACAAAAAGTGGGAAGAAGAAAAGGGTATTAAAAAAGACTGGCTTACACCTGAGAAGATTCCTGTTAAGCCGGTATATCACCCTGATGACCTTTTGGAAATGGAGCACCTGGACTATGCCGCCGGATTGCCACCGTTTCTCAGAGGCCCATACAGTACTATGTATGCTATGAAGCCATGGACTATCAGACAGTACGCAGGCTTTTCAACAGCCGAAGAATCAAATGCTTTTTATAAGAGAAATCTTGCTGCAGGGCAAAGAGGGCTGTCGGTAGCTTTCGACCTGGCAACACACCGGGGTTATGACTCCGACCACGAGAGGGTTGTGGGTGATGTCGGTAAAGCAGGAGTTGCTGTTGATTCAATACTTGACATGAAAATATTGTTTGATGATATACCGCTTGATAAAATGTCAGTATCGATGACAATGAACGGCGCAGTGTTGCCAATCATGGCCTTTTACATCGTTGCAGCTGAGGAGCAGGGTGTGCCTATGGAAAAACTAACCGGCACAATCCAGAACGATATACTTAAAGAGTTCATGGTACGCAACACCTACATCTATCCTCCGCAGCCGTCGATGAAGATCATTGCCGACATTTTTGAATTTACATCCCAAAATATGCCAAAATATAACTCAATCAGCATCAGCGGTTACCACATGCAGGAAGCCGGCGCTACAGCAGACATTGAGCTGGCATATACTCTTGCCGACGGACTGGAATATTTGCGAACGGGACTAGATGCCGGAATGGACATTGATTCTTTTGCACCAAGATTGTCTTTCTTTTGGGCCATGGGAATGAACCATTTCATGGAAATAGCAAAGATGCGTGCTGCCAGGATGCTTTGGGCAAAAATTGTAAAACAGTTCAACCCTAAGAATCCAAAGTCAATGGCGTTGCGTACACACTCGCAAACATCGGGATGGAGCCTTACCGAGCAAGACCCATACAACAATATCACACGCACATGCTGTGAAGCTATGGCTGCCGCACTTGGACATACCCAGTCACTTCACACAAATGCTCTGGATGAAGCTATAGCTCTTCCAACAGACTTTTCTGCAAGAATAGCACGTAACACTCAAATTTATCTGCAGGAAGAAACAAACATCTGTAAAGCTGTAGACCCATGGGCCGGATCATATTATGTTGAAACCCTGACACACGAAATAGCTCACAGTGCCTGGGAACACATTCAGGAAATTGAAAAGCTCGGAGGAATGGCTAAAGCACTCGAAACAGGTGTGCCAAAAATGCGTATTGAAGAAGCGGCAGCTAGAAAACAAGCTCGGATAGATAGCGGAAAAGACTTTATCGTTGGTATTAATAAATATCGCCTCGACAAAGAAGAACCGCTTGAAATTCTCGACATTGACAACACTGCCGTACGCGAGTCGCAGATAAAAAGAATAGAAAAGCTTAAAGCCGAACGCAATAATGATGAAGTGCAAAAAGCTTTAGACAATATAACCAAAGCGTGCGAAACAGGCGAAGGCAACCTTCTCGAACTTTCGGTAGAAGCTGCACGCAAACGTGCTACCCTGGGTGAAATATCTCAGGCTTGTGAAAAAGTCTTTGGCCGTTATCAGGCCGTTACACGTTCAATATCTGGAGTATATTCTATGGAAATCGAAAATAATGAAAACTTTGCTAAAGCCCGCAGATTGGCCGATGAATTTGAAAAACTGGAAGGGCGCAGGCCACGAATAATGATTGCCAAAATGGGACAAGACGGACACGATCGGGGCGCCAAAGTGGTTGCCACAGCCTATGCCGATATGGGCTTTGATGTTGACATCGGACCACTGTTCCAAACACCGGCAGAAGCAGCCAAACAAGCTGTTGAAAACGACGTGCATATTGTCGGCGTTTCAAGCCTCGCTGCCGGACATAAAACTCTTGCTCCACAAATCATTGAGGAACTAAAAAAACTTGGTCGCGATGACATTATGGTAATCGTAGGTGGAGTAATCCCGTCACAAGATTACCAGCACCTTTACGATGCAGGTGTAGTAGGAGTGTTCGGACCGGGAACCGTTATTTCGGATGCGGCAATCAGAATACTGAATATTTTGTTGGAAATGAGAAAATAGGTAGGCGCATAGTTTTTCGGATGAATGGAACACGGATGACACGGATAGAACTGATAATCGCTGATTTTATCCGTGAAAATCCGCCCGATCCGCGTCATCTGCGTTCTATTAGTATTATAACACCTAAAACATTCACACAAATGAACATTTTAGTTATAAATATCAAACAACTCCTCCAGGTTGAAGAAAGCCAGGGGAAAAAACGCGTTTCGGGCAAAGAAATGTCCACAGTGCCATCAATAGAAAATGCTTATCTTTTTGCTGCTGATGGATTGATAAAAGACTTCGGAAAGATGGACTCAATTTCCCAAAGTGAGTTTTATAATGAAATGTCTGGCAAGGATGTGCAAACGATTGATGCTACCGGCAAGTTGGTGCTTCCCTCTTTCTGCGACTCTCACACTCATATTGTATATGCTGGAAGCCGTGAAATAGAATATATAGATAAGATCAAAGGGCTGTCATACGAAGAGATAGCTAAGCGCGGCGGAGGCATTCTTAATTCTGCCAAAAGAATGCAAGTTGCCAGTGAAACAGAACTTGTAGAACAAGCATTGGTAAGACTTGAAGAAATAAAAAGCCTTGGCACAGGTGCAGTTGAAATAAAAAGCGGTTATGGGTTAACAACTGAATCAGAGCTTAAAATGTTACGTGTTATCAAAAAGCTCAAAGAGTTAACTCCGCTTACTATCAAATCAACATTTCTGGGTGCGCATGCCGTGCCGGCAGAATACAAGCAAAATCAATCAGAATATGTTGATATTGTTGTGAATGAAATGATACCAAAAGTAGGAGATGAAGGACTTGCCGACTATATAGATGTGTTTTGCGACCGGGGGTTTTTTACTCGTGAAGAAACTGAAAGGATTATCGAAGCCGGCCGAAAATACGGCATGCGCGCAAAATTACACGCTAATGAACTGGATTTCTCCGGCGGAATCCAGGCAGGAGTAAAATACAATGCTCTTTCTGTTGACCACCTCGAATTTACGGGCGATGAGGAGATAGAAGCTCTGCTAAACTCCGAAACAATGCCTGCATTGCTACCGGGTGCAGCATTTTTCCTTGAAATGGAATACCCTCCCGCACGCAAAATGATCGATGCCGGCCTGCCTGTCGCAATGGCAAGCGACTATAACCCCGGATCATCACCCTCAGGAAATATGCAGTTCGTAATGTCTCTTGGTTGTATTAAAATGAAAATGCTCCCGGAAGAAGCCATTCACGCCGTAACTATTAACGGTGCTTACGCTATGGGTGTAGAAAGTGAAATGGGTACAATCAAAAAAGGGAAAAAAGCCAATTTCTTCATAACAAAAGAAATTCCCACATACGCATTTATACCATACAGCTATGGTAGTGATAATGTGGAAAAAGTGATCCTTAACGGGGAAGTTAAGTAAGACTTTGCCACAGATATTATTTGCAAACTTTTAGTTACCTGACTAAAAATAAGTGTTTTATACCTGTCCTGATAAATATTTTATTATATTTGGGATTATGTAACTCATAAAAACTTTCAACTTATGAGAACAGCAAAAAGATTTATAATTCCGGTTCTAATACTTTTGATTGCATTGTTTCTGCAGTTTTGGATTGAGTCATTCGAAACAATTCCTGAAGAATTAGCCACCGGGTTAAAAAAATTCGGCAGAATACTTTTTATCTTAGGTGTTACGTGGGGCTTAATAGCTTTTATCCGCATCACCAAAAACCATATACTGAAAAACTTTGATTTTAGCAAAGCTGACAACTTAAAAACAAGAAAGTTGTATACACAATACAACATTCTTGAAAAGATAGTGATATTCATAATTATCCTTATTGCTGTTGCTATTTCACTTATGTTGTTTGAAAGCTTCCGCAATGTGGGCATCAGCCTGTTTGCTTCAGCCGGCATTGCAGGGTTGATCATTGGTCTGGCTGCCCAAAAAGCACTGGGCTCTATTTTGGCAGGATTACAGATTGCCATTACCCAGCCCATAAGGCTTGATGATGTAGTCATTGTAGAAAACGAATGGGGCAGGATTGAAGAGATCAATTTAACTTATGTTGTTGTAAGTATTTGGGATAAACGCAGGCTGGTGGTTCCTTCCACATACTTCCTTGAAAGGCCTTTTCAGAACTGGACTCGCACCACTGCTGACATCCTTGGCACTGTGTTTATTTATACCGATTATACCATGCCTCTGGAACCATTGCGCAATGAGCTTACTCGCATACTGGAGTCAAGTAAATACTGGGATAAAAAAGTCAATGTACTCCAGGTAACTGACGCGAAAGAAACAACACTTGAACTCAGGGCACTGATGAGTGCTGCCAGCTCCCCCGATGCCTGGGAACTCAGGGTATATGTCAGAGAAAAACTTATAGAATTTTTACAGAAAGAATATCCGCAATGCCTGCCAAAAACACGAATGGAGATATTGAAGTGATTTTTTTATTGCGCTGTTGTTAAAAGATGTAATTGAAATATGTAGTTGAGTGAAAAAATATTTTAACGGCCAGATAGATATATCATCCCTTTCCGATTAGAAGTATTACCTTTGGGGTCAATATTCAGATTTATCATAAGCAAAATATTTTACATCAAATTTGAAAAACACACCTCTCCCCTTCGTTGCAAAAACCTTTGCCGGCCTTGAAAACGTACTGGCCGATGAGCTCACTCAGTTTGGCGCTAAAGACGTCAGGACAGTTAAGCGTGCTGTTGAGTTTGCAGGTGATCTTGAGCTGCTCTACAAAGTTAATTTGTGGTGCCGTACGGCAATAAACTTCATGCAGCTTATCAAAAGCTTTGAAGTAAAAGAACAGCAAGATCTTTATGACAACCTGCGTAAAATAAAGTGGGAGCAATATTTTGACCATTCAAACACCATTGCAGTGAAAGCTGTGATTTTTAATACTGTATTTGACAATTCTCATTTTGTAGAGCTACGATCAAAAGATGCCATTGCCGACTATTTCTCAGAAAAGTTTGGCTCCCGCCCAAATGTGGACACACGGGATCCTGATATTAAAATATCCATACACCTTAGCAAAACCACCTGTAAGGTTTCTCTTGACAGCTCAGGCGCACAGCTTTTCAAAAGGAATTACCGCAGATCAGGGGGCGAAGCACCATTAAACGAAGTACTTGCAGCAGGACTTGTTAAACTTACCGGATGGGATAAGAAAAGCACGCTTATTGACCCGATGTGCGGCAGCGGTACAATACCAATAGAGGCTGCCATGCTAGCGCAAAATATCCCGGCAGGAATACTGAGAAAAAAATTCGGCTTCCAAAACTGGAAAAACTATGAACCCAAGCTGTTTGAAGAAATAAAAACTAAAGCCAAAGAACTGCAAAAACCCCCGGGAAAGACAATCATTGAAGGCCATGATATAAGCGGCAGAAACATAGGCATTGCAAGACAAAACACAATGCAGGCCGGTCTGCTTGGAACAATCCATTTACAGAGAAATGACTTTTTTAGTTATACCCCCGTTCACAAAACCGGCACACTTATTATTAATCCACCATACGGCAAAAGGCTAAAACAGGATGATCTTATTGAGTTTTACAAAAAAATCGGCGACACCCTGAAAAACAAATATGAAGGATATTCAGCATGGATTATCAGCCAGGATTATACTCCACTCAAATATATAGGGCTCAAACCTTCGGGGAAACTAACTGTTTACAACGGGCCTATTGAATGCAGCTATTTAAAATTCGAAATTTATAAAGGCAGTCGAAAATACACCTCTTATAAAAATTAAGATGGGATGTTCATGCAAAACAAAAAACCTTTTGATCAACCTCACATCCCGATGCCCGTCATAAACCTGCCAAATAAATTTCGGCTATCATAAAATAAGTAAGTAAAAAGTTTTGAAATTTCAGAAAGCGAAAATCTTCGCCTCATGATTGAAATTAATAATAGCTCAATTTGGGAAAAAGATACACTCCTAATCAAAAAAAACTATTTGTTTGAATAATTATTAGACAGTTTTTTCATAAATTAGATTTTTGTTTACCTTTGCAAGCTTGAAAAAATCAGAAAGGATGATTTCAATTTGATTGTTTTTAAATTTAAGTTCTTTCAGGAATAAAACATTATTAGCAAAACACATTAAATAAACAAAACATTCATAATTAAGAATACTTGAACTTAAATATTTTTTTATTAAACAGAAAGTAAATGAAAAACAGAAATATGAAAAAAAGAGTGTTAGTTGCAACAGGAGGAGGTGACTGCCCGGGTTTAAATGCCGTAATCAGGGCGATTGTAAATCGAGCCGGAAAAGAAAAAGACTGGGAGGTAATTGGAAGCATAAATGCTTTTGACGGCATTTTGAATGAGCCGCAGGAAATAGTTGTCTTAGATGACAAGAAAGTTGCCGGTATTCATATCCGTGGAGGTACAATTATAGGTACTACAAACAAGGGCGGCCCCTTTGCATGGCCTATTAAGGATAATGAGGGAAACTGGACTTCCGCAGATCGTTCTGATGAAATGATACGCCGTTTACAATATTTGGGTGTTGAAGCAGTAATAAACATCGGTGGTGATGGTTCGCAAAAGATATCGAAAATGTTCCATGAAAAGGGAGCTAATTTTATTGGTGTTCCAAAAACTATCGACAACGACCTTTCTGCGACCGATTTCACTTTCGGTTTTCAAACTGCAGTACAGGAAGCAACTACAGCTGTTGATAAGTTAGTAACCACAGCCGCAAGTCACAATCGTGTATTTGTCCTTGAAGTTATGGGCAGATATGCCGGATGGATAGCTCTTAATGCTGCTATCGCAGGTGGTGCTGATGTAGCCCTAATACCTGAAATACCTTATGACCTGAATCGTGTGGTTGATAAAATAGATAGCAGGTTTGACGGAGACCGCGGGTTTGCTATAATTGTCATTGCTGAGGGAGCTAAACCGGTTAATGGTGATATCCACTTCAAAGAAAGTAATGAGGTAGGATATAATAAAGTACGCCTCGGCGGTGTTGCCACAAAACTCATTAATGAACTGAAAGAAATCGGCGTTAAAACAGATATGCGTGAAACAGTGTTGGGACACCTGCAAAGAGGAGGCACTCCGACAGCATACGACCGGATACTCGCTACACAGTTTGGAGTGAAAGCTTTTGAAATGGTTTTGGAAAAGAAATTTGGCCAAATGGTTGCATACCACCACCCGAATATTGTTTCAGTACCACTTGAAGAAGCGATAAGCCAATACAACTTTGTAAACCCCGGTTCCGACCTGGTTAAAGCAGCAAGGGGTGTGGGGATCTGCCTGGGTGATTAGTGACTAATTGTAAACCCAACAGCTGAATGACTTACTGGAAAATTAACCTTCTATGCATAACAACAATTACGCTGAAGTGCTGCTACCCCTCCCGGTTAAAGGGTGTTTTACATACCTTGTGCCGGGTTCATTTGCAGAAAAAGCAGAAGAAGGCAAAAGAGTTGTTGTGCCATTCGGCAGTAAAAAACTTTATGCCGGTATAATAAAAAAGATACACTCGAAGGCACCTACAGGTCAAAATGCAAAAGAAATATTTACGGTTCTTGACGACAACCCTTTAATAAAGCCAATCCATTTCAGGTTTTGGAAATGGGTCTCGGATTACTATTTGTGCCATGAAGGTGAAGTGATGAATGCAGCTATGCCAGCTGCACTAAAACTTTCCAGTGAAACAACTGTTAAGATAAACCCCGAAGCAAACCTGGAAACAATTACCTTCAATATCCAGGAAACAAACCTGCTGAAGGAACTTCAAAAAAGAAACCAACTAACAGTCAGTGAGGCAATAAAAGCTACCGGAACAAAAAAAATAATCCCTTTACTTGATAATCTTATTGAAAAAAAGGCAATTGTTGCACGTGAGTTTGTTGAAGAAACCTATAAGCCGAAGAAGACAAAATTTGTCAGGTTGACTCCCGAATATGAAAATGATGAAGAAAAGCTTAAAAGCTATTTCGATTATGCAGAAAAACGGGCACCTAAGCAACTTAACGTGCTTATGGCATACATGAAGCTTTCCGGGAAGCATTCAAATGCCCGGCAAACCGTTGCTTATGAAAAACTGCTTGAGGATACATCAAATGCTGCTCAATCAATTCAAACTTTACAAAAAAAAGGTGTTTTAAGCATCTATCAAAAAGAGGCCAGTAGGTTTGAACATGCAAAAGCTGATAATGAAGAAATAATTTTAAACAATCATCAGCAAACAGCATTTGAAGAAATAAAAAAGGGACTTGAACAAAAAGATGTCGCATTACTACATGGAGTAACCTCAAGCGGAAAAACGGAAATATATATCAAATTGATCAGGGAGTATATTTCCAGGGGTAAACAAGTTTTATATCTTCTCCCCGAAATAGCATTAACATCACAGATCATACAACGCCTTCAAAAACATTTTGGTTCGGATGTCGGGATTTACCATTCGCGGTTTAATGATATGGAGCGTGCTGAGGTTTGGAACAATATAGCCAAAGGAGGCATAAAATCGGGAGATAAAAAGATCACCTACAAAGTGGTTCTGGGTGCACGTTCTGCGGTGTTCTTGCCTTTTAAGGATCTTGGGTTGGTAATCGTTGATGAGGAACATGATTCAAACTACAAACAATATAATCCCGCCCCAAGATATAATTGCCGCGATACCGCCATTTACCTTGCCAGCCTGGCAAACGCAAAAGTCTTGCTTGGTTCTGCCACACCATCAATAGAATCTTACTTCAATGCCAGCAAAGGTAAATACCATCTTGTTGAGTTAAATAAGCGTCATGGCGACATACAAATGCCGGAGACCTTAATTGCCGACCTTAAAAAAGAAACACGGCAAAGAACCATGAAATCGCACTTTTCATCTATGCTCCTCAACGGGATAAGTCAGGCCCTGGAGCAGAACGAACAGGTTATTCTTTTCCAAAACAGGCGAGGCTTTTCACTTTTCCTAAGATGCAAGGAATGCGAAGCAATGCCTCACTGCAAATATTGTGATGTGTCGCTTGTCTATCATAAAAAAATTAACCGCCTGAAATGCCATTACTGCGGATATATAACCAAAATACCATCAAGCTGCCAGTTTTGCGGATCACCTAACATTTTAATGAAAGGTTTTGGCACAGAAAAAGTTGAAGAAGAAATACCGCTGTTTTTTCCAAATGCCCAAGTAGCCAGAATGGACCTGGATACTACACGAACAAAAAACGCTTATCAAAAAATAATTGCTGATTTTGAACAACGAAAGGTTGATGTACTCGTGGGCACACAGATGGTAAGCAAAGGGCTTGACTTCAGCAACGTAAGTATTGTGGGAATACTCAATGCCGACAACCTGATACATTTCCCCGACTTCAGATCATATGAACGTGCCTTCCAACAACTAATGCAGGTTAGCGGACGCGCCGGAAGAGCAAACAAAAGAGGTAAAGTAATTATACAAACTTTTGAACCAAATCATGATGTGATCACAAAAGCTATCACAAACGATTATTATGGAATGTATAAACAACAACTTCTTGAAAGAAAAAACTTTAACTATCCCCCGTTTTACAGGTTGGTGCAAATAAAACTGCTTCATAAAAATCCCGAAATGGTAAACAAAGGAGGAGACATGTTAGCTGAAAAACTTCGGGAAAAATTCGGGAAAAATGTACTCGGACCTGAATACCCGCTTATCAGTAAAATACGCAACCGGTATCACAAAAATATTATAGTCAAAATAAAAAAAGATAATAGCTATCTTGAAAATAAACTGCAATTAAAAAAAATTACTGACGAATTTTTAAAACTTCAACAATATAAATCTGTCAGGGTAATAATTGACGTAGACCCGGTTTAAATACATTTTGTACAAATGAAAACAAAGCAAAGTATTATGGCAGGATTGTCAAAATTATGAGTAACAAAGATTTATTCAATATAATATTATCAAATTGTTATTTTTGCATTTATTAATTAACCGAATAATTTTAATTCATAAAAACACAACCATTATGAAAACAAAAAACATAACACTGATATTATTGATAATGACAAGCTTTATTTTTTCATGTGCACAGTCCGGCAACAGTTCCGGTGATCAGGAAAAGTCAGGCACCAGGGTCTTACTGGAAACGGACTATGGTGATATGTTGGTTTTGCTTTATGATGAAACTCCTCTTCATAGGGATAACTTCATCGAATTAGCCGAAGAAGGTTTTTACGATGGGGTGTTATTTCACAGGGTTATTGAAGATTTTATGATACAAACTGGGGATCCTGAGTCAAAGGATGCCAGGCCAAATGAACCTCTTGGAAGGGGTGGCCCCGGTTACACAATTGAAGCAGAGATAATTCCCGGACTAATGCACAAAAAAGGAGCCCTTGCCGCAGCAAGGCAGGGAGATCAGGTTAACCCCGAAAAAAGATCTTCAGGATCACAGTTTTATATTGTCCAGGGAAGGGTTTTTTCTCACCAGGAACTTGACGCTTTTGAAGAAAGACTCGACAAACCCTTTACAACAGAACAAAGAAAAACATATACCACGCTTGGTGGTGTACCACATCTCGACAACGAGTATACTGTCTTTGGTGAAGTGATTGAAGGTATGGAAATAATTGATAAAATAGCAGAAACAGAAACAGACCAGCGGGACAGGCCGGTTGAAGATATAAGGCTTAAGAATGTTAAAGTGAAAAATTAATTCCAAACACTAATCCGCTTAAAACAAAAATTACAAAACCATACTTTTAAGCACTGAACAAGAGTACTTAAGAAAGAGTTTTTTTGGTTTCAATAGTTTCTAGACATTTGAAAATTTGATTTTTACAGATATTAAATTTAGTGCTTTAGTTGATTGAATCAGCATCTAAGGAGATTATTATGATTGACAGAATTGATACGATAAAAGCAGAGGTAGAATCCTTCGAAAGTTTGAACGTTGAAGAGATAGAGCAGTTCCGAATCAGGATGCTTGGTCGTAAGGGATTAATTACAAACCTTTTCAAAGATTTTAAAGAAGTACCTGCGGAACAAAAAAAAGAAATCGGACAAAAGCTTAACCAGCTTAAAGTCTTGGCAAATAACAAGGTTGAAGAGCTTAATCAAAAAGCTTCCCGGCAAAAGGAAGCTGATCAGAAAGAAGACAAGCCCGATCTGACGATGCCGGCAAATTTTGTTGAGCCGGGATCAAGGCATCCCATATCTATTGTACGTAACCAGATCAACAGCATTTTTGCACGCATTGGATATGTAATCTCAGAAGGTCCTGAAATTGAAAATGACTGGCACAACTTTTCAGCTCTCAACTTTCCTGAAAACCACCCTGCCAGGGATATGCAGGATACTTTTTTCATTGAAAAAACCCCGGATATAACCCTAAGAACTCATACTTCATCCGTTCAGGTAAGAGTTATGGAAAACACTCAACCTCCTGTAAGGACCATTTCTCCCGGAAGAGTATTCCGCAATGAAGCGATATCTGCACGTGCGCATTGCATTTTTCACCAGGTTGAAGGCCTTTACGTAGATGAGGATGTTTCCTTTGCTGACCTTAAACAAACCTTATATTATTTTGCCAGGGAAATGTTTGGGTCTGAAACCAAAACACGTTTTCGCCCGTCATTTTTCCCTTTTACCGAACCTTCGGCAGAAATGGACATCTCATGCACCCTTTGCGGCGGCAGTGGTTGTACTATGTGCAAATATTCAGGATGGGTCGAAATTCTTGGTTGTGGAATGGTTGACCCGAATGTGCTCGACAATTGCAATATTGATAGTAAAAAATATACCGGCTTCGCTTTCGGAATGGGTATTGAAAGAGTCGCAGCCCTGAAATATCAAATAAATGACCTTAGACTATTCTTTGAAAACGACGTCAGGTTCCTCAAACAGTTCGAAGCAGTCTTGTAAGCAAAAACTACCATAATCAATAATCAGTCTGGAAACTACCGATTGTGAACTGCCGTCTGCTCTTGGAGTTTTGAGCTTTAGTTTTTTTTTCTCCCCCTGTAACTTTTTTCACCCTGCTTTCGTCTTAGTATCAAAATCAGCAAAAACAGCTTGTTTTTTGAGATTCGGCAATCTTCTTTCTCCCGGACAGAAAAACAACTGTTAATTCAGCCGGGAGCAAGAAGAAAATTTTTAAAAATTAATTTAAACAAAAAAAAATATGAAAAAATTTAAAACAACTTTTACAACAACCTTTCTAATGGTTTTGATTTTTTTATCACAAGGCTGTTCGGTTAACGGAGTTAATACGCTTAGTGGTGACGGAAATGTTCAGGAAAAGCATTATGAGATTGACGAATTTAACTCTTTAAAACTGGGAGGCTCTTTGAACATAGTCTTGACTGAGGGAGACAAACCGGGGCTCATAGTAGAAACCGATGAAAATCTTCATCCTCATATTAATATAGAGTCAGAAGATAAGGTATTAAATATTTACTCGAACCGCGACATTGTTCTCAGGCCTACTAAACTTAACATCTATATCACTTATACAAGCCTTGAAAAAATCCTGACATCAGGTGCTTCAAAAATAACAACAGAAACACTGATTAGCTCAGAATCCTTTATTCTTGAAATAAGCGGTGCTTGCTCCGGTGAATTACATATTGAAACTGAAAACCTAAAAACTGATGTTTCGGGAGCTGCAAGCATTAGACTTAAAGGAACAGCATCATTACACAACATAACTTTAAGTGGAGCCAGTAGCCTAAAAGCGGAAGAGCTTATTACTGAAAAAACAGTTATCCGCTTAAGTGGAGCGGGATCTGCTACTATTTACGCTTCTGAAGATTTAGATGCTACACTAAGTGGCGTAGGTTCAATAAAATATGCCGGCGATCCCAAAACAAAAAACACTAACGTCAGTGGAATAGGCAAAATAAGTAGTATTGACTAACTAGAAAAAATAAAGCAACCATATTTAATAATTTAATTCATACAAAAACGAAACCCTCATCTGCCAAAGTGTATGAACTTAGCGATCTCGCGACCGAAGGGAACAATAAAGCATGAGGGTTCCATCAGGATAGAAAAACCTAAGCTTAAATATTTGAGTACGTAAATAAATAATTGTAAAACAGTTTAATAACCATAATTTATACACAGATGAAAAAAGCAATATTAATTAAAGCAATAGCCACCGTAATGTTTGCCATCCCTTTGATCACAGCTGGGCAGGCAGTAACAAAAGAATTTGAAACAGAACCTTTTACAGGAGTTTCGGCAGGTGGTGTATTTACAGTGTCATTAACTCAAGCCGAGGAATTTTCGGTAAAAGTTGAAACTACTGAAGACCAGTTAGATAAAGTCTCTGTTGATGTAAAAAGAAATGTTCTTACATTAAGTTTTGACGGAAGTATTTTCAGAAGGGCTGAAAGAATAAATGTTTATGTTACTGCCCCGGTTTATGAAAAGATCATAGCCGGCGGTGATGCAGCAATAAACGGAACCAACAAATTTACATCACCTGAGCTTGAACTCACAGCTTCTGGGTCTTCTGACGTCAGACTAAACCTGGAAACAGAAAATCTGCATTCCAGAATTTCAGGAGCAGCCAATGCAACCTTGCGTGGAATTGCAACCCTACATGAAACTGAAGTCAGTGGTGCTGCCTATTTGAAAGCATATGAACTGCAAACAGAAAAAACAGTAGCCACCGGGTCAGGAGCATCTTCGTTGCAGGTAAACGCCTCTGAGGAATTGCAATTAGTAGCTTCAGGCACATCATCAATTAATTATCAGCAAGTGCCCAAATCACAATCCATTTCAACATCAGGAGCAGGAAGCATACACTTCAAAGGTGACCCTGCCGATCTTGATGAAACTTCAGTAAAAGCTAAAGACCAAAAAGATACTGTAAGAGTTAAAGTTGGTGAAAGAGACCTTTTAATTGTTAGCGATGAAGAAAGCCGCAGAAAAAAAACAGTTACAAGAAGACGCTCTTTCCGCAGCAACTGGAGTGGTATTGAAATGGGTGTGAACGGCTACCTTACACCCGAACATTCAATAAATCTTAGTGCCGACGACTATTACCTTGAACTGGATTACGCAAGATCACTATCGGTAAACATTAACTGCTACCAACAAAACTTCAATCTTATAAAAAACAATGTCGGGCTTTTTACCGGTTTTGGGTTCGGATTTATAAACTACGCATTTGATAACAATATTACACTTTTGCATGAAGCCAACGAAATAGATTATGTTACCGAAGATCATGGTTTCAAAAGAAATCGTCTTTCAATGGTAAACTTCAACATCCCGGTTATGCTTGAATATCAAACTGCAAGGACAAGAAAAATAGAACAATTTCATCTGTCAGCAGGAGTTATTGGGAGTGCCAAGTTAAGATCTTATACAAAGCAAGTTTATGACTTTGAAGGTGAAAAGCAAAAAGATAAATTTACCAAAAGTTATCATACAAGGCCATTTAACCTGGATGCCACTGTAAGGGTTGGCTGGGGAAGAGTAAATCTTTTCGCAACTTATTCGCTTTTTCCACTGTTTCGCAGTGACAAAGGCCCGGAGTTACATCCTTTCAATGTAGGAATACGGTTGGTTAACTGGTAATAAGTGACGCGTAACAAGTAACGGGTAACGGGATTAAATTTCGTTACCCGTTTTTTTTTTGTAATTGGGGTTTAGGCTTTTTAAACAATGTTTTCAATAATTAATTCTAATTATTTTTTATTTTTGCAGCATAGCAAGGCTTAGCCGATGCTATTAAAAAGCCTGAGTACTATATTTTTAACATTACCTATTAAATAAAAGACTATGGCCGGACACAGTAAATGGTCAACTATTAAGAGAAAAAAGGCAGCCCTGGACGCAAAGCGTTCTAAAATGTTTTCTGCAGCTATTAAAGAAATTACTGTAGCAGCAAAAGAAGGCGGCCCCGACCCCGAAGCAAACCCTCGCCTGCGCCTGGCTATTGCCAATGCCAAAGGTGTTAATATGCCCAAGGATAACATCCAGCGGGCTGTCTCAAAAGCCGGCGACAAGGACGCTGCCAACTTCCAGGAAGTAACCTATGAAGGCTACGGCCCCCACGGAGTGGGAATATATGTTGAATGCCTTACAGACAACATACAAAGAACCGTGGCGGCTGTTCGCTCATACTTTAACAAATACAATGGCAAACTAGAAACCCATGGTGCTTTGAGTTTTATATTCGATAGAAAAGGAGTATTTACAGTGCCGGTTAATGATTTGGATGAAGAAGAGTTTATGATGGAAATCATTGATGCCGGCGCCGAAGATGTAGAAACCGAAGACAATTATTTTACAATATATACTGCGATGGAAGACTTTGGTTCAATGCAGAAAAAGCTGGAAGAAATGAACCTTGAAGCAGAAAGCCAGGAGTTGCAAAGAATACCTAAAACCACAGTTACATTAAACAAAGAACAGGCTAAGCAGGTTCTTAAACTCATTGAAGCCTTCGAAGATGATGACGATGTGCAAAACGTATTTCATAACATGGAATTGACGGAAGAAATTATGGAAGA
The DNA here is from genome assembly GCA_007130125.1 of Bacteroidales bacterium. Lineage (GTDB taxonomy): Bacteria > Bacteroidota > Bacteroidia > Bacteroidales > UBA7960 > PUKZ01. The sequence continues at coordinate 38,156 of SLSZ01000066.1, forward strand.
GATGTGATGTTGGTATAATATGTTAATGTGCCAATGGGATAATGTGCCAATGGGTTAATGTGCCAATGGGTTAATGTGCCAATGGGATAATGGTGGGGTGGAATAAGGTTTAGTTGTTGAGTTGTTGAATTATTATATTAATAATAGCGCTAAAGAATGTTTTTTAAAATCAGCGAACACTGCGGGAAAATTGTAAAAGTTTTGAAATTATAAAACCCCTTCAGGATAAATTCGCACTACACAGGTTACAAGTAATTTTGTCAGACTTTTGTTGTTGGAATAATTTTTGTTATCTTTGTATAAGCAAATACATGGGGCTGATTTGGATTAGACAGCAAGTGTAGTTGAATTGTAAGCATGCCGAGCGTAGTGAATCTGGCTCGTAAATCTCAGGCACATCGCCTATAAATGGCAACGAAAATGACTACGCGTTGGCAGCTTAATAAAAGTTATTAAGCGCCAACTGTTTCCCGGGAAGCTATGCCTGGCTGCGTCCCCAAGGAAACATCAGAAAAAGCCGGGATAAGCCGGTTGGTGTTCCGACAACCGGTCGAAAATCACAGGAGCTAGGCAAAAGATAGGGTCGCCTTTTCCCGGTCTTTTGTCAAAAAACAAATAAAGGCTAAGCATGTAGAAAGCAGTTTGGCTGCTTGCTTGGACGAGGGTTCAAATCCCTCCAGCTCCACTAAATATACAAATCCGGAAAGCATTAATGGATTTTTTGTAATTTTGATGCTTTCCGGGTTTTTTATGTTTGAATTTATCATCAAAGGTTATGTTACTAAAAAAAACACACTTCTACACTCTATTTATAATATTTTCTTTGTTGCTTGTTTCTTGTGGCACACCCGGGAATAAGACAGTTAATGAACAGCAAAATGAAAAAGATCCCGGCATTTCTGTTCCCACTTTTAACAGCGACTCAGCTTTTTATTATCTTGAGAGGCAGGTAGATTTTGGGCCAAGAGTGCCAAATACGGATTCTCACCGTCGATGTGCCGAATATTTAAGTGAAACATTAAGCAGGTTTGTTGATACAGTTTACATACAAGAAACTGTGGTTACCGCTTTTGACGATTCCAGGCTTAATATTCAAAACATCATCGGATCTTTCAATCCCGGCAATCGCAGCCGCATACTTCTTGCAGCGCATTGGGATACACGCCCTTTTGCCGACGAAGATCCTGATCCGGAAAACCATTACACACCCATTGATGGAGCTAATGACGGCGCTAGTGGTGTTGCGGTATTACTGGAAATTGCGAGACACCTTTCTGAAAAACCAATTGAAACGGGCATTGACATTATATTTTTTGACGCAGAAGATTACGGGATACACTCCAGTTATGGTGAAAGCAAACCAGACACATGGGCTTTAGGTTCAAAATACTGGGCTCAAAACCCACATATTTCAAACTACTCTGCAAGGTTCGGCATACTGCTTGACATGGTAGGAGCACCTGATGCTACTTTTAAACATGAAGGCTACTCAATGTATTATGCACCAAACATTGTAAGAAGAGTGTGGCAAACTGCCCAGCACGCAGGTTACGGAAGTTATTTCCTAAACCAAAGGGCAGGTTATGTGATGGATGATCATTATAACATTAACAATTACAGGAATATTCCAACAATTAATATTATACACCAGGATGATTCAACAGACCATGGTTTTTTCGAACATTGGCATACAATAAATGACAAGGCAAAATTCATTGACAAAAACACACTGAAAGCTGTAGGACAAACCGTACTTCACGTTATATATGAAGATTAACTGATGTTTTTTTAATTGTAAAGGTTAAATGCTGTTAAATCAAACAATATAAAACCAAAAAAAGCATTTTTTTACAAAATAGTTGCATTATAAATTTGTGATATAATTGTTTGCTTTTTTAAAAATGTTATATTTGTCAACAATTTAAGTTTAAAAAAACAAGCATCACTTGGTTATTATCTTTAGCCTCAATTATTTAAAAAATTATTAGCAGTTATTGTTTCATTTTTTTTGTAATTTAGCACCTTTAAAAAATAAAATGGCTAAAAGGTTAAGGTTGGAGAGGTGGCCGAGTGGTCGAAGGCGCACGCCTGGAAAGTGTGTATCCCGTGTGAAGCGGGATCGAGGGTTCGAATCCCTCTCTCTCCGCTATAATCAGTTGGGGATTTATTGTAAAATAATTTAAACATTTTTTAACAAAACCAATAAAATTGAACTTATGAAAAAATTATTTGTCTTTTTGACATTAGCAGGAATGCTTTCACTTGGGTTAAGCCATGCAGCTTTTGCTGAAGAGCACACTGAGCCCGAAACAGAAGTAACAGAAACTGATATTGAAGAAGCAGAAGAAGCAGAAGAAGAGCTTACTCCAGCAGAAATTCTGGAAATGGAAGCAGAAGAAGAGGTGGAAGAGGATGTAACTTTCCACTATGTTTTGAAAGAGCAGTTTATTGAAGGCGATGCAAGATTTATGAGTATCATTCTTTTATGTTTGATAATCGGCTTGGGATTGTCTTTGGAAAGGATCATTTACCTTCACCTTGCAAGCACCAATACCAAAAAGCTTCTAAACAAGCTAGAAGAAGCACTAAAAGAAGGCGGTATTGAAGGAGCGAAAGAACTATGCCGCAATACACGCGGGCCTGTTGCCAGCATTTTTTATCAAGGCCTGGACCGCTATGAAGAAGGCATGGAGATAGTTGAAAAATCAATTGTTTCTTATGGCAGCGTACAAATGGGGCGATTGGAAATGAACCTTACATGGATATCGCTATTTATAGCAATTGCACCTATGCTTGGTTTTATGGGTACTGTTATTGGTATGATCGGTGCTTTCGATGCTATTGCTGCTGCAGGTGATATTTCGCCAACTATTGTTGCCGATGGTATTAAAGTAGCTCTTTTGACAACTGTTTTTGGTCTTATTGTGGCAGTTATACTACAAGTCTTCTACAACTATGTTGTTTCAAAGATTGATGGTATTGTCAACAGTATGGAAGATGCTACAATATCATTCATGGATATTTTAATTAGACATAACAAATAAAAAAAATCGCCATATGAGTGAAAATTTTATAGATATAGGCATGTATGTTACATATGGGTTGCTAGCTTTAGCAGCTTTGCTGGCGGTTATATCCCCTGTCATAAATTTTATAAAAGACATTAGCAAAGCTAAGGGTCCCTTAATTGGACTGGCTATATTGGCTGTAATAGTATTAGTAGCCTTTTCTCTTTCAACCGGTGAAACATACGAAGGTGTAACCTCTGTAATGTCCAGATGGATAAGTACAGGTATCACAACCGTATTTTTTCTTGCCGGGCTGGCTATTTTAGCTGCCATTTTTGCCGAAGTTGCAAAAATTATTAAATAACCAATAAAATTCAAAAGGAGACATTATTTATGGCTCGATCGAGACCCGAATTAAACGCAGGATCAATGGCAGACATAGCATTCTTGCTGCTTATCTTCTTCCTGGTTACAACAACCATGGATGTGGATGTAGGCATTACCAGAATGTTACCTCCGCCTATTGACCCAAATGCACCCGAACCACCTCCGGTACGTGAAAGAAACGTATTTGTTGTATTGGTTGACAGGCATGACAGGTTGATGGTGGAAGGTCAGATCACATCCGTTGATCGTCTTAAAGAACAAACGAAAAACTTCTTGTTAAACCCTACAAATGACCCCACAATGCCCGAAAAAAGAATTCAAGAAATTCCGCATCTCGGGGAAATGGAAGTATCCAGAGGAGTCATTTCGCTTCAGAATGACCGTAATACATCTTACGAAATGTATATAGCTGTTCAAAACGAATTAGCCGCCGCCATCAATGAAATACGTGATGACGTTTCAAAAGAACACTTTGGCATTGAATTCTCTGAATTAAGAGACCAGGAACTCATTGATGCAGTCAGAACGGCGGTACCAATGGCAATATCTGAAGCTGAACCAAAAGATATAGGAGGTAGATAATTATGGGTAGATTCAAAAAAGACAGTAAAGGTGGTACACCGAAAATTAGCACAGCTTCCTTGCCAGACATTATCTTCATGCTGTTGTTCTTCTTTATGGTAACAACTACACTCAGAGAAACTCAACTCTTTGTCAGAACTCAGTTACCAATGGCTACAGAAGTACAAACACTTGAAAGAAAATCGCTGGTAAGCAATATTTATATCGGTCCCCCATTTCAAACAAGAGTGTTTGGTACTGAACCCCGTATTCAGCTTCAAGATCAATTCGCAACAGTCGATGATATTGCTGCTTTCATCTCTGCTGAAAGAGAAGCAAGAGCTGAAGCTGAAAGACCTCTTATGACTACTTCTCTTAAAGTAGACAGAGAAACTACAATGGGTATCGTAACAGATGTGAAACAAGAGCTAAGACAAGTTAATGCTCTTAGAATCAACTACTCTACTGCAAGAGGCGAAAGACCCGGAAGCGGCAGGAGATAAATTACATCAATAAATCATATTTTTAAAAAAGGCGTTTTTAACTAAACGCCTTTTTTTATATATATCGACTTTTATCAATTAATATTTTTTAAAAACAATACGAAATACAATATATTTCCTAATTAAGCATAATCTGGAAAAATCTAACCGCTGTTAAATTATGTTAATCGCCAATTTTATATGACTATTGAAGATAACTTTGTAATTAAAGTAAATTATTTCAACTATTTTCGTGTAAAAAATGTTTTTTGATTAATTGCTTTTTTGATGTTGGAAAATCAAAAAATATGATTTGTTACAAAAATATTTATTTTAGAAAACAAAAGCTTAATACGATATGATGAAAAAAAGAGTCATCATTTTATTAATCGTATTACTGTCGGTAACCCTGACAGGATTGGTATATATACAGCTATACTGGATAAGAAATGCCATATCAGTCAAAGAAGTTAATTTTGACAGAGGTGTCAGTGAGGCAATCTCATCAGCAATATACAAATACAACAAAATTGAATTGGCGCATAAATTGTTGATGCGTCGAGCTCAAAACCAACAAATAGACCAGGTTTACAATGCTTTAGACTCATTGAACCGTTTATATTATGATAAGTTTTTTACCCCGGGAAACCTTAACAGTGAAGATGGTTTGGCTGATGAAAAGGAACATGTCATGGAAGGTCGTGTCTCTATAGATTACCGACAATCTTCTAATGAAAAAACCGAATATTCTTTTGACACGAGTTTTGTGTCAAGCACAGGGCATGTTATCAGCGAAGGACAAGGGTATATCCAGAGAAACCCTGTCAGCGGTATTGAGGATGCTCCGTTCAGAATGTTTCGTGAAAGTACAAAGATTATCAACGATCTTTTTGATGATCTTTTTCACAATCGCATTTATTATAATATGGCAAACGAAGTAAACCAATTATTGCTTGACTCGCTAATAAACAATGAGCTGCAAAACCATGGTATTAATACTACCTATGAATTTGGCATTTATAATCCTGCCTTTAATAAGCTAATATCTGAAAATTCAGGAAAACATTCACAGAAGTTGCTTAAAGAGGGTTATGTGTTCAGCTTATTTCCAGATGCAGTTTTTAGCAATCCGGAATATTTGCTGATATATTTTCCAAATCAAAAAAAATATGTTCTCTCGCAACTGCATTTAATGCTTGGTATTTCATCGGTATTTATCTTCATCATTATTTTCTCATTTGTTTTTATTATATTTACAATATTCAGGCAAAAAAAGCTCTCGGTTATGAAAAATGATTTTATAAACAATATGACCCACGAGCTAAAAACACCAATATCCACAATATCATTAGCATGCCAGGCACTTAATGATACTGATGTCAGAAAAACAGAAAAGCTATATCAAAGCTATATTACAATGATCAACGAAGAAAACAAAAGGCTTGGCGCAATGACTGAAAAGGTGCTTCAGACAGCCTTAATAGACAAAGGCAAGCTCAAGCTTAGCTTTGCAGGCGTTGATATTCACGAAATTATTAATGATGCAATTGATAAAACTTCTCTGCATCTCAAAAACAGGCATGGTGAAATAATAACCAGATTCAATGCCGAACACACATACCTCGAAGCCGATAAAATGCATCTTACAAACGTGGTTTTCAACCTGTTGGATAATGCAATAAAATATACTATTAAAACACCGCAAATAGTTGTTACAACAGAAAATACCAATAAGGGAATTCAAATAAGTGTGAAAGATAATGGTGTCGGTATTAGCAAATCTCATCAGAAAAAAATATTTGACAACCTTTACAGGGTTTCAAAAGGAAACATACATGACGTAAAAGGTTTTGGATTAGGACTAAGTTATGTTAAAAAGGTGGTTGACCTTCATGGCGGAAATATTGACATTACCAGCGAACCTAAAAAAGGCTCGACTTTTGTTGTTTTTCTTCCATTTGGTTTCAATCAAAAAAACAATAATTACAATAATTAGAAATACAAGTTATTATGGATAAACAAAAGATTAAAGTATTACTGGCAGAAGATGACCCAAACCTGGGCACTATTCTAAAAGCATACCTTGAAGCAAAAGGGTTTCCTACAACTTTATGTGTTGATGGGCAGCAAGCTTATGATCAATATCTTAAGGAATCATTTGATTTTTGCATCCTTGATGTAATGATGCCACTCAAAGATGGGTTCACTTTAGCCAAAGAGATCAGAAAGTTGGATAAACAGATACCAATTCTGTTTCTCACAGCTAAAACTATGCAGGAGGATGTTATTGAAGGCCTGAAAATAGGAGCTGACGATTATATTACAAAACCGTTCAGTATGGAGGAGTTGCTATTGCGAATAAACGCAATTTACAGAAGATACTCTCCTGACACAGACAAGTCTTTGCAGAAAACTTATTTCCACATAGGAAAATACACTTTTGACTTTTCACGACAACTGCTTTCAATAGGTGACAAACAACAAAAGCTTACATCCAAAGAAGCTCAGCTGTTGAAAATGCTTTGTGATAACGCTAATAAAGTTCTCGACCGTTCAGATGCTTTGAAGCAAATATGGTTCGATGACAACTATTTCAATGCAAGAAGCATGGACGTCTATATAGCTAAATTGAGAAAATATCTTAAGGACGACCCCGATGTGGAACTTATGAACGTACATGGAAAAGGGTTTAAGCTTGTTGTGAATGAGAGAAAAGAAGAAAGAGAACAGGGCTAAAACCTTGTGGTTAAAATAACAAGATCCTGAAGCCATATTTTGATCATATTTGCAGTATTATATCAATGCCCTTTTTGTAATTTTATTGCAAAAGGGCACTCATAACACAACATTAAACTTTCAGGATATATGCAGGATGAACGAAGGGTTTTTTCTCTTTTGGAAATTACGCAAAGTCTCAGATCTGTTATCGAGCGTAATTATACATCCACATACTGGATAAAGGCTGAAGTGGCCAAACTCAATTATTATCCGCGCAGCGGGCACTGTTACCCCGAACTTGTTGAAAAGTCCGGTAATATCGTTAAGGCGCAAATGCGCGCTACTATCTGGGCTAGCGATTATCAAAACATCAGCAATAATTTCCAAAACATTGTAGGAGAACCCTTAAAAGAGGGAATAAGCATTCTGTTCAGGGCTTCAATAACCTTTCACCCCGTTTACGGCCTCTCACTGAATATTGTCGAAATTGAACCGTCATTCACCCTTGGTGAAATGGCACGTGAAAAGCAAAAAACAATTGAGCGGCTTATTAAGGAAGAGCTCTTTGAGAAAAATAAAAGCACACAAATGCCGCTTTTACCCTCAAGAATTGCAGTTATTTCGGTAGAAACCAGCAAAGGTTATCACGATTTCTTGAAAATTATTGAAAATAATCCGCGTAATTTTGCTGTTAAACATACGCTATTCCCGGCAATATTGCAAGGAGACCGTGCCGTAGAAACAATATCTGCACAAATGAGAATTATCAGAAAAAATCATGATGATTACGATGCTGTGGCTATAATCAGGGGCGGAGGCGGTGATATCGGGCTCAACTGTTACGATAATTACCAAATGGCAAAAGAAGTAGCTCTATGCCCAATCCCTGTGATCACAGGAATTGGACATTCCACTAACGAAACTATTGTTGAGATGATAGCCTGGGAAAACAAAATTACACCCACAGATGTTGCTTACTTCTTAATTCAGAAATTCGAATCATTTTCCGACCGAATGGAAAACAACCAAAGAAGCATAATATATAGCGCTGAAAATCTATTAAAACAAGAGAACTTCAGAATCAAACACTCATGGGAAATGATCAAAGCTCATTCGGTCAATAATATTCAAAACAGCTCTTATAAAGTTTATAGCCTGGCAAAGTATGTACACGATATATCAAGAAGCAAAATCAGATATGAAAAAAACCAATTGTCGGCTAATGCATCAAAAATTGCGTATTTGCCCAAAAAACACCTTTTTAAACAACATTTGAAACTAAATGTGTTTAACAAACTATTTCCGGTTGTTTCTTATAAAAAGATAAGTGAAGAACAAAACAAAATTTCTATAATTGACAACAAAACAAATCTTTTAAACCCTGAAAAGATATTACAGAGAGGGTATTCCATCACTCTAAACAATGGAAAGCAAATAAAAGACAGTGCATCTGTTAAGAAAAATGATGAAATAGAAACAATATTGAGCAAAGGAAAAATAATCAGTACCGTTAAAAATTTAAAAGATCAAATATAGTCGCCAACAAGCCAATACCAATACCAATAAAATTAAACAAAGATAAAATGGATGAATCAATCAAATATTCAGAAGCAATAGAAGAGCTTGAAAATATTGTTAATGAAATCGAAGACGACCGGATCTCATTAGATGAACTTACAAATAAGCTTAAAAGAGCCTCTTCTCTGATAAAAATCTGTAAAAAAGCACTTTTTGAAACCGAACAGGAGGTAAAGACAATTTTGGATGAGATGAATGAATCCTCAACTGAGCAAGAATCTTCCGAAGAAAATTAAACTTATTTAACCTCAGGTTTGTTTATATTTAAACACTGAATTTTTCTGCTTAGGGTTCCTTGACTCTCTGTGGTAAAAAAATTAACTGTTAAACAGTAAATGATTAATTTTGCAAAACATTTTTCTTTGCATTATTAAAATCGTGCAGCTTTATAAGCCGGATTAATCAACTATTTTGGACAAATAAACATTATGCAAAACGATAAAGACAACATAATAAACAAGGTTACTCAAGATGACTACAAGTATGGTTTTTACACCGACATTGAGACTGACAGGGCTCCTAAAGGCTTAAGCGAAGACACTATTCGCTTTATATGGGAAAAGAAAAAGGAACCTGACTTTATGCTTGATTTTCGTCTGAAAGCATTCAGGCACTGGCAAAAAATGAAAGAACCCACATGGGCGCACGTAAAATATAAGCCAATAGATTACCAGGACATAACATATTATGCTGCTCCGCGCAAAAAACCCAAATACGAAAGCCTGAACCAGGTAGATCCTGAGTTACTTGAAACCTTCAACAAGCTTGGAATACCAATTGAAGAGCAAAAGATGCTGTCGGGAGTCGCCGTTGACGCTGTTATGGACAGTGTTTCAATAGCAACAACCTACAAAAAAAAGCTTGCAAAACACGGAATTATCTTTTCATCTTTTAGTGAAGCTTTACAGGAACATCCTGAGTTAGTTGAAAAATATATTGCAACTGTAGTACCATATACCGACAACTTTTTTGCTGCACTAAACTCAGCTGTATTCAGCGACGGCTCTTTTGTTTATATACCAAAGGGTGTAAAATGCCCAATGGAACTGTCAACATATTTCAGAATAAATGCTGCCAACACCGGGCAGTTTGAAAGAACACTTATAGTGGCTGAGGAAGGCAGCTATGTCAGCTATCTTGAAGGGTGTACAGCACCTATGAGAAGCGAAAATCAGTTGCATGCTGCAATAGTGGAAATTATTGCACACAAAGATGCCGAAGTGAAATACTCGACAGTTCAAAACTGGTGGCCGGGCGACAAACAAGGCAAGGGTGGCGTATACAACTTTGTTACTAAAAGAGGTATTTGCAAGGAAGAAAATGCAAAAATATCCTGGACACAAGTAGAAACAGGCTCATCAGTTACATGGAAATACCCAAGCCTTATCCTCAAAGGCGATAATACCATAGGGGAATTCTTCTCCGTTGCTGTTACAAACAATATGCAGCAAGCAGATACAGGCACAAAAATGATACATCTCGGTAAAAATTCACGAAGTACAATAATAAGTAAAGGCATCTCTGCCGGAAACAGCAACAATAGCTACCGGGGTCTTGTAAAAATGTCCAAAGATGCCGTCAATTCAAGAAATTTTTCTCAATGTGACTCATTATTGCTTGGAAATAAATCCGGCGCACATACATTTCCTTATATTGATGTAGCAAACAAATCATCGGTTGTTGAACATGAAGCAACCACCAGCAAAATATCTGAAGATCAACTGTTTTATTGTATGCAACGAAGTATTGACATGGAAAATGCCATAGGATTGATAGTAAACGGCTATGCCAAAGAAGTGCTGAACAAACTGCCAATGGAGTTTGCTGCTGAAGCACAAAAGCTCCTGTCAATAAGCCTGGAGGGAAGTGTTGGTTAGAGGTTATTGGTTTGGTTTTATAATTCAGAAAGCGAGTTCTTAGGATAAAATTATAGTAGAGTATTTACAAAGCAGAATTAAGATGTTAAAAATAAAAAATTTAAACGTTTCCGTAGAAGGGAAGACAATATTGAAAGGCTTGAATCTTGAAGTAAATGAAGGGGAGGTGCATGCTATCATGGGGCCTAACGGTTCGGGAAAAAGCACCCTTGCATCGGTTATTGCCGGACGTGATTACTTCACTGTGGAAAAGGGTGAAGTAACATATATGGGGAAAAACTTGCTGGAAATACCTCCTGAAGTTAGAGCGAAAGAAGGAATATTTCTTGGTTTTCAATATCCAATTGAAATTCCGGGAGTCAGCATGACTAATTTTATGAGAACCGCTATAAATGAAAAGCGCAAGCATTTAGGACTCAAGCCCTTGACGGGCGCTGATTTTCTTAAGCTTATTGAAGAAAAAAAGAAATTGGTTAAAATTGAATCTAAACTTACCAACAGGTCGGTAAACGAAGGATTCTCGGGTGGTGAAAAAAAGAAAAACGAGATCTTCCAAATGGCATTACTCGAGCCCAAGCTCTCTGTTCTTGATGAAACTGACTCAGGACTTGATATAGACGCTTTAAAAGTAGTGGCTAATGGAGTAAACACGCTTAAAAGAAAAGATAATGCTACTATTCTTATAACACACTACCAGAGATTACTCGATTTTATCATTCCTGACTTTGTACATGTTCTTTATGACGGTCAAATAGTAAAAAGTGGTGGCAAAGAGCTCGCACTGGAGCTCGAAGAAAAAGGATACAACTGGATCAAACAAGAGGTCCAGGCAGAATAACTTAACAGCAAAATTTTGAAATAAATGCCTGAAAACATAAAAACATCAAAAAAACAGGAAGTTTTCAAAAACACCATGGAGGAGCTTTTTGAGAAAAAGTATGACCCCATAATGGAAAACTCTTCCCCGGTAATACAAAACCTAAGACAGAAAGCTTTTGAAATTTTCAAACAAAACGGGTTCCCCGACAAAAAAACTGAAAACTGGAGGTTTACCGATCTTGACCCATTATACCGAGATGATTACACTATTGATCTTGAAACAAAGTTCCAAAAAACAGATGTAAATAAAATTTTCACTTGTGATGTTTATGACCTTGACACCTATTGTGTGACACTAATAAACGGTTGGTTTGCATATAAAAACTCGCCTCTGACACAGTTGAAAGACGGAACGGTAATTGGCAGCCTTTTTAAAGCAATGGAAGTTTATCCGGAGATTGTTGAGAAACATCTGGGTTCAATTGCAAAACTCAGTGAACCGGGCTTTGTACCATTAAACACCATATTTATGCAAGACGGGTTATTTATTTATGTCCCCGATGACGTAAAAGTTGAAAAGCCTGTTCAGGTCATAAATATTGTTGATTCTGAAAACCCGGTTTTTCTGCAACCAAGGAACCTTATTATTGCAGGGAAAAACAGCAAGATCACACTGATACATTGTGATCATACATTAACCCATAATATAAGCTTTACCAATACTGTTTCTGAGGTGATCGTACAAGAGAATGCATATGTTGATCATTATAAAGTCCAGAACAAAGGACGGAATTCATCATTGATAACTTCTTTATTTTTCAAACAGGAAAAAGATAGCCGGCTACTTAATAATGCCATAACCCTGAACGGAAAATTCACGAGAAATCAGGTTGACCTTTCTATAACAGGTGAAAATTGCCATGCAGACCTCAACGGACTATATCTTGTTGACAGCAACCAACATGTTGATAACCAGGTGTTTGTTGACCACATGGCTCCTAACAGTTTGTCAAACCAGCTATACAAAGGTATTCTTGATGATCAGGCTAGCGGCGTATTCAGCGGCAAAGTTCTAGTAAGGAGGGACTCTCAAAAAACACAAGCCTATCAAAATAACAAAAACTTATTATTGACTGACGAAGCCAAAGTCAACACACAACCATTCCTTGAGATTTACGCCGATGATGTAAAATGCAGCCATGGAGCCACAGTAGGACAACTTGATCCAAATGCTATGTTTTATCTAAGGTCGCGAGGACTCTGCGAACTTACGGCCCGCCAATTACTTATGTTTGCATTTGCCGATGAAATTGTAAATAAAATTTCTATAGAACCGCTAAGAGATAACATATCCAAGCTGGTTGAAAAAAGACTCAGGGGCGAACTGTCAATCTGCGACCAGTGCATATTGAATTGCAGCAGCAGAGAGCCAAGGTTTATTCAAAATTTTATGGATTAATTTGATTACTGATATAATATTAACAAAAAATATTGCAAACGAAAGTTATAAGCTGTAAAGATCTTCGATTAAAAAAATTAAAATTAGACCACAGAGAGTTACCCAGAGTAAACTAAAGTTTATAAGTAACGGGCAGTAAGCTAAAAAATTAAATTCTGTGTAACTCTGTGATGCTATGTGGCTTAACATTTTTAAGAACTTCAAATAATCTAAATTATATGAATTTTGACATTCAACAACTGCGCAAACAATTCCCCGCTTTACATCAGCAAGTTAACAAAAAGCCTTTTGTTTATTTTGACAATGCTGCCACTACTCAAAAGCCAAAGATAGTCATAGACCGGCTCAATGATTATTACAACAATGAAAATTGCAACATTCACCGCGGAGATTATCACCTGAGCCGTAAAGCTACAGAAGCTTATGAGAATACTCGAAAAGCAGTGCAGACGTTCATAAACGCCCAACACCATCATGAAGTCATCTTCACACGTGGTACTACGGAAGCTATCAACCTTGTAGCTTCCTCTTTTTCAAAAGAATTCATTAATAAGGGTGATCAGGTGCTTATCTCGGCAATGGAGCACCATTCCAACATAGTACCATGGCAATTAGCATGCAAGGAAAGAGGTGCAGAGCTTAAAGTAATTCCCATCAATCAAAAGGGCGAGATCATCATGGATGAATACTATAAAATGCTCAATGATAAAACCCGCATTGTTGCCGTTGCTCATGTTAGCAATTCACTTGGAACGATAAACCCCGTAAAACAAATCATTGAAGCGGCCCATGAAAAAGACATACCAGTTCTTTTGGATGGAGCACAGGCAATGCCTCATATAAAAGTTGACGTAACTGAACTCAATTGCGACTTCTATTGTTTCTCGGGGCATAAAATGTACGGGCCAATGGGTGTTGGTGTGCTATACGGTAAAGAAGAATGGCTCGAGCAGATGCCCCCATACCAGGGAGGAGGTGAAATGATTAGCGAAGTGACTTTTGCTAAAACAACATTCAACGAACTGCCTTTCAAGTTTGAAGCCGGAACACCTAACGTTGCTGATGTACTTGGACTAGAAAAAGCTATGAGCTTTATATCTTCACTGGGGTATAAAAACATACAAAAGCATGAAAAGGAACTTCTGGAATACACAAAAAAGAAAATAAAAAATATTGATAAAATTAAACTGATTGGTACTGCAAATAATAAAACTGCCGTATTTTCTTTCCTCTTCGAGGATATTCACCCCTATGATACCGGAGTTATTCTGGATAATTTAGGTATAGCAGTAAGAACTGGACATCATTGCACACAACCCTTAATGGATTACTTCCAGATACCCGGCACAGTAAGAGCATCAATGGCTGTATATAACACAACCGAAGAAGTGGACAAGTTTATTGAAGGTTTAAAGACGGTGAGGAAAATGTTTGGGTAAAAAAATAAGAGGATTTTTTCCCCACAGATTCTGTTTTCCTATAATTACTTTATAAGCATATCTGCAGAAGATAAATTTTCACAAAAATTCAACAATTAAATTTTAAAGCTTATGACAGACAAAAACCCCATTGAAGCATATAAATTAATCACGAGAACTTATGGTATAATGTTTATTGCCATAATTGTTTGCATCGTTTCAGTATCTTTATATGTTAGCAACCTGGGAAGTATTATTGACGCTGAAGCTTCTTCTGCATTTTTTATGCAATTAGGGGCAGTTGCCATAACGATAGCTGTTATTCCGTTTGGATATATCTCCTCGCAAAAAATTATAAAAAACATTGACCCCGCACTATCTTTGTCAAAAAAGCTTTTGCCTTATCGCAAAGCCTTGACACTGCGTTTCACATCTATTCTTGCAGCCGCTTTTTTTGTCAGTATGTTTTTTTGGTTTACTGCAAACACCAACCTCATGATCATCCTGGCAATAGTTCTGTTATTCTATCTGATCAGTAAACCTAATCCTTTCAAAACAGCCGATGACCTTAATTTAAGCGAGGAAGACAAACATAAGCTGATGGGATAATAATAACCCGATTTCAAACCAAATTGTTTTATTTTTGTTTATCATTAAACAAGTTGTTAATCTATAAACATAAAAGTAAATTATGACATTGAAAGATATTGAAACTGAAATCATTTCAGAATTTGAGATGTTTGATGACTGGACTGACAAGTACAATTATCTGATTGAACTGGGAAAGTCCTTGCCGGAGATAGATGAAAAATACAAACAACAACAGTATCTTATAAAAGGTTGTCAATCGCAAGTTTGGCTTCATGCAAGTTATGAAGACGGTAAAATTAATTTTACAGCTGACAGTGATGCCTTAATTACCAAAGGTATTGTAGCTTTATTGCTGCGTGTTTTGTCAGGCCGAACACCTGACGAAATAATCAATTCCGACCTTGCGTTTATTGACAAGATCGGTCTTAAAGAACACCTATCTCCTACACGAGCAAACGGGCTTACCAATATGATCAAACAAATAAAACTTTATGCCATGGCTTTTAAAGCCAAATACGAAAAAGAATAAAATATAATTTCATCGATAAAAAGGAAGGCAAATATATGTTGGGATTTGCCAATTATCAGCTGATATAAGCATATAACCTATAAAAAACTGCAGACTATTGATCTTCAACTTTTTTATTTGGAAAAATGTAGATTTTAACCTTTGCACTTAAAAAAAAGGTTGTATTTTTGACCCGTTGCAAATTGGTAATTATTTAACAACAAACTTGTTTGATATTAATTATTAATAAAAACTTAAGCATATGAAATTTCCTGAAAATTTAAAGTACACAAAAGATCATGAATGGGTAAAAGTGGAAGGCGATGAAGCTTATGTAGGAATTACTGACTTTGCCCAAAATGAGTTGGGAGACATTGTATACATTGAGGTTGATACTGAAGGCGAAACTCTTGAAAAGGAAGAAACTTTTGGAACGATTGAAGCGGTAAAAACGGTATCTGATCTCTTTATGCCTATTACAGGTGAAGTTCTTGAATTCAATGAAAAGTTGGAAAGTTCACCTGATTTAATAAATAAAGATCCATATAATGAAGGATGGATCATTAAAATAAAAATATCCAATAAAGAAGAGTTGGAAGAGCTGCTTTCGGTTGAGAAATACAAAAAGTTGGTAGAATAATTTTAAAGCAATAAAGCTGGAACAGAAAAATCATAAAGGCTTTAAGTTGTTTTTACACTTGCTGCCTGCAATAATGTGGGCATTAGGGATATTTATTATAATTAGCTTACCAGGCAGTTCTATCCCTAAAAGCAGGTTTCTTAATATTGAAAACATTGATAAGGTAATACATTTTCTTTTGTTCTTTGTTTTTAGTTTACTCTTGAGTTTTGGGTTTTTCAGGCAACAAGTTCTTGAAAATGCACAAAAACATTATGTAGTTTATACTTTGGTGATAAGTATATTCTATGGCGCTTTGACAGAATTTTTTCAGGCTGTAATGCTCCCTTCCCGTTTTGGGAATTTTTGGGATTTTCTAGCCAATTCAGCAGGAGCAATTAGCGGGATCCTGGTTTTCAAAGTGTTATTAGAAGGAAGGTTTATAAATAAAACAACATAATCAAATATTAAGCGTTTACATTATAAACCATTAAAAATTTTTTTTGTACTTTAGCAAAACAAACAGGATTGAAATAGATTTTTAAATAATAATCAATAAAAATTATGGATCCAAAGAAATCAAAAAAAGCTGACCTTGAAAGCAAAAAAAGCCTGTTTTTTCAAATAGGCGTAGCGCTGGCCTTAGTGGCTGTGTTTTTTGCTTTTGACATTAAGCAATATGAAAGGCCGGATTTTGACCTGGGCACATTAGAACTGGACATCATTGAAGAGGAAGATATTCCAATAACCCGCCCTGAAGAGCCGCCACCACCTCCTCCACCGGAAGCCTCACAAGAGCTTATAATTGTGGATGATGATGTGGAAGTTGAAGATGAGTTTATCATTGATGCAGAGGCTGATCTCGATGAGGCTATCCCGGATTATGAGCCTGTCGTATTTGAAGAAGAAGAAGAAGCTGATGATTATATCTTTACAATTGTAGAGGACCAGCCTGAGTTTCCAGGTGGACAAGAAGCCATGTATGAATTTTTGAGAAAAAATATAAGATATCCTACAATGGCACGCGAAGCAGGAATTCAGGGAACCGTATTTGTTACGTTCGTTGTTGAGCCCGATGGATCAATCACAAACGTTGAGGTTGTCAGAGGTATTGGCGGTGGATGTGACCAGGAAGCTGTAAGAGTAGTAAGAAGCATGCCACCATGGAACCCAGGAAAACAAAGAGGTCAGGCAGTAAGGGTTCAGTTTAACTTACCGGTTAGATTCCAGTTGAACTAGGACATAAATAAAAAATCATAATAAAAAAAGCGGCCTTTGGTTAAATACAAAGGCCGCTTTTTTTTATTAAATGACAACTCTATTTATTTTATTAACTGTTATTCTTCGCCTGCTCTAATACGTTCTGCTTTCTTTTCTGCTTCATCTATTATTCTTTGAGCTTTTTTCTCTCCTTCTTGTTCGAGTTGGTCAGCTCTTTCATTTGCCTTTTTTATAAGCTCCTCTCCTGTTCTTCTGGCGGCTGCTTTAGCAAGAGGGCCACTGGCTTCTGCTTCTAGTTTTGCAGCTTGCTCTTCTGCTTCATCTCTCACTTTTTGGGCCGCTCTTTTTGCCTCCTCTCTAACACGCTCAGCTTGTCTGTGAGCTTCAGCCAATACCTGCTCCGCCCTTTTCTCTAACTCCTCACTTACACGCTCGCCGGCTTCATCAATATACTCATCTACTTCTTCGCGTATACGTTCTTCGGCCTCATCACGCAAACGTTCAGCTTCTTCTTCCAATTGATCACGAATACCCTCCGTTGCACTCTTCCTCATTTCCGACAAACCCAGTGACAATTCAGGGTCAGTAAAAGTTCCTGTTACATTTGCATTTATCTTAACATCTTCATCCAACTTAATATCCAACCCCATTGCAGAAGCCTGGGAAACCATTCCGTTTACAATCTGGTTTGCGCTTTCCCCCAGTTCGCTGCGAGGCATACGAAACTCCATATTATAATTGATACTTTGGTCAAAATGGGTTTCGCCGGCAATTGTTGCTGAAGATTTACCAAAGCGTATATCAAAAGGGTCAAATACCAGTTTCCCTTCACTAAAAGTAAACCTAACCCTAAACTCATCAACCTCCAACCTTTTAAGTCTGTCCATTTTCAATCCTTCAGCAATTTTCTGCATAGAAGGAGGCCCTTCCACTCTAATACCGGAAGAACTTAAAAGGCCGCCACCTTCCATGCTTTCCAACACCGGGTTAAGCTCATCATCAAGTCTTGATTTCAGCTTTACTGAAGCATTGAATTTGCCGTGAGAATATTCACCCACCGGCGCAAGAATCTGCACTGTATTAAAGGTATTAAAAGTATTTTGTATATCAAAACCTACTATATCCAGAGAAAAGTCAACATCAGCAAAATCTTGTTCTTTTGTACTGTATGCACCGTTAATTGACAGCTTACCATCCAATAGGTTCATGTTTAAGTTATCCATGCGAGCCTGATTATCCACTACCCTGATTGTACCATTTACCTCCGTAATGTCAAGATCACCAAAAAGAATATGGTCTATACGGGAATTCAAGGTAAAATCAATATTTCCGGGCACTTCTATAATTGACAACTCCATTGGCTCTGTCTCTTCTGCAGGTTGCTCAGGCGTTTCAGCCATGAATTGATTTGCATCAACATAATTTGCCCTTAAGTTAAATATGCCATGTAAAGCCTGGTCGCTGAAAAGATAACCGAATATATTATCAATACGCCCATCTGCTAATAGCTGTGTTTCACCATATTCAAAATCAAATGATGATAATTGAAAATGATGCGGAGATAAATCAAAAACAGCATCATTCAAAACTATCCTTTCATCAAAAGCAGGGGATTTATATTCAACATCTTTGAATTCAAGCAACCCTCTTGCCTCTAACTCGTCATACCTTTCCTGTTCAATTGAAGATAATCTTCCCCTGGCGAATATGTCACCCTTTATATTTCCGCTTATATCTTCTTCCGGTGGCAATGGATATATTTTATCTATTTCTGCCAGGTCAACATCGCATTCAAAAACAAAGTCAAACTGAGGATCTGAAACAGGGGTTTTTAGGTTAAACCTGGCACTCACCGGATTCTCTGCCATTAGAAAGCTAAACCGGGAAACATCAATAACCGTATTATCTACTTTATTCCCCTCGTTTACAACTTCAGCTTTTATTTGTATATCATTCACCGAGCCGGGCAGATCTGGATAAGTAAAACTACCGTCTTCAAGCAAAATGTTTAATCCGAAAGATGGGATTATTTCTCCACTAAGAATCCCGGCCAAATGGCCGTCAAGAGCAAAGTGACCCGAAGTTTGAATAGACTCAAAATCTTGTGCATAAATTGCAGGGATCATTGATATAAAAGTTCTTATATCAGATTTTTTGGAAAAGAAGGTTATGTCCATATTCATATCTTCTCCGGGAGGCATGGCAAAATAACCATCAAAGCCGACAGCAAGGTCATTTAGCAAAAGCTCATTCTCTTTAAAAGTAAAATGAAATTGTGAAAAGATCACATCAATATCTGCTACCAAATCTAAATACACCCTGGTAACCAAAGGTATTCCTTCTATATGCATAGTGAAAGAATCGGCAGTTGTATAAGGTATTGACAAAGTCGCATCATCGGCAGTAAAATCACCACTAAGCTTGTGGTTCAGATTCTTAAGTTCAATATAAACTTCAAACGGAGCATCATCATAAATAATATTGCCCCTTCTTATTTCAAAGCTACGTAAAGCAAGGTTAAATTCAAAAGGCTCTTTATCTTCATCTATCTCTTCTTCAACAATTTCTTCAGATGGTATCATAATATCCCAGTTAGCCTGTCCGTCCTCCAAAACAATTACATTCACCTCAGGATCATCAAGTCTTATAGAACGTACTTCATAGGTGTCTCCTCTGAATAAACTCATAATATCAATGGTTACAAAGATTGAACCTATATCAGCAAGCGTAACTCCTTCAAAAGTATCAACACCCTTAACCGACAGGTCGTTAAGCCTTAAAGACACATTCGGGAAGTTACGAATAAAAGACAACCTAAATGTGCCAAAGTCAACTTCGGCATTTACACTTTTGTTTATCTCTTCTTTTGCAGTTTCAACAATCTTGCCCTTAAATGCATATGGCAAAATAACAAGCAATGCAAAAATGATTGCAATTACTATTGCTGCAATTTTGAGTATTTTTTTCATATCAAAAGTCTTTTAGTTTAAGCTTTGGTATTTAGTACTTATTCAATTGTATAAAATGTATTTGAAATTCTGATTTTTAATAAAGTATATCTGTCAATGTTTACGTTTTTAGTTCTTAACCCATGGGACCCTCATGCTTTACACATTCACTTTATTTACATCTGAGGATTTCTTTTTCAAATAATGGTCCATGATCACCATAGCCGCCATCCCTTCAACAATAGGCACTGCCCTGGGCACAACACATGGATCGTGCCTGCCTTTGGCAGAGAATTTTGTTGAGCTCCCGGTGTTATCAATGGTAGTTTGTTCTTTCCTTATTGTAGGCGTTGGTTTAAATGCAACTCTGAAATAAATATCCATTCCATTACTAATGCCGCCCTGTATGCCGCCAGAGTTATTGGTAGAGGTTTTGATCCGGTCATTTTCCAAAACAAAAGGGTCGTTATGTTCTGATCCTTTCATTTTAGCACCGGTAAAGCCACTACCATATTCAAATCCTTTGACAGCATTTATTGAAAGCATAGCTTTGCCAAGAGCGGAATGCAACTTGTCGTAGACTGGTTCTCCCAGGCCGGGTTTAACACCTTTAACAACACATTCTATTACACCCCCCGTTGAATCTCCCTCTTCGATAAGTTTTTCAAGATATTGTACCATTTTTTTTGAAGTTTCATTATCAGGGCATCGTACAGGGCTTTTTTCTGTGTTTTCAAGGCTTAGTTCATAATATGGTTTATTAGCTTCAATCTCCCCAATACTTTTGACAAAAGCGTTTATTTTAATGTTATGTTTTTTAAGAAATTGTTTGGCAAGTGCACCTGCAACTACCCGGGCAGCTGTTTCTCGCGCGGAGGATCTGCCTCCACCACGCTCATCACGAGTACCGTATTTTTTTTCATACGTGTAATCACTATGTGATGGCCTGTATAGGTTTTTGAGATTATCATATTCGGCAGACCTGGAATCCTTGTTTTTTATAATAAAAGCTATAGGAGAGCCAAGAGTTCTGTTTTGGTAAATTCCGGACAAAAACTCAACGGAATCCTTTTCATCACGGGGGCTGACCAACCCGGACTGACCGGGACGGCGTCTTGATAGTTCTGTTTGCAGATGGTTATAATCAATTTCAATCCCTGCAGGGTATCCATCCAATACACCTCCCACACAGCAGCCATGAGACTCACCAAAGGTGGTTAATACCAACACACTCCCAATACTGTTACCAGCCATATCATTAAAGTTTTATAAGAAAAGCTAACATCTAAGTTAATGATTTTTCAAATCAACCAATTATAAAAAACAGTTAATTTAACGGAAATCTTTCCGGCTCATCAGCTACTTTAGCAGCTATTGCAAAAACAACTTTTATAATGTTAGTGAGATTATCATAGTTGATCTTATCCGGTGTATCGGTAGGTTTGTGGTAATCGGGGTGCATTCCCGTATTAATTACAACAGCAGGAATTCCATTCTTAACAAACGGGTAATGATCGGACCCAAAGTAGTACATGAGTGTCCCAAATGAAAGTCCTGCACGTTCAAGCACAATATTATCCATTGATTTGTCAATCCTTCGAAAAGTGCGCCACAAAGGCCTTCTTAACCCCGACATGACATGAACATTAGCATATCCGGCCTCGCCAACTGGATGGTCAGACCGCCCTATCATATCCATGTTTATAACAAGTGCAGTTTTGTCCAGTGGAAATACAGGGTTTGCCACATAGTATGATGATCCGTTAAGCCCGCTTTCTTCAGCTCCAAATGCGATAAAAACAACACTTCTTCTGAAATCCACTCCATTGGATTTAGCTTGCGCGAACATACGAGCCAACTCCATAACCGCAGCAGTACCTGATGCATTATCATCCGCTCCATAATAAATGTCATCCCCTCTTTTACCCAAATGATCGTAATGCCCGCATATTATTACCACCTCTTCTTTCAGGTCAGTTCCCTCAATATAACCAATAACATTATCATCATATTTAACAACCTCCATCAATTGAAAAGAAGTTGTGAATCTAAGATCCTTATAAATGGGTTCCGGCAACACTCCTTCACGCTCGGCAAGCAAAGCTTCATTATGCCGGTCTTTCAGAGATTCTTCAAAAAAAATTGTAAAAAAACTTTCATCAAACAAGAAAACACCTATGTCATTATCCATAACAGGCAGATAATTGTACAACCAATCTCTTTCTTCTATAACGCTCATACCAAAAACTCCATCGGGATATTGATGACTTGAAATACTGCTTTCAGCGGAAATAATTTCTTGTACTTCACTTGTAAAAATATCGGTTAGTTTTTTTCTTTCACCCCTTATAGCAAACCCAAAAAACTTAGCCCCGGTATTTTCAGCAAGATCTTCCAGTCTCCTTGTAGCATCAAGCATATCTTCAGCAAGAAAAAAAACAAGGGTGTCCTTGCCTGTGTAGCCAACCATATCTCCTGATGAATAACCAACAAATTTAACGGGCATCTCTGCAGGCGAATCATGAGAGCCTAAATTTAACGATGTAGTTGCTGCAAATGAGTGCATTGACAAACCAGACAAGTAAGGAGAACCATCGTGATATACAAATGTTTCTCCCCTGTTAATTTTACTTACAGGAATTTTTTGAAAATATGGTTCATCATTATTATTTATACCTTTTAGCCCGGCAAGACCAAATTGCTCAGCAATATAGCCGGCAGCCATTTCCCTGCCTTCGTCAGGAAATTTCCGCCCGCGCATACTGTCAGAAGCAAGCGTAAAAACATCATTAATTATTCTTTCTTTTGATGCCTCTATTATAACAGGCTTATAATCCGCAGCAGCAGAAAAAAGATTAACACTTAAAAAAAGCAGTAAAAAAATTAGTGGCTTACACATTTTTGGTAAAACTTTTTATACGTTCAATACAATATTTTAATTAATTAAGCTGTAAGGTTACTTATAAGTTCTAATAACTAAATGATAAAACTAATTAAAAGGAACATCAAATTATTCGGGTATAGCAAAATATCGCAAACAAATTTACATAAAAAAGATTGTAATTTATTTAAGATACTTATTAGTCTTTAATAAAAATCCTGATAATGTCATCAGTTTAGGAAAATCATTATATTTGTTTATTGTTGTTAGCTATATAGTTCAAACAAAACAAAATATTAACCTGGATTAAACATAATATTTATAGTATTTCAAAGATATTCAAACAGACATGAACCCTGGGTGATGCCTGGCTATGATATGGCATATAATATTCTTGAATATGCTTTGGTTAAATTGAAAAATATGCCCGATGATAAGCATTCATGCCAGTTTCCGGTTATACTCGTAATAAAAAATTAAATCATACTGTATTTTGACATCGAAAATTTTTACTTTTACAGAAAAAAAACAACAACGTGTTGCATATATCTTTTAGTTACAACGAAACATTAATTAACAAAACTATAACCCAATGAACAGCCTTTTTGTAAAAAACCATGCAGTTGTATTTTTCTTGTTATGTGCAATTGCCTTTTCTTGTGTTCCGGCAAGAAAATATGAAGACCTGCAAGCGCGCAGGCAACAATGCGAAGACAGTAATGTTGAATTGCAGGCTGAAAACGAAAAGCTTCACACCAAAAACACTGAATTATCAAGCCAAATAGAGCAGCAAGAAAAGTCTATTGAAAATCTTGTAAAAGATACTACCAGGATGGGCGAGAATTACAGAAGTTTAAGAAAGAGCTATGACCAACTCCATAAGACTTATCAAATACTTCTGGATAAGAACGAACAGTTGCTGGAGGGCGACCGTAGTGAAACTCAGCGTATATTGGAACGTTTACAGGAAACTCAGAAAGATCTTCAAAAACGGGAGGATGAATTGCAAAAAGCAGCGCTTGAGCTTGAAGAAAAAGAGAAAAGACTTAATGATCTTAACCAAAAATTACAAGCTTCCATTAAAGAAATGGAGCTTAAAGATGCCCGCCTGACGGAGCTTGAATCAATTCTTAACAAGCAGGACTCAATGGTTAATGCTTTGCGTAAAAGAGTATCTGATGCTTTGCTTGGCTTTGAAGATAAAGGCTTGTCTGTAGATGTTAGAAAAGGAAAGGTTTATGTTTCACTCGATGAAAGTTTGCTTTTCGAATCCGGCAAGTACGAAGTTGACCCGGGTGGCGTAAGAGCTCTAAAAGAGCTGGCAAAAGTTCTGGAACGCAATCCCGATATTAACGTTATGGTTGAAGGGCATACCGATGATGTTCCGCTTATTCCTTCAGGCGACTTACAAGATAACTGGGACTTAAGCGTTATGCGTGCAACTTCAATTGTCAAAATATTATTACAACAAGGCAATATTGATCCACAAAGACTTACTGCCGCCGGCAGGGGAGAGTATATGCCTATTGACCCAGCAAAAACCCCCGAGGCAAGAAGAAAAAACAGACGCACAGAGATAATACTTACTCCTAAGCTTGATGAACTGTTCCAAATTATTGAATCCAATTAATCTCAATTTAAATGTATTTCTAATCAAAAAACCTTGTTAATATGAAAAAAAACAATCTTTCCCTGGAAAATTTAGAGGCAATGCTGCCTGACGATCTTACTCAACAACAAAAAGCTAAAGCTAAAACCCTGTTTTACAAAGAGCTGGCGTTAAAAGCCCACAAGTTTTATAACGGTAAAATGCAAACTTTACCCAAAGCTCCTGTTTTAGGGTTTAATTGGTTTAATGCATGGTATACACCCGGGGTTTCAAATATTTCAACTACAATAAGAGACAACAATGACGCTTCTTTTGAATTATCCAACCGTGGCAACCTGGTAGCTGTTGTTAGTGACTCAACAAGAGTATTGGGCGATGGAGACTGCACTCCCCCCGGAGGTTTGGGTGTTATGGAAGGCAAAGCCTTTCTTATGAAATACCTTGGAGGTTGCGATGGAATTGCTGTTTGTGTGGACAGCCGTAACGAAAAAGGAGAAAATGACCCTGATAAGATTATTGATTTTGTTAAAATGTGCCAATACAGTTATGGAGCTATAAATCTTGAAGACATATCACAACCAAATTGTTATAAAGTTCTTGATGTGCTAAGGGAAGAGTGTCAAATCCCAGTATGGCACGATGATGCCCAAGGAACTGCCTGTGTAGCTCTCGCAGGCCTGATAAATGCTCTAAAGCTGGTTGATAAAAAAATAGAAGATGCAAAGATCGTTTTTTATGGAGCAGGTGCTTCAAATGCTACTATTGCCCGAATCGTTACTACTTATGGTGCAGACCCTGCAAAAATCATAATGTTCGACTCTAAAGGTTCTCTTCATTCCGGCCGCTCCGACATTGAAAAAGACAAAAGATTTTACCGGAAGTGGGAACTTTGCCAGGTTACAAATCCAAACAAAATAGAAACAATGGAAGAAGCCATGAAAGGAGCGGATGCGCTAATCTCAATGTCACGACCAGGACCGGATGTAATTAAACCGGAATGGATAGAAGTTATGGCTGACAAATCTATTGTCTTTGTTTGTGCAAACCCTGTTCCCGAAATATATCCATACGCAGCTAAAGAAGCCGGTGCACATATAGTAGCAACAGGACGCGGAGACTTCCCAAACCAGGTAAACAACTCTGTTGGATTCCCCGGCATATTAAAAGGAGCCTTAATGGCAAGAGCTAGCAGTATTACCGACAACATGGCAATAGCAGCTGCTAAATCTATCGCACGATTTTCTGAAAAAAGAGGAATTAATACAGACAACATAATTGCTAAAATGGATGAATCTGAAGTATTCCCTTTTGAAGCTGCAGACGTTGCTATGCAAGCAATTGAAGATGGAGTGGCAAGAAAAAAACTAACATGGCAGGAAGCATACGATTGGGCCACCGCTGACATAAATAACGCCAGGGAATCAACCCACAAACTGTTTGAAGCAGGCCTTATCGAAAACCCTCCTGAAGATATGATAAAAAATGCTTTGGACAATGCAATTAAAAAAGTTAAAAGCTAACCATTAAATAAATTAACAAACGTTAATAAAAACAGCCTTCTGGCGGTCAACAATAAACATAATGACCGGAAGGCTGTTTTTTTAATAAAAAAACAAGACATGCGAATTGTTAATATTTTTTTAATTTTGCTTTCCGGTTTTTAGTTAATCAAATATTTTTTGATATGATAGCTTACATTGAAGGTTTAATGGTAGAAAAAAACCCGGCTTATGTTGTTGTTGAATGCAACGGAATTGGTTATATGATAAACATATCATTATACACTTATTCACACCTTCCTGAGTCGGGCAATGTTAAGCTTTTTACTCATTTGGCCATCAGGGAAGATGCCCATGTTCTTTTTGGCTTTTTCACTGTAAATGAAAAAGAATTATTCAGGGATTTAATTTCTGTGTCGGGAGTAGGCCCCAACACAGCAAGGGTTATATTGTCATCCTACGCCCCGGAGGAAATTAAAAAAGCTATTATTGAAAACAACCCTCAAATATTGCAGTCGGTAAAAGGAATTGGAGCCAAAACAGCACAACGTGTGGTTGTTGATTTGACAGGTCGTTTCAAGAAAGAAGCTTTAACAAAGGACGAATTTTTGTCAACAACAAACAATACCACCCGAAATGAGGCGTTATCTGCTTTAGTAATGCTTGGCTTTGCCAAGAACACCGTAGAAAAAATACTTGATAAAATCACTGGTTCTTACGAAAGTAAAAACCTTTCTTCTGAAGCTCTCGTTAAAGAAGCTTTAAAAAAGCTATAGTGTGTGAAATGAAGTGAAAAAGCATGGCTGATATTTAATGATCTCTTAAAAGAAAGATGCCGAAAATCGCTGGTTTATTCTGTTTCACATCCTTGATAAGTTTTGTTGTTTTTAAAATAAGAATTGGGTGCATATATCGAAACACGTTAGTATTCAGTTTGCTTTAATATTTCTTGCTTCTGTAAAGCTTTTGCAGGCAGCTCCAGGTAATTTTGAAAACCATGGCTACTGGAAAAACCCGGAAGAAAGTTCAAGCTATGCAATTTCTGAATCTAACGATCCTGATACAGATAACCCTGAAGAAAATGAGCCCACCACTGAAAGCGACCAACAGGAGCCAATATTACCATCATATGTTCTTAATGACCCTCCACATGAAGGAGTAAGCATGGGTGATCCTCCCAACATAAAAACTGAATATATCTACGATCCGGAGGCAAATCAATATCTCAAGGTGCGAAAAGTGGGAGATATGATTATAGGCCGTCCTATTGTAATGAGTTTTGACGAATATCTTGATTATGATATGGATAAAGCTTTGCGTGATTATTGGTTTGAAAAATCCCGTCCACAAGACTTTGAAAGACGCGACGGTATAATACCTGAAATATACGTCAGCAGTGAATTGTTTGAACGAATTTTTGGCGGCAGCACAATAGATATCAGGCCAACAGGCTCGGCAGAACTTATTTTTGGCGTGCTTTCAAACAAAAGGGAAGACCCGTTCCTGGATGAAAGACGAAGAAGACAAACAAACTTTGACTTCCAGCAAAAAATACAGGTGAGCGTTGACGCACAAGTTGGTGAAAAAATAAGGATTAGTAGTAATTATAATACTGAAGCAACATTTGATTTTGAAAATCAGCTAAAAGTTGAATACCAGGGTACGGAAGATGACATATTGCAACTTGTGGAAGCCGGCGACGTTACTTTGCCTTTACCGGGTACTCTTATAACAGGAAACCAGGGATTGTTTGGCATAAAAACACAATGGAGATTTGGAAACACAACGATAACCAGTGTGTTTTCTCAACAAAAGACCGAAACACAAACCATTGAAGTAACGGGCGGTGCACAGGTCAGTGAATTTGAAATACGTGCCGATGAATATGAAAGCAATCGCCACTTCTTTATTGGTCATCATTTCAGGGACAGATACGAAGATGCTCTTGAAACTTTACCGGTTGTTAGCTCAAACATTAACATAACCCGTGTCGAGGTATGGGTAACCAATATTGGCGCTGCTACCGAAGATAACCGTAACATTGTCGCATTTGCTGACCTTGGTGAAAATGACCCATATAATCAAACTATTGGGGGAATACCTGGACATCCGCCATCTAATGAAGCCAACGAACTATATGAAATGGTAGAAGATAGCCCGATCAGAGATATATCACAGGTTAGCAGCTATCTTGCTCAGCATGGCTTCTCTGCAGGAATTGATTATGAAAATATTGAAATGGCTCGTAGGCTGAGACCCAACGAATATACCATAAACACAAACCTCGGATTTATATCATTAAACCAATCTCTCAACCCGGACCAGGTACTTGCGGTTGCTTATGAATATGAAATAATTGGTGATGACAGAACATATAAGGTTGGAGAATTCTCGAACGATATTTCCTCTCCCAATTCATTAATCGTTAAAATGCTCAAAAGCACCACTGTGAACACAAGGATCCCGATGTGGGATCTAATGATGAAAAACATCTACAATATTGGTGCTTACCAGGTTAACAGGCAGGACTTCAGGCTTAACATATTTTACGACAGTGAAGAGCTGGGTGTTCCAATAGGTTTCCTGAATGAAGGGCCGGTTGAAGGTGAGCCGCTTATCAGGGTAATGGGCCTGGACAGGCTTAACACTCATCTTGACCCCAACCCCGATGGAGTATTTGATTTTGTTGATAATGCAGCTACAAGAGGGGGTACAATAGAATCAGCAACAGGGAGAATTTATTTCCCTGTATTAGAACCCTTTGGGTCTCATTTAAGAAAAGTTTTAGAAAATGAAGAGCTCGGAGACAAATACGCTTTCGACTCGCTCTATACAACCACAAAGCACCGGGCCCAACAGTTCCCAGAAAAAAACAGGTTTTTCCTTGAAGGAACATATAAATCTGAAGCCGGATCAGAAATTTTTCTCAACGCAATGAATATACCTCCGGGCTCTGTTATCGTCACAGCAGGAGGAACCCCGCTTACAGAAAACGTTGACTATACAGTTGATTATTCTCTTGGCAGGGTGCAAATCATTAATGAAGGCATTCTTAATTCAGGAGCACCAATACGGATATCTCTTGAAAGTAGTGACATGTTCAGCCTGCAAACCAAAACCTTGCTCGGAGCACATGTTAACCACAGGATCAGTGATGATTTTAACATCGGTGGTACCATAATGCGTTTATCAGAGCGCCCAATGACACAAAAAGTATCTTTTGGTGATGAGCCTATTGCAAACACTATCTGGGGACTTAACACAACATACACTACCGAATCACTTTTTATTACACGAGCCCTTGACCTGCTTCCTTTTTACAGTTCAAACACACCTTCAAGGATTACTTTTGACGGTGAGTTTGCTCACCTCATACCGGGGCACTCTCGTCATATAGGCAGTGCCGGTACTGCATACATCGATGATTTTGAAGGTAGCAAATCTTTGATCTGTTTGAAAAATGTTCATTCGTGGCACATAGCATCCACACCACAAGGTCAAACAGCGCCTCACATGTTTCCGGAAGGAGCTCCCGGAACAGAGCTTGCTTTCCGTTATAATGTCGCTAAAATGGCATGGTATATCATTGATCCACTGTTTGTAAGAAATGACAACCTTACTCCGGCACATATACGTAATGATGTTGAGCAACAATCAAGCCACTTTGTAAGGGAGGTTCTGGAAACTGAAATATGGCCAAACAAAGAAAGCCCTACAGGATTACCTGCACCAATACCTGTTCTAAACATGGCATACTACCCTGATGAGAGAGGGCCATACAATTATGATACAGAACCATCACCTTATAGCCACGGCACGGATGAAGACGGAAGGCTTAACAACCCTGAAACTCGCTGGGGTGGAATAATGCGCGGACTGCACACTACTGACTTCGAGGCTGCCAACATAGAATATATAGAGTTTTGGATGATGGACCCATTTGTATATGATGAAGATCACTCTGGAGGAGACCTGTATTTCAACCTGGGAGATGTGTCGGAAGATGTGTTGCGCGACGGAAGGAAAAGTTTTGAAAACGGGTTGCCTATTGATGAAAATGCAATTAATGTAGATACAACCATATGGGGCAGAGTCCCCACTCAACAAGATATTACAGGAGCTTTTGACAACGACCCGCAATCAAGGCAGTACCAGGATGTCGGCCTTGACGGATTAAGCACTGAAGATGAAAGAACTTTTTTCTCCGAATTCCTTGACGCAATTGCCGCAATTCATGGTGCTAATAGTGTTGCATATGAAAAAGCTTTCGAAGACCCATCTGCAGATAATTATCAATACTATAGAGGCACCGAACACGACCAAAATCAAACATCAATACTTGACAGATACAAAAATTATAATGGACTGGAAGGTAACAGCCCAACAGCAGAGCAAAGCCCCGAACCATACCCTACAGCGGCAACCAACCTGCCCAACACTGAAGATATCAACCGTGACGGCACACTAAACGAATCCGAAAGATACTTTCAATACCGCGTAAGCCTGAGACCTGAAGATATGGTGGTGGGGGATAACTACATTACAGATATCCGGGAAGCAACAGTGAGGTTAAAAAACGGTGAAACGGAAAGTATTCGCTGGTATCAGTTTAAAATTCCTTTACGCGACCCTGACAGACAAGCTGTAAACAATATACAGGACTTCAACTCTATAAGATTCATGAGAATGTTTTTTAAAGGATTTGAAGAAGAAATTATTTGCCGTTTCGCCACACTATCACTTATCAGGGGAGACTGGAGAACATATGACAGATCTTTAACTGAAGCTGGAGAATATCTTCCTGTCGATGATGAACAAACCGCTTTTGAAACATTTACAGTAAACATAGAAGAAAACGCTCACCGCCAACCAATACCTTATGTGCTGCCACCCGGCATAGAAAGAGAAGTAGACCTTGGTACTACAGCACTGCAGCAAAGAAACGAGCAATCACTTGCAATGCGGGTCAGGGATTTGAAAGACGGTGATGCACGTGCAGTATATAAAAACACAAGCCTTGATATGCGCCAATACCGCAGAGTGAGGATGTTTGCTCACACCGAATCAATTGGAGAAGATGACGACCTTAAAGATGGTGAACTGACAGTTTTTATTCGACTTGGAACGGACTTTACAGGAAACTATTATGAGTATGAAGTCCCTATGAAAGTCACCAGATGGGGTTCTTTTAATCCCAGGGAAGTGTGGCCGGAGGAAAATGAGTTTGACATCTACCTTGAAAAGCTACAAGAATTAAAGTTGCAAAGAAACACTTTGTCAAGACAAGCAAACTCAGGAGTATCCGTCAACAGGCCATTTATGATGGAAGATGGTGATAATAAAATGACTATCATTGGAACCCCAACTTTGAGTGATGTTAAAGTAATAATGATCGGCATCCGCAACCCTAAAAAAACAATAAACAATTCCGACAATGATGGTATGCCAAAATCAGCAGAGATTTGGGTCAACGAATTAAGATTATATGATTTTGAAGACCAGGGAGGCTGGGCAGCATCAGGCAGGCTAAATGCGCAACTTGCTGACCTTGGTAATCTTACTTTGGCCGGAATGATAAGCACTCCGGGTTATGGATCTATTGAAAAAAGAGTAAGTGAGAGACAAATTGAGCAGTTCACCTCTTATGATATTGCTACTAACCTGGAGCTGGGAAAATTTTTCCCTGAAGATTTCGGGTTAAGAATCCCTATGCACTTTAGTTATTCCGAAGCTTTAAGCAATCCACAGTATAATCCTCTGAACCCCGATGTTTTGTTTGAAGACGATCTTGACTCTTATGAAACCAAAGCCGAAAGAGATTCAATAAAAAGAATTGCCCAGGACTTGACTCGTCGCAAAAGTATTAATTTCACAAACGTATCAAAGAGCAGAACTCAAAGAGGATCTACGCCTCGGCTGTGGGACCTTGAAAACTTTAGTGTCAGCTATGCATATACAGAAGTATACTCAAGGAACATAGACATAGAGTACGACAAGAGGCAAAACTGGAGAGGAAGTCTTGGGTACAATTTCACTACAACACCTGACAACGTTACACCATTCTCTAATTTAGAGTTTTTAAGCCATGATGCATTCAGCCTCATACGGGATTTTAATTTTTATTATAAGCCCCGAATGCTTTCTTTCCGAACTGATGTTGAGCGTGGCTATAATGAAATTTTGATGAGAAACAAAAGTGAAGGCTTAATCATTCTTGAACCGAACTACGTAAAAACTTTTAACTGGGACCGCCTCTATGACATGCGCTGGGATTTGACAAGAAACCTGAAGTTAGAGTATTCTGCAATAAACAACTCACGCATAGACGAGCCTCCGGGGCGTATTGACAGAGGTGACGATGAGGGGTATCAGGAATATCGCGATGAAGTTATGCAAAGCATAAAAGGCTTTGGAAGGACAACATTCTTCAACCAAAGGGTTAACCTAACATACAATATACCTATAAACAAATTGCCTTTGCTCGATTTTGTCAACGCCAATGCCGGCTATACAGCTAACTATGACTGGGCAGCATCACCACTTGCGGTGCAGGAAGATATTGGAAATACCATTGAA
Source organism: Bacteroidales bacterium (assembly GCA_007130125.1). Taxonomy (GTDB): domain Bacteria; phylum Bacteroidota; class Bacteroidia; order Bacteroidales; family UBA7960; genus PUKZ01. Next base: position 70,915 of record SLSZ01000066.1, read on the forward strand.
AATGCCAATACAAAAAGTCTGAATATAAATGCAAACTTCGTCAACCTTTACAATAAAATTGACTTTTTACGCAGGGTAAACCAGGGTGGACAATCGCGAGGCCAGCAAAGACAACCGCAAAGACAGCCACAAAGAGAAAGAGGCCAGCTAAGGGGAGAAAACCTTGAAAGGGAAGGTATAGATGATGATGACGACCAACCAAACTATTTGTTAAAAATAGCGGAAGGTGTAACAAGAGTTATGATGGGCCTCAGAACTGCATCCATAAGTTATTCAGAAACCAATGGCACAAGACTCCCCGGGTTTATCCATTCATCTCAATATTTAGGCCAAAACTGGGATAAAGACGCTCCGGGATTCGGCTTTATATTCGGCAGCCAGGAAGATATTCGACATCAGGCTGCCAGGGAAGGATGGTTGGTAGATACTATGCTGAACACCCCTTATACCACAAACAAAACACAAAACATATCAGGGCGTGCAACTTTCGAGCCTTTGCCGGATTTAAGGATCGACCTCTCTGTTTTAAGAAATAAAGCGCACGGCCAAACTGAATACTTTAGAGCTGACTCACATGGAAACCTCAATCAATCAAACAAAATGGAATCAGGTAGCTTCAGCATATCTTTCCTGTCGATAAATACTGTTTTTGACGATGTGGATAAACGATTTCACACTTCAGGAAACTTTGAAACATTCAAAAATAACCGTTACGATATTGCTATGCGACTAGCCCGTAATAACGAGAACTGGGATGGCTCATTTGAACAATATATAACACCAACAGACACAGTGTATTTCCCTTCAGGATACGGACCTTATTCGCAGGAAGTGTTAATCGCTTCTTTCATTTCAGCTTATGGAGGCATGGACCCAACAGAGTCTCCTTTAGACCCGTTCATGAATATACCATACCCCAATTGGCAAATGACATACAACGGCCTTACAAAACTGGATTTCGTACAGCAATACTTTAAATCTGTAACTATTTCACATGGCTACCGCTCTACTTTTAACATAGGCTCATATCAAAGCAACCCAAATTATTCTGAAGATGATATTTTTGGACATCCCATTGCTATTGAAGAACGTACAAGAAACTTTATCCCTGAATATGAAATAGGTCAGGTATCAATAATGGAGTCGTTCAACCCACTTATCAATATTGATATGACATGGCAAAACAGCCTAATAACGCGGTTTGAATATCGCCGCTCAAGAAATTTAAGCTTAAGCTTTGCAAATAACCAAATAACAGATGTCTCTTCTAAAGAGTTTATCATTGGTACCGGTTACCGGTTTGAAAATCTGGCTTTCAATGTAACCCAGGCTGCCGGTACACAAAGAATTGAGAGTGACCTTGTGCTTAGACTGGACCTATCCATAAGAGAAAACCATACAGTGCTACGTAAACTTTTGGAAGACCAGGATGAACAAAACACTCCATCAGCAGGACAGCAAACAATATCTATAAACTTCTCAGCTGATTATCAGATAAGCCCTCGCCTGAACTTCAGATTATTCTATGATCAGATAATTACTGAGCCTTTCATTTCAGACCATTTTCCAACATCCAACATTAATGGAGGTATTAGTTTAAGGTTTATGCTGCAATAAAACGGCAAAACAACAACGTCATAGCCAAAATGCACGCATAGAGTTGCTTGTCAAATATGCGAAGAGAAAGAAAAGCTGTTTTTAAAGTTTATTAACTCTTCTTTTACCGATATGGGTTCTAATGTAAGAATCTTCATTATCCTGTCATCCGGTTTTACTTTAATCTCACGCATCACAAGATGTTGATTTACAAAGATCATCTCAAGGCCATTGTAAATCTCACGTATCAGCTCTGCAATTGATTGAATTGCGAGATTCTGATCTGAAAAATTGTATATTCCTGAAGGCAACTCCTTTCTCAACAAATTTGACAAAAGATTTACAACTTTGTCAACATGTATAAAAGCCCTTTTTTGCTTGCCGTTACCTGTAATTTGTATACGGCCGATATAATTAGCTTCAAACATAAATCTGTTAATCACCGCATCAAACCTGACACTTGGGCTATAACCATAAACGTTGCCACAACGGATAATATAGGTATCCATCTTATCAAATAACCTTTTTATGTGTTCCTCGCCCCTAAGCTTGCTGCTCCCGTAAAAAGTTTTTGGATCAGGTACGGTATTTATATCTATCATTTTTTCCGAAGCGCCATACACTGAAGTAGTGCTTAAATAAATGACTTTCGACACATTACTCTCTTCAAGTGCATACACAAGTTCAGCAGTGCCCCAATGGTTTATTTGTTCAAACAAATGAGAGTTTTCCGTAGCCAAAGGAGTTGAAACTATGGCTGCAAGATGATAAACAACATCCACCCCCTGTAATACCTGGCGCAATCTACGCGAATCAAGCAACTCACCTTTAACAAACTTTATCTTGGTGTGCTCCGTACGTTGGTCAAGAAAAAGATTATAGTTCTTCCGGCTTAAATTATCATATATAATAACTTTCTCAACTTTCGGATCCTTTATAAGGTCAAACACCAGTTCATTGCCGATATATCCGGCACCACCTGTAATTAATATGTTCATGTGCTGTTGTAATAATAATGGATCAGTTTATAACTATTAAGTGTGTTTATTGTTTTTTAGTAAATCCAAGTTTAAGCCACATTCCGTCTTTTTCAATCCAAACCAACGACAGCCCCGATCATTGGAGCTTTCAGCAGGCCTGGTGCAAGGCTCACAACCAATACTCTTATAACCACGGGCCTCCAGTGGATGAACGGGAAGCTTATTGCTTTTTATATAATCAACAATTTCTTTATATGTTACATGCAACAATGGATGATACCTCAAAGTATCGTGGTTAGCCTGTTCAATTACCGAAAGCCCACGCCTATAGTGGTTTTGATCAGCCCTTACTCCGTTTATCCAGACGTCATATATATCCAGCAAAGCCTCGACCGGCTGTACTTTATTTAAATAACAACAATAGTCAGGATCAAAAGTAAATAATAAATTCCCTTCAGAATCAGTCTGAAGATTTTTTGGAACGTTAGGATATAGGTTAATAACACGAAGCCCAAAAAGTTCGGCAATATCGTCTTTGTACTGTATTGTTTCAGGGAAATGAAATCCAGTATTAATAAAATAAACAGGAATTCGGGAATTGACAATGCTTATTATATGCAACAAGACAATACTGTGAGTTTGAAAAGACGAAGTAGTAAATAAATTTTTGCCCTCCGCTTCAAATTGATTTAACCAATCTTCTATTTCCTTAATA